>CAYUVT010000113.1:0-10197 GCA_964448165.1 uncultured Anaerolineaceae bacterium | reverse complement strand
CTTCGACTCGGCGTCGCGAAGGCTCCGCGGCAGCTCGCGCGCCCACTCCATCGCGTAGCCCGCTGCTCCCTCGGCCAGGCCCACACCGCGCGCCCCCACCGTTGGGCGCATCGAGTTCAGCGTCAGCATCGCGTGATTGAACCCGGCGCCCTCCGCGCCGCCCAGGAGATTCCGGGCTGGCACACGCACGTCCTGGAAGCTGAAATGGGCCGTTGGGACGCTCCGCACGCCCATCTTGTCATCCGTCCGGTCAATCACCACACCCGGAGCGTGCGCATCCACCACAAACGCGCTGATGCCCTTCGCCCCTGGACCGCCCGTCCTCGCGAACACCGTCAGGTAGTCAGCCACGGTGCCCCCGGAGATGTAGACCTTGTTGCCGTTCAGGATGTAGTCATCGCCGTCGCGGACAGCCCGGGTCTGGAGGTTCGCGGCATCCGAGCCGTGATCGGGTTCGGTGAGGCAAAACGCCGCCTTCTGTTCGCCGCTGCAGAGCGCGGGGAGCCACTCCTGCTGCTGTTCGGGCGTCCCCCCGAACATGATCGGCCGCGATGGCAGGCCGCTCAGCACCAGCATCAGCCCGGCGCCGCATTCGTATTTCGCGACTTCTTCAATGGCAAGGCAGAGCGGGAGGATGCCGTTGCCGGTCCCGCCCATGGATTCCGGGATGGCCATCCCCAGGAGCCCTGCCTTCTTGAACGCCTCGAAGAAGTCGTGGGGGTATTCGCCGGTTTCGTCCACTTCCTTCGCGCGCGGCGCAACCACATCGCGCGCGATGCGGCGCGCCGTGTCTTTGATGAGCCGGTGCTCTTCGGAAAGTTCGAAATCCATCGTGATCCTCCTGCGGCGGTGAGCCGCTATTGAACCACGAAGCTTCAGGCCGTTACAGGCTTGGGGCCCTACTCGTAACGCAGCGCTTCCGCGACCGGGACGCGCGCTGCTCCCCGGCTTGGCCACCAGGTCATCGCCAGGGAAAACGCGAACGACGCCCCGATGACCACCAGGATCTCCGTCCACGGCATGGCGAAGGCGATGTCCGCTCCTTCGGTGAAGCTGTCGGAGGTCAGCAGGCTCCAGCCAAGGATGACACCACCGACGACGCCCGAAAGGATGCCCATTACCGCGACAAAGCTCGACTCCAGCAAGAACGTCAGGGTCACTGTCCCACGCTGATAACCGATTGCCCGCAACATCCCGATCTGCTGCCGCCGCTCGACGACCGACCGGAAGGCGATGACGCCGAGCCCCGCGATGCCGACGAACAGCCCCAGCGCCATGAACGACTGGAACATCCGGTTGAATGCCGTGTTCGCCGCTTTCATGTCGTCGAGGATTTCCTGCACCGGCTCGGCCTCCACACCCTTCACCGCGAGCGCCGACTCGATAAGCCGCGCGGCCTCACCCGCGTCGCTGCCTTCGTTCAACCGGATATAGGTGCGCTGGTAGAGCGGTTCGCCGCGCAACTCCCGGTACGCCGTCTCATTCACATAAATGCCGCCCCACGTCCCGCCCGGGAGCTGGGCGCGGAGGGCGCCGATGACCGTGACCGTCTTCGTCGCTCCCGAAGGTGTCGTTAGATTGAGCGTGAACGGCGCGAACCGGTCATCGGTCACGGTCACCCCTTTGGCAGTCCACTCGTACGCCTCGTTGAAGGAGAGCCCGACGACCGAACCATCCACGAGCGCGAGAGCGGGGTCCTCCATCACCGCGGCCCAGACTGCCGGCTCGTCCCGATATCCCTCCGCCAGCGCATCGAGCGTGGTCCCGAGGTCGCTGAAGAACGCACGGTCGGCCCCGATCAGCGGATAGTACCCGCTATTCTCCGTGGAGCCGCCCTGCGCCACGAGAATGGGCCCGCCGCCGGCGGTGGTCCGGCCGACGCCGGCGATCCGGGTTGCCACGGGGCTGCCCGCCTCGGTCAGCGCCGCAGGCACATCCTTCACCGTGCTTTCCGGGTTGGTCGTCACGACCAGGTCCATGTTCCCGCGGGCATCGCCGCCGAGAAACGCCGTATCGAAGTTCGCGAGCAGGACGCTGAAGACCGTCAGCGAAAACACGATCAGCGAGAACATCGCGATCGTCATCCCGGTGCGGAACTGATTCGAGAGCGGATACGCCACCGCCATCTTCAGCGCCGGAGTGAGCGCGGGGAACCGCGCCGAGACCGCCGCCAGCAGGGCGGTGGGGACGAGCAGCCCCGCAACGAGGTAGAACAGCTCGCCCATGCCATCGGCACGATCGCCCAGGAGGGCGGCGGCGCCCACGGCTGCCAGCGCGGCCACCAGCAGGCCCCCGGCCACTGCATACGCGGCCGCGCCTTCGCCCGCGCGGAACAGGCTGGTGAGCAGCCGCGCGTTGTAGACGATCACCAGCGTGAACGCGACGACAATCATGATCCCCGAGAGCACGAACATCTCGATATCGGCCTGGAATTCTCCGAACAGCCGGTCGTGGACGTTACCCGGCAGGAGCCAGTACGCGCCGAGCGCCAACCCGACGATCGTCCACAGCGGGCGCGCCGGGGCGTTGAGGTAGCGGGCGATTGCTGCCGCCGAAAGCGGGATCAGCGAAACGCCGAGCGCAAACGGGAAGAGGAACTCGCTCGACTTCCCCAGCAGGATGAACACCACCCCGAGGACGATGCCCAGTGGTCCGAGGATCCACGCCCACGCGAGGCCGAACCCCTTCCGGAACAGCCACCAGATCCCGAGCGGGGGTAGCGCCAGTGCCGGCACTCCCGCCATGACCCACTTCCAGCGTGTCCGTCGACGCGGCGCGGGCCTTCGGCCGTCGGGCAGCTGGCGGATCGCCGCAACGATGTTCACGTGGCTCGCCTTGAGCGACGCAAACACCACGGTAATGAACGTGATCACGACGCCCAGGCTGTACCCCACCACGACTGACGTCGGGGTCATCTTCATTTCGATCAGCGAGAAATAATCGCCGCCCACCTGCTTCAACAGCACCTGGGTGAGCCCGTACGAAGCGGCGACCCCCATCACGACACCGATGAGCCCCGCCAGCAGCGAGTACGCCATCCCCTCGGCCACGAACGACTGCACGAGGTGCGCCCGCTGGGCGCCAACCGCCCGGGCCATGCCCATTTCCGAGCGCCGCTCGGCCGCGAGCATCACGAAAATCATGAAGATGAGCATGACCCCGGCAGCCATCGAGAACATCCCCAGCACCAGGAACAGCGTGGTGAACAGGTTTCCGCTGAATTGCGCCTGCTCCACCAGGTCCTTCTTCACCGTGAGGACTTCGACCGGCTGATCGGCCGGCAGCCCCCCTTTCGTGGCGAACAGCCCCGCGCCGGCGCCCTCCAGGTATGCCCGTATCCGAGAAGCGGCCGGGTCGGCGCTTTCGATCGTGGTTCGCACGCCGCCATCCAGCGAGACCGTGATGGCGCTGATCTCGTCGTGTTCGAGCCCGGCGAGGTTGCGCAGGGCCTCGATCGGCAGGACCAGTCCTCCCGGCACCGAGGAGAAGCTCATTCCGAGCACGCCCGATACCAGTTCGTCCCGCACGATGCCCGCGACGCGAACATGGGCAACGCGGTCGCCCAGGTGAACTGTCAGGCCGTCCCCGCTCATCGCATGGAGTTCGTTGGCGGCGCGCTCGCTCAGGTACACCTGGCCGTCGCGCAGGCTGCTTACCGAGACCTGCTCGCCCGAGGTGAGCGTGAGTCCGCCCACGCGGTCGAGCCGTGCGCCATCCACGCCAGAGAGCAGGACGGCGGGCTTGGCATCGGCGGTGCGAAGATTGGTCACCGGCGCCACAACGCGGAGCATCGGCTGGAACGCGACAATGTCGGGGTCGCCCGCGAATGCGTTCTCCAGCGCCGGCACCACCGCACCGTTCACCAGGACTTGCTCGCCACGCTCGGCCACGCCGCCGTCGCTAAAGTACCGGGGCTCTCCCGTCCAGCTGATCTCCAGGTCCTGCCGCCCGAAGAGCCGGTAGGCATCCTTCGTGAGGGAGTAATCGACCGTATCGCCGGTGACGAAGGCAGCCGTGGTGATCAGCGTCCCGAGCGCGAGCCCGGCGATCACCAGCACCGATTGCAGCCCGCGCCGGGCGATGTTGCGCAGGCCGAACTTGAACATCGTGCGATTGGAAAAGCCGATGAAGGCCACGCTCGCCAGGGCGAGGCCCAGCAGTCCGGCCAGCACAACGGCGATCGTCGTCATCGGCAGGCCGAACAGTTCCTTCACCGCAACACTTCCTCATCCACAATCAGCCCGTCGCGCATCTTCACGATGCGGTCACAGCGCGCCCCCACGCCCGGGTCGTGCGTGACGATGACGAACGTCAGTCCGTGTTCGCGGTTGAGCGTTTCCATCAGGTTCATGATGTCGTCGGCGGTTTTTGAATCGAGCGCGCCGGTCGGTTCATCGGCCCACACGATTTCCGGCCGGTTGACCAGCGAACGCGCGATCGTCACGCGCTGACGCTGCCCGCCGCTGAGCTGCGAGGGCCGCTGATGGCTGAGGTGCCGCAATTCCACCGTCTCCAGCGCTTCGAGCGCCCGCTCGCGGGCTTCCCGCGGGCTCACACCCGAAACGATGAGCGGCAGCTCAACGTTCTCTACCGCCGAAAGCACCGGCAGCAGGTTGTACGTCTGAAACACGAATCCCATGTTCTGGGCGCGGAACGACGTCCGCGTCCTGTCCGTCAGCTCCGCCAGGTTCGAGCCGGCGATACGGACCGTCCCCGCATCGACCACGTCCAGGCCGCTCGCGCAGTTCAGCAGCGTTGTCTTGCCACAGCCCGATGGGCCCATGATTGCCACCATCTCGCCCCGCTCGACCGAGAGGCTCACCCCCCGGAGCGCGCGCACCTGCTGCGTGCCCGAGTCATAGGTCTTGACCACGCTCTCGATCTCGATGATCGGCGCGCTCCTGGCCCCGCCCTCGATGCGTTGCGTCTGCATGACAGTCATGGTGTCTCCCTCCTCCCGCTGCCTGGGCCGGACTGAGCTGTCCGGGTGCTCCCTCTCCTGGCGGATGTCCGCTGCGATGGAATCGGCGCTCAGGCGGCTGGCGCCGGCGTCCCGGGTCCAGGGCCGGCGATAGCACGAATGACATCGAACAGCCGCCCGATGCCTTCCTGCTTGCCGACGAAGGCGCTCGCCCCGGCCGCCTGCGCCGCTGTACGCGTGTTCAGGTCGTCGTGCATCGAGAGGATGACTACCCGCGTTCCAGGCAGCATGTCCTGGAGGTTCCGGGTCGCCCCGATGCCATCGAGCCCGCGCATGCGCACGTCCATCACCACCACGTCGGGCTGGAGGGCCGTGGCAAGTTCGACGGCTTCCGTCCCCTCGTCTGCCTCCCCGATAACCTCGAAGTCCGGTTCGCCGGCCATGCACATCCGCAGGCCCTGGCGCACACGCGCTTCGTCGTCAACAAGGAGGAGGCGAATCGACAAGTCCATCACCCTTCCAACAGTACTGGCGCCAGCACCGCGAAGCGTCCCACTGCCGGTTGGTTCACACACGAGAACTTCGAGGGAATGCGATCTCCGCCAAAGGGAGGAGGAAGGTTCACCCCAAACGCGGTGATATAGTCTCGCAATGCGCGTGCCCGAGTCTGCATTGCGCCCGTTGGAGCTTCGATGACCATCCGGATCGTGATCGCGGACGACCACGCTGTCGTCCGCCAGGGCCTCAAAATGTTCCTCCTCGATGACCCCGAGTTCGATGTCGTCGGCGAAGCCCAGAACGGCGCCGAGGCGCTCAAGCTCGCCCACGAGCTCAAGCCAGATGTCGTCCTGATGGACCTCCTCATGCCCGTGATGGATGGCATCACCGCCATCGGCCGGGTCCGCCGCGAATGCCCCGATACGGAGGTCATCGCGTTGACCTCCGTCCTGGAAGACGCCTCGGTCGTCGGCGCCGTCCGCGCGGGGGCGATCGGGTACCTCCTCAAGGACACCCAGGCCGACGAGCTCATCCGCTCGATCAAGGCTGCCGCCAACGGCCAGGTCCAGCTTTCGCCACAGGCGGCCGCCCGCCTCGTCCGCGAGGTCCGCGCGCCAGAGAGCCCCGAGTCGCTCACCGAGCGTGAGACCGATGTCCTCCGGCTCCTCGCCCAGGGGAAGGCAAACAAGGAGATCGCCCAGGCCCTCGTCATCGGCGAGAACACCGTCAAAACTCACGTCTCAAGCATCCTCCTGAAGCTGGGCGTCCAGAGCCGCACCCAGGCCGCCCTCTATGCCCGCCAGATCGGGCTTGGTCCGGTCGACTAAACCCACCACGAGATTCGCGTGCGCAGCATTCCTCTCCGGCTTGGCCCCAAGCTCAACCTTTCGCTCCTGGTCTTCATCGTCGTCCTGGGCGCCGCCACCGCCGCCCTCGTTCTCTTCGGGTTCCACCGCACGCAGGACAACGCCGCCCGCACCAGCCGCGACGGTCTGGAACGCCAGGGCGTTAAGACACTGCTCAGCAATGCCGAGACCCAGGCGTATATCGGCCAGCTCCAGTTCTTCCCCGCGATCGAGTGGGGCCACCAGTCCGCCCGCTACATGGCCGTTGCGCCCTACGAATCGACACTCCCGGCGCCCGATGTCCCCACACTCACACCCGACGCTGAAGGCAACCTCCACGATACCCGGGCCATCAGGCTCACCGACCTCTTCGTGCCAGCTGGCGCCCCGCCCGCGGAAGTCGAACGGGACCTCCGCGACTCGGCCCCGCTCGACACCCTCCTCCCCAGCCTCATGGCCGATTTCCCCGGCCGGCTCACCGAGGACAACTTCCGGCCCATCGCCGTCTACTACATCGGGCCCAGCGGCGCGCTCCGCCATTACCCGGCCACCGGCGAATTGCAGCGCACGGCCAGCGGCCTCTCCACCAGCGTCTCGCTCGACCTGTCGGAACGCGTCGGCCCCGCGAACAACCCCGAACGCGCAACCGTGTGGACCACGCCCTACCAGGACGAGGTGAGCAAAGGGCTCGTGGTCACCGCCTACACCCCCGTGTACTTCGCCAATGAGTTCCGGGGTGTCATCGGCGTCGACCTCTCCATCGATCGCCTCATCGACCAGATCAACATGGTCCGTCCCACCCCCACCGGCTTCGCGTTCTACATCGATGGCGATGGGCAGGTGCTCCGCACCAACGCCTTCGACCTCATCGGGATGGCCCGCGAAGACCCGGAGAACCTCGCCTTCCACCGCGTTGTTGAGGAGATGCTCAGCGGCCAGTCCGATGTCGCCCGTGTCCGCCTTGGCAGCCGCGAGATGTTCGTGGCCTATGCGCCCCTCAGCGAAGTCGGCGGCAGCTTCGCCATGGCCGCTCCCGTCGACGAAATCACACAGGAAGCGGCGAGCGTGGCGGCCTCCATCAACGACGAGGCCAACCGGACGGTTGGCGTCATCCTCCTGACGATGCTCTTCCTCTTTGTTGTTGCCCTCGGCGGGACCGCGTGGCTCAACCGCCGCGTCTTCCTCCAGCCTATCGATTCGCTGGTCAGCGGCACCCGCGCCGTGGCGGCCGGCAATTTCAACGCCGCTATCCCCGTCCGCTCCAACGATGAGCTCGGCGACCTTGCCGCCTCCTTCAACCGCATGATCGACGAGATCCGCGCCCGCAACGAGGCGCTCCAGCGCGAGATTCTCGAACGCGAACGAACCACCCTCGCCCTCGCCGAGCGCGAAGAAGGATTCCGCAGCATCTTCGAATCCACGAGCGATGCCCTCTTCATCACCGACATGGAAGACCGCATCGTCGATGCGAACCCGGCGGCCCTCGAAACGCACGGCTACACACTCGAAGAACTCCGAGCGCTTGAGCCGTTCGCCCTGGTCCATCCCCACTCCCGTGGTCAGACGCGCGAATACCTGGAGACCGTGACCGCCGGCAAAACCTACCGCGGCCGCTCCACCCAGCTCAGGAAGGACGGCACCAGCTTCATCGCCGATGTCCTGGGCACCTCTATCACCTACCAGGGCCGCCCGCACATCCTTGTGGTCATTCGCGACGTGAGCGAGGAGGCCGAACAGCAACGCCTCCTTGAACAGCGCGTCGAAGAGCGCACACGTGAACTGCGCGCCCTCCTCCAGGTCTCCAGCAACGTCTCCTCCACGCTCGATCCCGGCGAACTGCTCGGCCTGGTGCTCGACCAGGTCCGCGATGTCATCCCCTATAGCGGTGCCTCGATGCTCGTTGTCGAAGGCGACCAGCTGGTCGTCCGCGAAGCGCGAGGCCCCGAATCCTCGGGTTCCGGGCCCGCCATCCAGAAGTTCTCGGTCGAAGGCCTGAACACCTTCTGGCGGCCACTCCTCGATCGCCAGCCCATCATCGTCGACGACGTCCGGGGCGACGACTTCTATGCCCAGCACTTCCGCGGCGCGGTCGGCGGCGCCCTCGATTCCACCTTCTCCCGGATCGTGTCGTGGCTTGCCCTCCCCATGGTGCAGAAGGGCCGATTCGTGGGGATGATCGCGCTCTCATCCGATAAGCCCGCGGCCTTCACCCGCCGAGAAGCCGACCTGGGGATGGCCATCGCCAACCAGGCCGCTGTCGCTATCGAAAACGCGCGCCTCTTCGCCGAGGCCGAGCGCCGGGCTCGCGAAATGACCGCCCTTTCGCGCATCGCCACCTCCCTCGACCTCGAGCGATCCGTCAAGAGCACGCTCGATAACCTCGCCCAGCGCATGGTCGAATCGACCGGCGCGGTCGCCTGCTCCGTGAGCACCCTCACCGAAGACGGCATGCTCCTGCTGGGCGGCACCTACGGCCTCCCCGAGGGCTTCCTCGACGCCGTGTCCGCGGGCCACCACCGGGGCGCTCCGCGTCCCAACCAGGTCGCCCTCCAGAGCGGTGGGCCCTACGTCCTGCGCCATCTTAAGGCCCGCACGCTCGCCGAACCTCTCTACGCCGAACTTCACGACGTCATCCGCGACGAACCCTGGGACACGCTCGTGATCGTCCCCATGCGATTTGGTGAGCGCGACCTCGGCACCATCGAGAACTACTACCTGGCCACCAACGAACCGGACGAGCGCGAAATCGGCCTCATCACCGCCATGGCCCGCCAGGCGGCTACGGCCATCGAGAACGCCCTCCTCTTCTCCCAGACAGAAAAACGTGTGCGGCAACTCGAGGCCCTCACCCGCATCGCCGCCAGCTTTACCCTCGAGAGCTCGATCGAACAACTGATGAACGAAATCGCTGGTGAAGTCCTGACCGCCACCAGCGCCATCTCCGCCACGATCACGGTGACGGGTGAGAAGAGCATCCGCCCCCTGCGCATCGTCGGCGTGGCCGGCCAGACGCAGGAGTTTGTCGATGCCATGCAGGAGGCGTACGCCGCTGGCGCCGCCTCGGCGGCCGAAGTCGCCATCCGCGAACGCCGGCCCGTGTTTCTCCCGAATATGCGTATCGAGCGGCTCAACGACCCGCGCTACGCCGCGGCCAGGGCCTTCTTCGAGCACGCGGACTGGGATTCCGTGCTGGTGGTCCCCATCATCTACGGCGAACGTCCGCTCGGCGTCATGACGGTCGCCTACGCTGGCATCGAGTCCCCGGGCAAGGAGGAGATAGGCTTCATCGAAGCCATCGCCGACCAGACGGCTCTCGCCATCGAGAATGCCCGCCTGTACCAGCGCGCCTCGGCCGCCGCCGCCCTCGAAGAGCGCCAGCGACTCGCCCGCGAACTCCACGATTCAGTCTCCCAGGCGCTTTACGGGATCGCGCTCGGGGCCCGTACCGCGCGCCGCCGCCTGGGCGATGACGGCCCGCCGAATGTCGTCGAGCCGCTCGACTATGTGCTCTCGCTCGCCGAGGCCGGCCTGACCGAGATGCGCGCGCTCATCTTTGAGCTGCGCCCTGAGTCCATTGCCACCGAAGGCCTCGTGGCCGCAATTGGCCGCCAGGTTGCTGCCACCCAGGCCCGCTACGGCATCACCGTCGAGGCCGACCTGTGCGAGGAACCGGACGTGGCCATCGAGGCGAAGGAGGCTGTCTACCGCATCGCCCAGGAGACACTCCACAACACGGTGAAGCACGCCCGGGCCACCCGGGTGCAGGTTGGCCTCGCCTACGATGGCGCGAACCTGCGCCTTTCGATCCGCGACAATGGCCAGGGGTTCGACCCCACCGGTGAGTTCCCCGGGCACCTGGGCCTGCGCTCCATGCGCGAACGCGCCCAGGGTATCCGCGGCGCCTTCGAGATCCAGAGCGCTCCCGGCGAGGGC
>CAYUVT010000112.1:0-10306 GCA_964448165.1 uncultured Anaerolineaceae bacterium | reverse complement strand
GTGAGCCTTTCGGGCTTCTTCCTGGGCGCCTCGTTCCTGGTGTTCATCTACAACATGATCAACTCCTGGGTCCGCGGCCCCGTGGCCGAGGCGAACCCGTGGCGCGCCCGCACCCTCGAATGGCAGACCACCTCGCCACCGCCCCACGAGAACTTCCCCGAGCGGCCCGTCATCAAGGGACACCCCTACGACTACGGCGTGCCCGGCTCAGTCCATGGAGTGTTCCCGAACGCCGGCCTGAGCGGCGCACCCGCTGGCGGCGGCGGACAGTAAGGAGAGCCAACCATGCAGAAAGCAATGCAGACCGGCATGATCGTGGCCGTCATCCTGGCCGTCCTCACCATCGTCGAGTACATCTTCGCGGTCGAAATCACCCACGACACGCTCCGCTTCCTGGGCCTCACCGTCGCCGCCCTCGGCAAGGCCGGGCTCATCGTCTACTACTTCATGCACATCTACCGCATCTGGCGCACTGAGGAGGCCCACTAATGGCCGTCGTCTCCCCCACCGCCGGGGCCCACCACCCGGTTCACAACCACCTCCAGTTCAACCGGGTTGGCCTCTGGCTCTTCTTCTTCTCCGAGTCCATCCTCTTCGGCCTCCTCCTGAGCGCCCGGTTCTTCCTCGAGGGCATCCACCGCGAGCATGTCGACCAGGCGCTCGGCCTGGGCATCACTATCGTCCTCCTCCTCAGCTCCGTCACGGCCTTCACCGCCGAGACCGCCATCGAGCACGACAACCGCAAGCTCGCCAACTACGGCCTGCTCGCCACCATCCTCCTCGGCGTGCTCTTCGCCGGGGGCGTGGGCTACGAATGGGCCACCGCCCACTTCCACCGCAGCGAGGCCTTCGGCACGGTCTTCTTCACCATGACGGGCATCCACGCCAGCCACGTCGTCAGCGGCATCGGCATCCTCGTCCTCGTCTGGATCCAGTTCCTCCGCGGGCGCTTCTCCAGCAAGGACCACTGGCC
Source organism: uncultured Anaerolineaceae bacterium (assembly GCA_964448165.1). Lineage (GTDB taxonomy): Bacteria > Chloroflexota > Dehalococcoidia > Tepidiformales > Tepidiformaceae > Amarobacter. Next base: position 9,333 of record CAYUVT010000112.1, on the reverse strand, counting down.
AATCGCCGGCGCCGTGATGTACTGGCACTTCGTCGACGTGGTGTGGGTGTTCTTCTATCCCGCGCTCTACCTGGTCAAATAGCGGCTAGACTGGGTCCATGACCCTTTCACCCGCCGCAAGGCACTGGATCCTGTGGGCTGCCGGCGGCATCGCCGTTGGCTGGCTGGTGAGCGTCCTCTGGTGGTGGTTGCTCGAACCCGTAGGAAAGGAAGACGCTCGCGAGCTCGTCATCCCCGAAGGCACGGCGGCGCTCATTGCCGAAGGCAAGCCCGCCCCCGGCATCCCCGCGAATCTCGACCTGGGCCGCACGCGCGAGCTCACCATCGTCAATAACGACGTCGTCGAGCATTTCATCGGCGGCGCGCTCATCCGCCCCGGCACCACCCTGACGTTCGAGCCGGCGCAGAAGGAAGGCCAGGTCGCCTGCAGCTTCCACTCCGCCGGCGCCATCGCCTTCACCCTCACCGAACGCCCGCCGCTCACGGTGACCATCATCCCGGCGATCATCCTCGGGCTACCGTTTGGCCTGGCGTTCGGCCTGGCCGTCTTCGTCGGCAAGCGCATCTCCACCCACGACGACTCCGAGCCGCATCTCCAGGGGACCGCTTCCGACGGGTGAGACCTCGTTGAGGAGCGCCAGCACCGCCGCCGGGTAGTCCGCTTTCGCGAACACCGCCAGGTGGTCACCCGGCGCCACCACGTGCCGCGCCCCGCCTACCACCAGAGGATGTCGTCGAGCGGGTCCTCGTGCGCCTCGATGTCCGCCTCCCCGGTGTCATCGGCCTGCCACAGGTCGGTGCCCAGGTACTTCCAGCCGCCATCGGCAAAGATGGCGACGATGTTCCCGCGCTCGATCCGGCCGGCCGCGCGCATGGCCGCGTGCAGCACGGCGCCGCTGCTGATGCCGCCGAAAATCCCCTCCGCCAGCATGGCCCGGCGGGCGTGCGAAAACGCATGGCGGTTGCCCACGATGATCTTCCCATCGAGCACCGACTCATCGAGCACCGGCGGGATGAAACCATCGTCCAGCGACTTGAGCCCCTGCACGTGCACGCCCAGCCGCGGCTCGACACCGAACACGTGGCACCCCGGGTTCGCTTCCTTCAGCCGCCGGCCCACGCCACTGATCGTGCCGCCCGTGCCCATGCCCGCGACGAACACATCGACCGGCCCCACCGCTGCCAGGTCGGCCAGGATCTCCGCGCCCGTCGTTTCGTAGTGGGTCTGCGCGTTCACCGGGCTATCGAACTGTCCCAGGTAGTAGGCGTTTTCTTCGCGGGCGACCACCTGGGCCACTTCGCGCGCCGTCTTGATCCCGGCCTGGCGCGGCACCCGGTGCACCCGCGCACCGTAGACGTGGAGCAACTGTTCGATCTCGGGGTACACGCTTTCGGGCACGCACACGTCCACCGGGTGGCCGAGGAGCCGCCCGAAGAGCGCGAGCGCGACGCCCGTGTTGCCGGTCGAGGCCTCTACGATGCGCTGCCCCGGCTGGAGCGCACCCGCCTTCCGCGCCTCCTGGAGGATGCGCAAGACGATCCGGTCCTTGATGCTCCCGGTGGGGTTCTGGCCTTCCAGCTTGGCGAAGATGCGCACGCCCGGGTTCGGCGAAAGCGACCGCAGCTCCACCAGCGGGGTGTTGCCAACCAGGCCCATCACCGAGCTGTAGACGTTCATCCGGCGCCCGCCACCTTCGGTGGCCAGGAATCGCCCAGCAGCTCCTCCAGCGCGGGCCGCACGCCCCACTCGGTGGCGAGCGCCCGGTAGCGCTCCAGCCCCCGGGCGGCCAGGCGCTCATCGGGAGGGTCGCGGCGCTCGGCCCGCAGCATCAGGTTTCGCGCTGTCGCCTCGGGCGAAACGAACTCCACCACGTCGACCTGGTACCCCAGGGCTTCGAGGGCGGCCGCCCGCAGGCTGTCGGTGATGATGTCGGCCAGGCGATGGCGGAGCAGCCCGCTTGCCAGCGTTGCCGCCCAGCGCTCGCTGGCCGGGAGCGTGCCGGCCTTCTGGTTCGCCGCGACCTGGCCGTCGATCTCCTGGTGGCAGCAGGGCGCGAGCACGATGGCCCCCGCCCCCAGCCGCACGCCCGCGGCCAGCGCCTCGTCGGTCGCGGTGTCGCAGGCGTGCAGGCTCACGAGCAGGTCGACCGGCTCGCGCCACTCGGCGGCGAAGTCGCGGATGGTCTGGGCGGGGAAGGTCGCGCGTTCGTAGCCCAGCCGCCGGGCCGAGGCCGCCACGGCCGCGACGATCTCCTCGTTGGCATCGACCCCGACCAGGTCCACCGGCGTCCGGCGGAGTTCGCCCCAGAGGTAGAGGGCGAGGCTGAGGTAGGCCTTGCCGCACCCGGCATCGACGACGCGGACGGCCTGGCCGCGCTGCCAGGCCCGCATCGGCCGGAGCAGTTCGAGGTAGTGCTGGACCTGGCGGTGCTTGCCGGCGGCCTCGCCCAGCAGCACGCCGCTCTTGCCGTACAGGCCGGTTTCGATGAAGAGGGCCTGCACCAGGGGGTTGCTCTCGGCGAGCGCGCGTCCACGCAGCCGGTCGTGTGCGGCGAGCCCGGCCGGCTGCTCACGCTGGAGCGAGGGGCGCCCTTTGCTCACCAGCCACTTGCCGCCGCGAGTGCGGCGCGCGTGCCATTCGAACCCGGGCGCGGCGACGGTCAGGTTTACCGCGCCGGTGCCGATGAGCTGCGGCAGCCGCTCGGGCCAATCCTCGATGGGGACGGTGGCCGTGGTTTCCTTCTTCGCGGAGCGCGTGACGAGCTTGATGGCGGGCCCCCGCCCGAGCCGCACGGGCTGGGCCACCAGCCGATCCCAGGGCGCGCTGCCGCGGGCGGGGGTGATGGTGCAGCGCAGCCAGCCGCCGGTGGAGGCGCCGCCGGTCAGCAGGTCGAGCACGGGGGCGATGGGGTCGCCGGTATCGGGGCGTTGTGGCATCACCCCCCATTGTTACCGGGTGGGGGCAGCCCGGCTAGGAGCCAGCATCTCCCATCGCCGGTTCGGCGGCTGCCAGGGGCGTGGCGGCCGGGGCGGCGGCCACCGCCCGCCGCGGCCTGATCAGCGCCGCCGAGACTGTCGCGAGCGCGCAGATCGCCAGGCCCGTGCCCGAAATGACCAGGAAGCCATCGACGATCGCCTGGCGGCTCGCATCGCGCGCGGGCCCCGCGGGCGAGGGGAGGAAGTGCTCGGCCCGGGCCTGCGCGGCCGCCCCTTCCGGGCCGGTCACGCCTGCTGCCTCGAGCTCGGCGGGCAGGTTCGTGCCCACCGAATGGAGGAACACCGCGCCGAAGACGGCCACCCCCACCGAGGTGCCGATGTTCCGCGCCATGGTGAGCGTGCCCGAGGCGAGCCCGGATTTCTGCACCGGCATCGCGCTCACCACCGCGAACGACGTGGCCGACATCACCAGGCCGATGCCCAGGCCCCGCAACACGAAGGCGGGCAGCAGGCCATCGATGTAGCGGCTGTCCACGTCCAGCCGGAGCAGGTAGAGGAACGACACGCCCACGGAGACCGACCCGGCGATGATGATGAGGCGGATGCGGTGCCCGAGCTTCTGCCCGAGGATGCCCGAGACCGGCATCAGGAGGGCAACCAGCGCCGTCGCCGGGATGAACCCCAGCCCGCCTTCGAGCGCCGAAAAACCCAGGTAGTTCTGCATGAAGAGGCTGGTGTAGGGTTGCGAGCCGAACACCGCCGCCGAGAAGAGCCCCGCGCTGATGCAGGCGGTCACGAACGGCCAGCTCCGGAAGAGCGAGAGATCGACCAGCGGGAAGCGCACCCGGCGTTCGACGAGCACAAACACGGGCAGGGCCGCGAACCCGGCCGCGAAGCACGCCAGGATGAGCGGCGATGTCCAGCCCTCGTCGTTCGCGCGGTTCAGGCCGAAGAGGATGAGGAAGAGCGCCAGGGCGAGCGTCACCAGGCCGCGCCAGTCCAGGTAGCGGGGCGCCGACGTATCGCGTGATTCGGGCACCCACCAGGCCGCGAACAGGAGGGCGATGGCGCCCACCGGCACATTGATGAGGAAGATCCAGCGCCACTCATCGCCGTTCACCAGGAGGCCGCCGAGGATGGGCCCGGCGATGAGCCCCAGCCCCGAGACGCCTCCCCAGATGCCGATTGCCAGCCCCCGCTGCTCCGGCGGGAAGGCGTTGGTGATGATCGAGAGGGTCAGCGGCATCATCGTGGCGGCGCCCAGGCCCTGGAACACCCGCAGCACCACGAGCTGTTCGATGTTCTGGGCCAGCCCGCACAGCCCCGAGGCGACCACGAACGCCACCAGCCCGAGCAGGTACACTTTCCGCCGCCCGAAGATGTCGCCCACCCGTCCCATCGCGATCGGGAACACGCCGGTCACCAGCACGTAGCCGGAGACGGTCCACTCCGTCAGGCTGAGCGAGGCGTTCAAATCGCGCCCGATGGCCGGGAAGGCCACGTTCACGATGAACGTGTCGATCATCATCATCCCCAGCCCGAGGCAGGTGGCGATGAGCGTGAGCCACTTCGAGGGGAGCGTCGCGGGAGCGCGTGTCATGGCGGGTGCACCGTGCGGGCCGGCATCGTGGCCTGTCCGTCCTTTCGTGCAACGCACTATAAAAACCTCGGCGGAGGTCTGCAACACGCCACCCGCCCCGCCACGGGTGGCCCCGCGGCCTGGCAGCCAATTGGCTCTACGATTGGCCACCGCCCAGGACGTATCGTGGGAACCACTGGAGGCCAGCCAATGACCAACGCCACCCGCTCCCCCGTCCAGCCGGTCACCCTCGAAAGCGCGGCCGTTCGCCTCGAACCGCTGTCACTCGCTCACGTGCCGGCACTCGCCGCGGCGGCTGCCGAGGACCGGGCGACCTACGCCTGGACGCACGTGCCGGGGAGCGAGGCGGAGATGCGCGCGTATGTCGAGGCCGCACTGGAGCTGGCCGGGCGTGGCGAAGCGCTCCCCCTCGCCACGCTCGACCCCGCCTCCGGGCGGGTGGTGGGCTCGACCCGCTTCGCGAACTTCGAGCGCCAGCCCTGGGGCGGGAGGCCGGCGAGCCCGATGGACCCGCCCGATGGGGTGGAGATCGGCTGGACCTGGCTGGCCGCCTCGGCCCAGCGCTCGGCCATCAACACCGGGGCGAAGTACCTGATGCTGCGCCACGCCTTCGAGAGCTGGGGCACTCGCGTGGTGCGTTTGAAGACTGATCGCCGCAACGCCCGCTCGCGCGCGGCGATCGAACGGATTGGCGCGAAGCTCGATGGCGTCATCCGGGCCCACGCGGTCGGGGCCGATGGCCAGCTCCGCGATTCGGCCTTCTACTCCATCATCGAAAGCGAATGGCCCGCGGTCCGGGCGGCGCTCGAAGCGCGGATGGCGCGCGGCTGACGCCGCAGGCCCACCCGGGCGAGGAATGGCATAGTCGTCCGCGTGGTTGTGGCGGCCAGGGCCTCGCGCGCGATCCGCTCGCGTGCGAGTTCCCGGCACCGGTCGTGGTACATGGCGGCGGCGAGAAGCTCTTCCAGCATGTTCCGTACCTCCCGTTTGAACTGCTTCCACCTTCGCGCCCGCATGTGAACGCCGTGCGTCGAACGGATGAACCGCCGATAAACTTTCGGCGATCGAAGTGTTTCCGTTACGAATGCGTATAGGCCCGGTCGATGGATCGCTCCCCCGGCCAGCTCAGGCGAAGGTCAGCACCTCGGCCACGGGCCGGCGCCGGTGGGGGGGCGGCTCGCCCAGGGGGTGTCCAAAGCGCAACACCAGCTGCGGCTCGCCTTCGCTCCCCGCCAGCTCCCGCAGGCGCGGCCGCAGCGCCGCGACCTGGCACGGCTGGTTCAGGTAGCCGGCCTGCACGCCCACGGCGGCCGCGGTCAGCAGCACGCGCTCGAGCGCCTGGCCCGCCGCCATCCAGTCCCCGCGCTCATCGCCGGGGGTCGAAAGCACGCCCAGGGCCGGCGCGTGGAGCGCGAACACCTCGTCCTTGCCCGCCGTCGATCCGCCGACATTGAAGCGGCTGACGACGAAGCGCACGGCGCCGCCGAACCGCTCCACCGGCAGGCCGTCATCGGCCCGGCCCGGGTGCATCCAGGCTGCGAGCTCGCGCCGCCAGCGCTTGTCGGCGAACTGGATGCGGTCGCCCTCGGCCATCAGGTCGGCGGCCTGTTCGCGCGCCTGCCTGCCCTCGATCCAGCGGAGCGAGGCGCCTTCGGCCGCGGCGGCGCCGGCCAGCCGATCGAGCAGCCCCACCTCGAGCGGGCGGGCGGCGAACGGCTCGCGCGAGGTGTGCCGGAGGGGGATGGCGCCGGCAAGCCGGGCCAGCTCGCCATCCGGTTCGCCAGGCTCGCATTGGACCGTGGCGAGCCGGTCGCTCGCCGGGTCGGCATCGAGTTCCACCGTCGCGGCCAGGCCCGCGGCGGCCGCTCCTGCCCGCAGGTTCAGGAGCGCTGCCGCGCAGCTCATGGTGAGTTCGCGGTCCTCCGGGTCGTTCACCGGGAGCGCGCGCGTGCGGTCGGCGTGGAGCTCGAGCGCCTCACCCCGGACGATGAACCGCCACGGCTGGGTGTTGTGCGAGGAGGGAGCGAGCACCGCCCGCGCCACCAGTTCCCGCCACTGCTCCTGCTCCATGTCGTCCTCCCCGGTGGGTGTGCCCGGTGCTAACGCGCCTGCCAGCGCGGTTCGCGCTTTTCGCGGGCGGCGGCCATGCCTTCGCGCGCATCGCCGGTTGCCCCGGCCACGCGGCGCATGGTCTCGCCGAAGCGGATGGCCTCCACCCACGGCATCTGCTGGCCCCGCCACGCCACCTCCTTGGTTGCCCTGACGGCGAGCGGCGCCGACTTGCAGAGGCGTCCGGCGAGGGCTCGCGCCTCGGCCATCAGTTCATCGTGGGGCACCACCTTCCAGCAGAGGCCCATCTCCTTCGCCCGCGCCGCGCCGACGCGTTCGCCGATGAGGAGGAGTTCCATGGCGTTCTGCCAGCCGACCTTCTGGGGCATCCGCACCGCGCCCTGGATGGTGGGCACGCCGATGCGGACCTCGGGGAAGCCGAACTCGGCCCGGTCGCTGGCGATGACGAAATCGCAGGCGGCCACGAGGGTGCAGGCGAAGCCGAGGCAGTAGCCGTTGACGGCCGCGATGGTGGGCTTCCAGATTTCGATGCCGTTTTCGAGCGAGGTGAGGCTGGGAGTCTCCCAGTGGGTGGCGCCCCGCGGCGGGGCGTTGCCGCGCAGGTCGGCCCCGGCGCTGAACGCGCGCCCGGCGCCGGTGACGATCGCTACCCACGCCTCCTCATCGTCGCGGAACCGCACCCAGGCCGCATCGAGGTCGGCCCGGAGCTCGGCGTTGATGGCGTTGAGCGCCTCGGGGCGGTTATAGGTGATGGTCGCGATGTGCCCATCGCGCTCGTAGAGGACGGTACCGGCCATCGTGGCTGCCTCCCCATGCGGTGATGGCGGGCAGTCTACGCGAACTGGCCCGGCGCCTGCCTACTCCAGCTCCACCAGCGCGTACATGTCTTCCGAGCTCCCATCCGAGTACGTCCGCGTGATGTCGAGCCGCACCGTGTCGCCGGGCTTGCGCGAGCGCAGCACATCGCAGAAATCGCCGATCGATTCGACCCAGACGTTATCGGCGTAGTAGATGAGGTCGGAGTATCCGAGGCCGGCTTCGGCGGCCGGGCTGCCGGTATCGATACCGGTGATGAGCAGGCCATCGGTGTAGGCGAGCTTGATGCCCAGTTCCTGGGCCAGGCCCGCGTAGTTTTCGCGGATGCGCGCGCCGATGTAGGTGATGTTCTTGCCGCTCTTGAGCTTATCGGCGACGAACTTCGCCTCGTTGATTGCGATGGCGTAGTTCTGGCTCTGCTGGCCGAGGAAGGTAAGCGTGTTCACGCCGACCACCTCGCCCCGCGCGTTCACCAGCGGCCCGCCGCTGTTGCCGGGATTGATCGCCGCGTCCGTCTGGATCAGGTCGTTCTTTCCATCGAGCGAGTCGTTCACCTTGCTCACGATGCCCCGGGTCACCACCAGTTTGGTGGAGCCCTGGTCGGTGTAGGTGGCCGGGTAGCCGAGCGCCACGACTTCCTCGCCTGGCTCGAGCTTGTCGCTATCGCCGATCGGGGCGGGCTCGAAATTGCCCCGGTCCACTTCGAGGAGGGCCACATCGTCGCAGGGGCTGAGGGCGACCACGCGGGCCGGGATCTCGCGCCTGTCCTTCGGGTCGATCACCTTGATCGACCCGGAGCCGAGCACCACGTGCGCATTGGTCAGGATGTGGCGATTGTCCTCCCAGACGATGCCGCTGCCGCCGCCGGAGCCGGAGGGGTACGTCGCCACGATGTTGACCACCGAGGGGGTGAGCAACTCGACGATCTGCTGCGGCGTCAGGTTCTTCGGCTCTGCCGTGCGCTCTTCGGACTGGCGGGTGGGGGTTGAGTCCTTCCCCGGGTCGTCGTCGTCTCCGCCGCAGGCGCCAGCGAACGTTAGCAGCCCCGCGAGCAGTGTTAGCGAGAGTCTTCGAGCGATCACGCAGCCCACCCCTGGCAGTATCCGCGGGGAGCATAGACCAATCGCGCGCCGGGCTTCTACACCTTTTTCCGCTCACCGGATGCGATTGACGTGATTTCGCGCGCGGGCTAGGCTAGCCGCGAAACCCGAACCAGATTCGGATAAGGAGGTTGGCATTGGCCGACAGACTCGAAATCGCGAAGCAGTACATGGCCCTCCAGGCGGCGGGCGACGTCGATGGAGCGGTCGCGCTCCTCGCCGATGACGTGACCATCAGCAACCCCATGACGGGCACCACCACCGGCAAGGAAGCGGCCGCCGCCGGCATGCGCAACCGCCCCGGTGGCGGCGGCGCCCCCGGCATCACCTGGCGCGAACCCGTCGCCGATGGCGACAACGTGAAGATCGTCGGCGATGGCAGCCCCTTCGGCCCGGTCCGCATCCTCATCTCCTTCACCGGCGACGACAAGATCCAGAAGGTCGATATCGGCCTCGGCAGCTAACCAAATCCCGCGCTTCGATTCCCCGGGGGCGGTGTGGCTACGCGGTAGCTACACCGCCCTTCCGCGTAGCCGGTCCTGCTTGCCCGGCTTGGCGGTCAGGATGTCCAGGATCTGTTGCCAGTAGCGGCTCAAGACGTACTGCCCGACCAGCGCCCCCGCCACCGCGGTCAGCACAATCACCCAGTCGCCCGTGTGCACTTCGGTGAAGTCGAAGAATCGGCGCAGGCGCGGCGTGTAGATGGTGAAGAGGAACCCGGCCACCAGGAGCGCCCCCAGGAGCGTGGTCATCACCGGGCGCGTGAGGCTCCGCCACGAGGCCCCGTGGAAGCCCAGCACCTCGACCATG
>CAYUVT010000111.1:0-10349 GCA_964448165.1 uncultured Anaerolineaceae bacterium | reverse complement strand
CCCCAACTCCATCACCTCGGGGCGGTTCATGCGGATCGTGCGGACGTGGCCATCATCGGAAACGAGGACGACATCGGACATTCGTGGTACTCCCATGCGCAAGCGGCGCAGTGGGCGAGAGTATAGAGCAAGTTGCGAACAGCTACCCACTGCGAACAGGAGCCCCCGGCGCATGCGCCGGGGGCTCCTGGAGGTACGGGTGCCGGGGATGGGCCGTCAGGCGACCGCGCTCAGCGGCTTCGGCGGGATGTTCTCGTTGCCCCTGAACAGGTTCGTCGGGTCGTAGTGCAGCTTCAGCTTTGCCAGCCGTTCGAACGTTGCGGCGGCATACGCTTCCCGCACGCGGGCCTCGCCCTCGGCCTGCAGGAAGTTCGAGTAGACCCCGCGCCGGGTCGCCCCGATGGCCTGCCAGAAGGCATCGACCCAGGCTTCGTTCTGGGCGTCGTCCGCCGCGTCCTCCCAGTGGTCGATGACAGCGAGCATGAAGCGCGCGTCGCGATGCGAGAACGCCGTCGCCTCGCGTGAGACCCGGTTCATCGCGCCATTACCGATCGGCCGAAGCTGGAGGAAGCTCATGCTCGGCGGCGCCGCCTCGACGAAGGACAGGGTCGCATCGAGCATCTCGTCGGTGATTTCGTCGTAGAACCCGGAGCGCACACGAGCGCGGGCAGGCGCCTCGGCCGGCTCGAGGTAGGCGTACAGGCCCGAAAGCCGCATGGGGCCCAGCGTATCGGCGATCGGTTCGGCCAGCGCGCGCAGCGGAGCGACCGCCTCGGGGCCCTTCTCCACATCGCCACTGTAGGCGGTGAACACGATGAGCGAGGGCGTGCCCACCTTGTCCTCGGGGATGAAGGGCATCGGCGGCGCCTTGATCACCATCGAGATCGAGGTCAGCTCCTCGGGAGCCTCCAGCGAAAGCTTCGCGTACTCGCGGATGACTTCCTTCGTGGCGGGAAGCACGAGCGCACCGCCGTAAATCTGCGGCACCTCGACCAGCCGGTACTGGAAGCCCGTCACGACACCGAAGTTCCCGCCGCCGCCGCGCAGGGCCCAGAAGAGTTCGGGGTTCTCCGTCTCCGTTGCCTGGATGATCTGGCCATCGGCGGTCACCATCTCGATGCCAAGCAGGTTGTCGATGGTCAGGCCGTGCTTGCGGACGAGGTAGCCGATACCGCCGCCGAGGGTAATACCGCCGAGGCCAACGGAGCCGGCATCACCGAAGGGGACCGCAAGCCCGTACGGCTCGACAGCCGCCAGGAATTCGCGGGCGACGGCGCCGGACTGCGCCCAGGCGGTGCGGTTCTCGGCATCGACCCGGATGTTATTCATGCGGCGCATGTCGATGACGAGGCCGCCGTTGTTCACGCTGTGTCCACCGATGCTGTGGCCCCCACCCTTCACGGCGAAGGGCAGGCCGAAGCGGCGGGCGAAAGTGATGCTCCGGCTGACGTCGGCGGCATCTTCGGCGCGCACGATGATGGCCGGCTTGCGGTTGTAGATGACGTTCTTCGCCTCACGGGCGGCTTCGTAGTCCGGGTCGCCCGGGAGGACGACCTGGCCCTTGATGCGGAGGCGGAACGCTGTCCACGCCTCCTGGCTGATCTGTGGCAGTGCGATGGTATTGCCCACGCGTGTTGTTCTCCTCTACCTGTTTGGGCCTCTGTGGCGGCCCTTCCGCAAACGACCGTAGCGCCTGCCGCACAGCCCGTAGATCAGTCCAAAGGCGGAGGTTGGGGGCCCGGCGTGGGGTAGTTCACAATACAACTACCGCCCCGGCGTGATGCTCCTCACACAACGGCGCCTCAGGGGGTGCGCGCGTCGGCAACCGCGTCGTAGGCGGGGAGGTACGGCTTCACATCCAGCACCGGCGTACCGTCGATAGCGTCGAGCCCGCGCACCCGCAGCGTCAGGCCTTCGCGGCCAAGCAGCGGCACGGCCGAAACACCGAGATGGTTCGGCCGGAGCTGGCTGCGGGTGGCGAAGATGCCATAGGTGACCCCGCTCTCGAGCGTCAGTTGCTCGGGCTTCTCGGGAGCTGCCGCCGCGACGTCCATGTAGAAGACGACGATGATGTGGCTGTACCGCTCAATGCCCTGGAGGCGCGCTTCGTGCCCGGGCAGCAGCTCGATGGTGCTCTCCACCCGCTCCCATCCACGCGGCCTCGGCCTGGTCACTGCGTTGCGCACGTAGCCGATCGCTTCGAGCCTGACCTCGGCCGGCGGCTCGGGCCGCACCCAGTCCTGTTTGCGCCTGCGACCGAACACGCCACCTAGCCGCCGCGTTGCGCCCGGAAGACCGCGGGATCGATCCCGAAGCCGGAGGCGATGCGCTCGCCCATCTCGCCGAACTTCCGGCCAGCGGTCAGCCCGCCATCGACCACGATCGCCTGGCCGGTGACGTAGCTCGCCTCGTCGCTGGCGAGCCACAGCGCCGCGTTGGCGATGTCCTCCGGCACGCCGGTCCTTCCCATCGGCGGCCAGTCGGCGAACGCCGTATCGATGTTCTTGAGCGCCGCCTCGGCAGCCGCTCCCTGCATGCCGATGGCGCTGGTGAAGATGTTCGTGAGGATGAGCCCCGGGCAGATGGCGTTGACGCGGATGTTGAACTCGGCGAGTTCGACGGCAAGGCAGCGGCTGAAGTGCGCGACCGCTGCCTTGGCGGCGCTGTAGGTGAGCGGCCCGAAGCCAGACTGCAGCCCGGCGATGCTCGCCGTATTGATGATCACTCCCCGCCGGGCGGGCTTCATCACCTTCGCCGCGTGCTTCGCCCCAAGAAACACGCCGCGCAGGAGCACGTTCATCGTCTGGTCGTACCCGGCCATGTCGAGCTCGTCGATCGGACCGGAGACTCCGCCGAAGCCAGCGTTGTTGAAGATGACGTCGAGGCGCCCCCAACGGCTCATCGCGAGGTCGACCGCCGCTGCAACCTGCGCCTCGTCGCTCACATCGGTGCGGACGAAGGCCGTCCGGGGGCCGAGCTCCTCCGCAAGTTGCGCGCCGCGCCCCTCCTGGATGTCGGCGATAACCACCCGCGCCCCCTCGGCGGCGTACTTCCGCACCGTCCCCTCGCCGATGCCGCTCGCGCCCCCCGTGATGATCGCGACCTGGTCCTGCAGCCGAGCCATGTGCCCACTCCCCAAAGCGTGTGCCCGGAGTGTACGTGCCATCGGCCCGAGTGTCCCGGCCTACTGATTCCCTGGCATCCGGAACTGCGCGAGCCGCTGCTCCGCCGCTGCCTGCCGCTCCGACCACAATCGCCCCGTGGTGATGCCGCCATCGACTACCAGCGCATGGCCGGTCACAAAGCTGGCGGACTCGCTCGCCAGCCAGGCGGCCGCCTCGGCGATGTCGCGCGGGAGCCCTGCCCGACGGATTGGCTGGCCCTGCGCCAGCCGGACCTTCATCAGCTCAACCGTGAGGTCGGCCTGCTCCGCATCCAGTCCCATGCCCTTCCCGAAGATCGGGGTGGCGATGCCACCGGGGCAGATCGCATTCACGCGCACGCCACTCTCGCCGAGCTCGTTCGCGACTGACTTTGTGAGATGGATGACCGCCGCCTTCGCCGCGCTGTAGATGTGCGGGCCGAAGCCAATGCCCACGCCCGCGACGCTGGCCGTGTTGATAATGCAGCCGTTCCCCTGCGCTTTCATGATCGGCGCCGCGTGCTTCATGCCGAGGACCACGCCGCGCAGGAGGATGCCCATCGTCCGGTCGTACTCCTCCATGTCCGTGCTCTCGATCGGGCCCGAAACCCCGCCGATGCCCGCGTTGTTGAACATCACATCCAGCCGTCCCCACTTCCCCACCGCCTGTGCGATGGCGCGCCGAACGTCGTCCTCCTGGGCCACATCCGTATGCCAGTAGGCCGTCGTGGGGCCCAGTTCCTCGGCCAGTTTCTCCCCGCGAGCGTCCTGGATGTCCGCAATCACCACCCGCGCGCCTTCCTCGGCGAACAGCCGCACCGTGCCCTCGCCGATCCCGCTCGCCCCACCCGTGATGACTGCAACCTTGCCTTCGAGCCGTCCCATGAAACCCTCCGCCAAAACGTGGGCTGGAGTCTACGGGATGGAGGCGTGGCTGGTAGCAGCGGGTGATACCATCGCCCCTGATGAACCGCGTCGACGCGCATACGCACCTGTTTTCGCCAGCTCAGCGGGAGGGGCGCGGCCCACTTGCGGAGCGCGACCCTGCATTCGGGGAGATGTACGGCGCTCCGGGCGCGAAGATGGCCACGCTCCCCGAGCTGCTTGCCGCCCTCGATGCGTCGGAGATCGCGCGCGCGGTCGCCGCCGGGTTTGCATTCAGCAACGAGCGGGACATCGAGGAGCAAAACGGTTACCTCCTCGATGCGAAGCGATGCGGACAGGGGCGGGTGACCGTGCTCGCCACGGTCAACCCCGCCATCCCCGGGTGGGAGCGCCAGGCACGGCGCGCCCTGGAGGACGGGGCGGCCGGGTTCGGCGAGCTGCGCCCCCACAACCAGGGCTGGGACCCCCTGGGGCCGGAAGGCCGCGCGCTCTGTGGGCTCGCAGAAGACTCCGGGGCGGTGTTGCTCTGGCATGTCAGTGAGCCGTTGGGCCACGCCTACCCGGGCAAGGCAGGCGGCATCTCGCCGATTGAGATGTGCCACCTTGCGGCCGCATTTCCCAACGTCCCCATGGTCGCTGCCCACCTCGGCGGCGGTCTCTCCTTCTACCTCCAGATGCCCGAGGTGAAAGCCGCCATAGAAAACGTCTATTTCGACACCGCTGCGGCTGCGCTGCTGTATGATGATCTGAGCGTCGCACGCCTTGTGGACCTCGCCGGCCCCGGGCGTGTGATCTTCGGCTCTGATTACCCACTGCTTTCGCCCCGGCGCCAGCTCCAACGCCTCCTCGGGCAACTCCCCGGCGACGTGGCGAAGCAAGTGTGTGGCGGCAACGCCGAGAGACTCTTTCGGATTACGACAACCCATGAGTGAGAATGCTCAGGATCACGTTCGCCTGTTCGTGGCCTGCGAAGTTCCAGATGATGTGAAGGAAGCCATCGGCGAGACGATCGAGGGCCTCCGCAAGAAGAGTGGCCCCGCAGTCCGCTGGATCAAGCCGGAGGGAGTCCATGTCACCCTCAAGTTCCTCGGCGAGGTGCCGGTCAAGAAGCTCCCGGCCATCAAGCTCGCCATCCAGGAGGCGGTCGTCGGCCACTCTCCCTTCGAGCTCGAGTTCTCGAATATTGGCACCTTCGGCGGCCGCGAAGGCCTGCGCATCATGTGGGTCGGCATCGCTGGCGATGTCCTCCGCCTCGAAGCCCTCGTCCGGGCAGTCAACGCTGCCCTCGCCGTCGTCGGCTTCGAACCCGAGCGCCGCCCCTTCCGTCCTCACCTCACCCTCGGCCGTGTCCGCGACGAGATCGGCACCCGCCAGCGCGCCGAGATTGAAGTCGCCGTCGGCAAGACCGAAGTCCCCGGCGTCAGCTGGCGCACTTCACAGGTCTCCCTCATGCGCAGCAGGCTCGGCCCCGGCGGCGCAAGCTACGAAGTCCTCGCCACCTTCCCTCTTCGCGTGGTCCAGCCCCCCGTCTGACGTCAACCCCTGCGCCCAGGCTCAGCCGGTATGGTCGGAGCCGCGGCTTTCGCCGTGGCCGCCGCACCGGTGAGGAGCGCCCACAGCGGGGCACCCATCCCCGCGATGGAGAGGTCCGAAGCCGCTACCACAAACGCAACGAACGCCGGGAACGCCATCGGCCCGTGCAGTGCCGCTCGCAGGCTATCGAAGACCGTCGCGAGCAGGATGATCCCCACCGTCGCCGCGACAAACCCCACGGGCAACGCCCCCACGAACGACGCCACGGTTACCGCGCCCATCGCGATCGCCAGGCAGCCCAGGCTCGCCACGATCGCAGCGATCCACCTGCTCGACCTCGGCCCCGAGTCCTCGCCGGCGAGCACGAAGAGCGGCGTCGTCTGCATCCCGGCCGGCGGGGCACCCACGCTCGCGTGCAGCACGGAGACGCCACCCATGACCGCGGTCATCAGCCGGAATGGTGGTTCGTAACCGGCTGCTCGCAGCCCGCCGAACCCTTGCATGTTCTGGAGCCCGACAGCCAACAGCAAAAGCGGGAGCCCCACCGCGGCAAGTGCCCGCAGGTCGAACACGGGCCGTACAAACTCAACCGCCGGGATGCCCGCATCGAGTTCGCCCTGGCGAAATTCGCCCTGGCCGATCAGCACCATCAGCCCCAGGACACAACCGATGGCCAGCGGCGGCACAAACCGGCCCGGGCGCTTCCGGGCCACGAAGAACCCTGCAGCCAGGGCGCCGGCCGCCAGCGGCTCTGCCTGGATGCCGGAGACGCCTGCTGTGCAAAAGTGCAGCGAACTCCCCGCGAACACCGCGAGCACCACCGGAACCGGCAACGCTCGCGCCAGCCGCTCCGCCAGCCCGGTCATCGCCAGGGCCGCCATCGCCAGGCCGGCAACGAGTGTCGCGCCGGCGAAGTGGCCCACGCTGTACTGCGAGGCCATCGCCGCCATGTACACCAGCCCCGGCCCTGACCAGCCGACCGCCAGCGGTTGCCGGTAGCGGACCGACAGCGCGATCGTCACGGCTCCTGCGGTCAGGAAGGCCACGAAAAACCCGGAAGTTACCTGCGCGGGCGTGCTGAATGCGCGGGCCGTCGCCAGGTAGAGCGGCACCGGGCCGAACAGGTACATCAGCGTGACGGTGATGCCGGACATCGCCGCCGCGCCAGGGATTCGCGACGCAGCCAGCGCCAGGCGCCGGGAGTCTGCGGTGGGATTCACAATCATGCGAGTGCTCCTCGTGTACTCATCCCACCGTAGGCCCGTTGCCCTCCCAAACCCTGGAGAAACCATGAAGAACATCGCGCCCTTCGCACGCGAATGTGGCCCTGCTCACGCACGGCCGCGCCGGCCGCCATCGGCGCGCTCGGCTATAGTTGGTAGTACCTAACCCGGCCCCCGCGAGGGGGCTATCCCCGGTGGATCGATGAGCAAGAAGGACAAAGCCAGGAAGCAGAAGAAGAAGGCTATCGAAGACGCCCTCCCCGAAAACGAATCCCGCCCCCGTACCACGCCCCCGCTCGGCTCCGCACAGGCCGAGGAGTTGCCCCCGATTGAGGGACCGGCCCGGGCCATGGTCATCATGGCCCACCCCGACGATGCTGAGTTCATGTGCGCTGGCACCGTCGCGAAGTGGTGCGCAGAGGGGTGGGACGTCTTCTATGTGCTCGTAACCGGCGGCGATAAGGGTACCCACGACGATGCCATGCACCCCGAAAAGCTCGCCGCCATCCGCGAGGAAGAGCAGCGCGCCGCCTGCCGCCTGCTTGGCGTCCGTGAATGCATCTTCCTCGGCTATCCCGACGGGTTCACCAGTGAAAGCGCGGAGCTGCGCGGCCAGATCGTCCGCCTCCTCCGCCTGTACCGCCCCGATGTCGTCATCACCTGGGATGCCTTCCGCGGGACCTTCAACCACCGCGACCACCGCAACGTTGGCCAGGCGACGATGGACGCCATCTACCCCATCGTCCGCGATCGCCTCTTCTACCAGCACCACGAAGACGACGGTCTCGATTCACACCAGGTGAATGAGGTGCTCCTCGGCGGCGCGGCCAACCCTGACTACTCAGTCGACATCACCGATTACTGGGAGAAGAAGGTCGACGCCATCCTCTGCCACACCAGCCAGATCGGCGGACGTACGCGCGAAGACTTCCTGAAGGACCGCGCCGAGCGTGAAAAGCGCGAACCCGGCAAGCCCATCGAAGAACGCTTCCGCCGCTGGAGCATCCGCCGGCCCGCCCGCCAGCAGCAACAGCCCGAAGCGAAAAAGGAAGCAGAAACGCCCGCCGCCGCCGAGCCACGCCCGAAGCCTCAGCACGCCGCGTAGGCGCCGTCGCTTCCCGCCCCAACCACCCGCGGCGCGGGCCATTGACCCGGTTTCCCGCCACGCTTCAGAAGAAACCGTCCTCCGACGACTATCAACCCGAGAGGACGAAGACACTGAACGTGCGCCATCCCGTGCAACACGCCGTCATGGGGCTTGCCATCGCCCTGCCCGCCCTGGCGTTCGGCCTGATGCAGGCCGTCGAGGGTAGCGACCCGGCCGTCATGCAGCCCACGGCGCACTTCTACGTGGTTTCTGCTGCTGCCCTGCTCTCCGGCATCATCGGGACAGCCCTGGCGCTCTCGGTCGAGAGCGTTCGCACCACGCGCACCGTCTACCTTGCCCTCGGGTTCATCGCCGTCGCCCTGATCTTCGCCACGCATGGCCTCGGCACCCCGGGGT
This sequence comes from uncultured Anaerolineaceae bacterium, assembly GCA_964448165.1. Classification (GTDB taxonomy): domain Bacteria; phylum Chloroflexota; class Dehalococcoidia; order Tepidiformales; family Tepidiformaceae; genus Amarobacter. The sequence continues at coordinate 2,062 of CAYUVT010000111.1, read as the reverse complement.
TCATCGTGCCGGCGGATCACTACCCCTACGCCGTCGTTATCTCGGCCGGCCTGAGCCAGTTCGTCGGTGCGCTCTTCATCGCCCTGAGCGTTTTGCCCGGTAGCTGGCCCGGATCCCGCCCCGTCCGCGAACACCCCACTGCCATTCTCGCGACAGCACTGGCCCTGCTCGGAGCATACCTGGCGTCGATGCTCTGGCGTCCCGAAACCTGGGATTTCATCCCGCGCACCCGGCCCTGGGATACCACCCTTGCGTTCTCAACCATCGCGCTCCTCGCTCTTGCGGCGTGGCGGTATTACCGGGCCTGGCGGCTCACGGAGCTCCCCGGTCAGCTCGCCATGGTGTGCGCCCTCGGCTTCCTCGCAAACGCCCAGCTCTCGATGTACTACGGCGAACTCTGGCACCTCAGCTGGTGGCTCTACCACGGCCTGCTGCTCGTCGCGTTCTGCACCCTCATCGCGGGCTGGGCCGTCGAGGCGGTCCGTGCCAGGTCCCTCATCGTGTTCTCTCGCGCTATCGAACTGCGCGATTCGCTCGACCATGTCCACTCCACTGCAGCCCACGAGCTCGAAGCACTCGAAGCAGCCGTCGAGGCTCGCGACAGCTATACCCGCCACCACATGGGCCGGGTCGCCGGCTATGCGGAGGCAATCGCCCGCGAGCTCGGCCTACCGGACGAGGCGGTCGAGGTGGCTGTCACCGCGGGTCGCATCCACGACGTGGGCAAGATCACCGTCCCCGATGCCGTCCTGCTCAAACCCGGCAGGCTCACCCCGGAGGAATTCGAAACCATGAAGCACCATGCTGCCCGCGGTGAGCACATTGCGAGCAGCACCCGCGTCCTCCGGCATGTCGCCGCGGCCATCCGCGCCCACCACGAGCGCTGGGCAGGCGGTGGCTACCCCGATGGCCTCCGCGGCGAGCAGATTCCGCTGGCCGCCCGCATTGTCGCCGTCGCCGATACCTTCGACGCGCTCACCTCCACGCGCGTCTACCGCCCGCTTCGCCCCTGGAGCGAGGCTGTGGCCGAGATCCGGCGAGCCGCCGGCACCCAGCTCGACCCTGCCTGCGTCGCCGCCTTTCTCCGCTGGCTGGAGAAGACGGGTCAGCTCGAGGAGCGCCTTGAGGCGGCCGCCTGACGCCCTTACTCCGCCCGGATCTCCTGGATGTGCGTGTGATCGTTGAATCCCGTGAGCGTCACACGTCCCCGCCGCCCGAACTGCAAGCGCGTGATCGACGTGTTCGCCACCGCGAACGACCAGGTCGACTCGCGCGGCATCCCCAGCAGCTCCGCAAGCATTGCCATGATGGCGTTCCCATGCGAGACCACCAGCACCTGGCCATCCTGGTGCGCATCGACGACGCGGCGGATGGCGGCCGCGGTGCGCTCGCGGACCTGCTCGATCGTCTCGCCACCCGGGGCGCCTGGAAGCTTCATCGTGAAGAAGTCGCGCAGCAGCTCCGCGTTCCGCTCGCCGATCTCCTTCGCCTGCAGCCCTTCCCACTCGCCGTAGTGCATCTCGCGCAGGTCGCGGTCGAGGGCCGGTTCCAGCGCCGCCGCGTGGTGCTCAACGGCGTATCGCGCGGTCCGGAGTGCCCTCGACAGGTCCGACGAATAGGCCGCATCGAAGTGCTGCCCCTTCAGCCTGCGACCCAGCGCCTGGGCCTGGAGCACGCCCTTCGGCGTCAGCTCCGTTTCCGAATGCCCGCAGAACCGCCCCTCGATGTTCCCGTACGTCTCCGCGTGGCGGACCACGATGACTTCAGTCGCCATGGATGGAGTGTATGGCCCCGGCGGCCTACGAGGCATGCGGCCGATCAGCCGGCAAGCGGTGACGCTACCCGTCGAACTGCGCGTAATCCTCCTGATCGAGGTCATCGCCGGGCTGGCGTTCGGGCAGCGCATCCGTCGTCGCCTTCGCCTTCTTCCGGTCGGCCGCTGCCGGTTTCCCGGCTGCTGTTGCCCTGGGGGCAGTCCGCGATGCTTTCGGAGTCGTCGCCATGATGAGCCTCCTTCACGAGCGCTGATTCCATCCTACTCCCGTCCGCAACGCGCCAAACG
>CAYUVT010000110.1:0-10391 GCA_964448165.1 uncultured Anaerolineaceae bacterium | reverse complement strand
GGCGGGACAAGGCGAACGCTTAAACGCATAAGCAATTAACGCGAATCAACGCAGTGACATAATCAACGAAAAACGAGAAGAATGGACCGCCGCGGCGGCCCGTCAGCCCTCACCCGGCCGCCTCCAGGGCCACCATCACGTTCGCCGGAAGCAGCGCAAACCCCGCCGCAAGGTAGCGGCGGCTTGAAGCCTCCCAATGCAATGAAGGACCGGCGCCCGTAGCGGGGGCGACGGCGTGGTCTGGGGCGCCAGCACGAACGCATAGACGTTCCGGAGGTAGAACGGCGGTACCGCCCCGTCCTACGCCGAAGCCGTCGCCGAGAAGAAACCCAACGTCCTGGCCGTCAGCAACATCGCGAGCAGAACACGCATGGCCTGGACCTCCCGGCCCTCGTTCCAACGCTCATCGTGCCACAAAAGTTCAGTGTGGCTATCCTGCATTTCGTGGATCGGCACGAACTGTGGCGGCGCTTGGCTGCCCGGCCCAGGAACGTCAGGTTCGAGGAGGTTGAGCAGTTGCTGCTTCTCTCCGGGTGGTTCCTCGAACGCACCCGCAGAAGCCACAAGCACTACCGAAAGGGCTCGCAGCTGTTGTCTGTCCCCATCCGGCGAGGACCTATACTGATGCCGTACGTCCGTGATGTTCTCTGGCGTACCCGCGAGGAAGGCGATGACTGACGACGAACGCGAACGCCTCATTCTGGAGATCGTTGCCCGACCCTACCGCAAGGTGATCAGCGGCGATGACATCGAGGGCTACCTCGCCGAAGCCCCCGAATTGCCCGGTTGCGTGACGGCCGGGGCGACCGTCGACGAGGCACTCGAAATGCTTCGCGACGCGATGGAGGGCTGGATTGAATGCGCCCTGGCTGCTGGCGACCCGATCCCCGAACCTGAAGCAACTGTCCGCTTGAGCGCCTGACCACCCCTACCCGAACACCCCATTCGCCGCGAACTGGGCCACCTCGTCCTCCGTCAGCCCCACGGCCGCCAGCGCATCGGCCGTATCTTCCCCGGGAAGCGAGGCCGCCCCCCTTACCCGGATATCCGCCCCGTGGATCGTGAACGGCACCCCGACCGTTTCGAACGTCCCGTTGGGCGTTTGCAGGGGCTGGAAGGCGTTCAGCTCCCGCAGCTGCGGGTCCGCCACCACCTGTGTGGTATCGACCATCGGCGCCCAGATCAGCCCGTGCTCGTCCAGCTTCCGCGCCAATTCATCCAGGTCCGCCGCCAGGAGCGCCTGCTCGATCACGGCCGCGATCTCCGCCCCCCGCGCTCGCCGTGCCGCCATCGAGGCATAGTCCGGGTGTTCGGCCCACTCCTCCCGCCCGATGACCCGGCAGAGCCGCGGCCAGTACGGGTCCGGCGTCATGTGCACGAGCATCACCCACTTGCCGTCGCGAGTGGGATAGGTGTTGAACAGCGGGTTCTCCGGGGCGGTCCGGTCGAACCGCTTCGGCGCCTTGCCATCCATCAGCGTCCGGCTGATGTCCGTCGCAATGGTGTAGACCCCGGTCTGCTGGAGCGAGATCTCGACCACCTGGCCCTCGCCTGTCAGGTCGCGCAACCGCAGCGCCGTCAGCGTCGCCGCCAGCCCGTTGATGCCGGTCGTGTGATCGCCCTGGGCGATCCGGCTGAGCACGGGCGGCCCGTCCGGGTGGCCCACCAGGCTCATGATCCCCGAGCGCGTCCAGAATGCCGAGAAGTCGAACCCGGGCCTGGCCGCATCCGGTCCTCGCAACCCGTACCCGGTCACCGAAACGAACACGACGTTCGGGTTTCGCGCGTGGACTTCGCCGGGCGTCAGCCCGTACTTCTCCAGCCGGGGCGCCATCAGGTTCGTCAGGAAGACGTCTGCCCGCGAGAGCAGCCGGTGGACCACCTCGCTCCCGCCCGGCGCGTCGAGTGCGACGGTGACCGAGCGCTTGCCCCGGTTCTCGAGTTCGAACAGGAAGTTGAATGGTGGTTGCCCCTCCCCGCCCGAGGGCACCACCCCGCGCATCACCTCGCCACCCGGCGGCTCGATCTTGATGACGTCGGCGCCGAGGTCGGCCATGAGCGCGCCAGCGCTCGGTGCGGCGACATAGTTCGCCAGTTCCACCACCGTGATGCCTTCGAGCGGTGCTGCCATGTCTCCTCCGGTGCTGGCTGCGGGTTGGGAAATGGTACACGCGGCGCTACACTCCGCGCCGATGAGCGACGAGCTGTTCCAGGTTACCCACACGAAGATCCAGTCGTTTCAGCGCTGCCGGAAGCAGTACTGGTTCAGCTACGTGAGCGGGCTCGACTGGCCGCCTTCGCGCGATACGCCGGCCGCCATCGTCGGCAAGGGCGTCCACCGGGCCATGCGCGTCCTCTGCGAGACCGGCCACCCCGGGGATGCCGAACACGAGCTCGATGTCTACCTGCGCATGCCCAAACACGGGATCGCCGGGCCCGGCACCGAGTACCACCGCCTCGCCCTGGAACTGCTGGCCAACGGCATCGCCGCGCACGAATCCATCGTCAGCGAGGACCGCTACGCCGAGCTCAGCACGTGGGTGCCGTCCCGCTCCCGCGGTGTGGCCATCCGGGCCATGATCGACCGCGCCGACCGCCTCGCCGCGGACCAATGGCTCATCATCGACTGGAAGACCGGCCGCTTCGACATGGACGAAATCGTCGATGCCCAGCTCGATATCGGGCACCTGGCCCTGCGCACCTCGCGAAAGCTCCCGGCCGAAACGCGCGTGACCGCCATCGGCTGGAACCTCCGCTCGGGCATCCAGCGCGTGCGCGAACTCACCCGCGAGGACGCCCGCGCCACCGTCGACTACATCGCCAACTTCGCGGCCCGCATGCAGGCGACGACAGAATTCCCGGCGATGCCCGGCCCCCACTGCACCTTCTGCGATTGGGCAGACCGCTGCGATGAAGCAATCGGCCTCGACCGCGTGGAGCTGAACTGGCTGGACGACGACTGGGAACGCGGCGCCGAGCCGTTCTGAGGCCGATGCTGTATCCCGTCGGCCTGGCTGCTCAGCTCCAGTCATTCGGCCAACGCCGCCACCGTCCTGCGCAAGGTATGGTGGAGGTGCGCGGCGGGCGCCGGGAGCGGTCATGGACGAACTGATCTTTGTGGTGGCCGAAGCACCCGAGGGTGGTTTCACGGCGCGCGCCCTGGGCGAGGCGATATTCACCGGGGCGGACGATGTCATCACGCTTCGCGAGCGCGTCCGGGATGCCGTGCGCTGCCACTTCGAAGAAGGCAAGGCTCCCCGGGTCGTCCGGCTCCAGTTTGTACGCGATGACGTCATCGCCGTATGACCCGGCTACCTCGTGATCTCACGGGAGAGTCGCTGGCCAAGGCCCTCTCCAGGCTGGGCTACGCACCAACCAGGCAAACGGGAAGGCACATGCGCCCGACAACCCGGGAACGTGGCGAGCATCACGTCACCATCCCGCGACACGGCCCGCTCCGCGTGGGGAAGCTCGGAGGCATCCTCGGAGAGGTCGCAGCCCATTTCGAGGCTTCACGGGATGACATCATTGACGCTTGTTCGGGCAAGGTGCCGTCTCTGGTCACCAGCACGTCATTTCCGATGCCGGCGCCTTCGCGGGACACAACCGGCATCGCGAGGGCCCCGGGGCGCTACGCCAGCCCCCGCCAAACCTGCTACCGTTCGCGCCATGTTCCCTGCCGATGACCCCGTCGTTGCCGAGCTCCTCGCCAGCCCTACCCTCATGCGCCTCGCCTATGTCGGCGCCAACGAACAGCCCCACGTCGTCCCCATCTGGTACCGCTTCGCCGATGGCCGCTTCACCGTCATCACCGGCCCGAAGGCCGATAAGGTCCGCCACATCAGCCAGCGCCCCCGCGTCTCGTTCACCATCGACACCGACCGGCCACCCTACCGCGTCCTCCTGGTCGAAGGCCTAGCCACGGTGGAACCGGTCGAGGGCATGGCCCCCGAATACCCGGAAATGGTCCGGCGCTTCCTCGGCTCCGGTGCCGATGCCTACCTCGGCCGCATGGAAGGCCGCGTGAAACGCCAGGTCCGCATCACCATCGAACCGAACAGCTGGCGCATCCTCGACTTCGTGAAGCGCACGCCCAACTCGCTCTCCTAGATTTGCGCGCCCCGCGACTTCCGCTCCAGTTCCACGAGCTGCCCCACCAGGGCCGAGTGCGCCTGGACGTGGAAGACGAACCGGGGGATATCGAACCCGGGCTGGCGCGACATAAATGGTTCGCCCCAGAAGCTCAGGTGGGCCTCGGTCTCGCCAGCCGCTCCCTCGGCCAGGATGAACGAGACGGCCTCGTGTGAAAGCGGCACCCATCGTGGCTCCCGGAGCTTGGCCAGGCCGCCCGCAGCCCGCGCCTTCGGCACCACTTCCTGCTCCCAGCGTTCGCGCTCCGAAGGATCGAGCACGAACTGCACGCCGCTTACCGCCGGGTTCTCCAGCGCCGGACGCAGCAGCGCATCGAACAGCGACTGGGGCCTGAACATCAGCAGGCAAACGTTGAACCACACCATCTCGCCCCGCGCCTGGCGCGCGAAATCCTCGCTTGCCCGCCGCAGCTCGCGCGGCCCAACCAGGACCACATCAGGTTGCTTCATCCCCGCGAGCAATCCAGCCAGCACCCCTTCCGTCCGCTCGCTCCGTTCCAGTAACAGCTCGTCCTGCGCCTCCCGCCTCAGGTCCCGGAACAGGAGGAGTGCCATCACCACCAGCGCGATTGTCAGGAGGACGTCCACTTCGATGATGTGCAGCAGGTGGAGCACCAGCGCGGCCCCTGCCGCCACGATGCCGGCGACCGCATCCCAGTCGTACCTCCCGAGGTTCACTCCCCGCCGTTTGCCTTCCATGGTTCGCCTCCCGCAGCTACCGCTGGCCGCTGCCCCGCGATAGCCTGATACACGAAGTGGCAATTCGCCAGCACGAGTCCCGCATGCACGCCATCGTCCTCCTCTCGGGCGGCCTCGATTCCACAACCGTCGCCACGCATGCCGTGCGCCAGGGCCGCCGGGTCCGCGCACTCAGCATCGGCTACGGCCAGCGCCACCTGCGCGAGCTCCGTTCCGCCCGCGCGGTCGCCGCGCGCCTGGGGATCCCGCTGATCGAGGTTGACGCCGGCTTCTACGCCGGGCTCGCCTCGCACTCCGCCCTCACCAGCGCCGCCCACGCCATCCCCGAGCACCGCGACCCCGCGGGCATGGCGGCCGACGTCCCTATCACCTACGTCCCCCTGCGCAACACCTTCTTCGTCACGCTCGCCGCCGCCGCCCTCGAAAGCTGGCTGCTCGACGAAATCGAGCACCGCGGCGCGGACCCCTCGGCCCTCGAAGGCGCCATCTACGTTGGCGCCAACGCCATAGACTACTCCGGCTACCCCGATTGCCGCCCGGAGTTCTACAACGCCATTACCGAAACCATCCGCCTCGGCAGCAAGGCCGGCACCGCCTACAACGTCCCCATCCGCATCGAGGCGCCCATCATCACCATGTCCAAGGCCGAGATCGTCCGCTACGGCACCGAGCTCGGCGCCCCCCTCGAGCTCACCTGGAGCTGCTATGCCGGCGGCGAGACTCCTTGCGGCGCCTGCGACTCCTGCGAGCTTCGCGCGGCCGGGTTCGCCGCTGCCGGACTCCCCGACCCCGCCCTGGCGCCACGCTGATGGATGAGCTGCTCGTCTCGCGCATGGGCGATGGCCGCCCCGAGATCTTTGCCTCCATCCAGGGCGAGGGACTCTCCGCCGGCCTGCCCAGCACCTTCATCCGCCTGGCCATCTGCAATCTGCGCTGCACCTGGTGCGACACGGCTTACACCTGGGACTGGGACCGCTACGACCGCGCCGAACAGACCATGCCGCTCGGCATTGAGAACGCCCTCCAGGCCATTACGGCGTTCCCCCCGCGCAACGTGGTCATCACCGGTGGTGAACCGCTCATCCAGCGACGCCAGCTCGAACCGCTCGTCCAGGAGCTGAAGGTGCGCGGCTACCGCATTGAGGTCGAGACCAACGGCACCGTCTCCCCTGGCGAACTCGGCGAGCTGGTTGACCAGTTCAACGTCTCGCCCAAGCTCGCTCATTCCGGGAACCAGGGCCTCATCCGCATCGACGCGCCCGTCCTGCGGGAGTTCGCCGCGAACGCGCGCGCCAATTTCAAGTTCGTCGTCCAGGATGATGCTGACCTCGCCGAGGTCGAGGACCTCCGCCGCCAGTTCGCCATCCCACCTGAGCGCATCGTCCTCATGCCCGAGGGCCGAACGGCCGCCGAACTCTCCGCCCGCAGCCCCTGGCTCGCCGAAACGTGCATGCAACGCGGCTATCGCTTCTCCAGCCGCCTCCACATCCTCATCTGGGGCGATAAGCGCGGCGTCTGAGGATGTCCGATTTGCCATTCCGCCAATCGACAACCGCCAATCCCGCCGTACTTCGCCCTTCGTACCTCGCCCTTCCTCTACAATCGCCCCGTGCCGCGTTTTCCCTCGAAGCCCGACCTCGATCTCCTCTTCCGCCCGCGCTCGGTCGCGGTCGCCGGCGCCTCGACCAACGTCGACAGCCCCGGGCACGACTACCTCATGTCGCTCAAGGCCCAGGGCTTCGCCGGGCCGATCTACCCGATCAACCCGCGCGCGGACGAAGTCGCCGGCCTCAAGGCCTACCCCCGCCTTGCCGATGTGCCCGGCCAGGTCGACCTGGTGATCTCCTGCGTCCCGGCATCGGCCGTCCTCGAACTCGTCGAACACTGCGGCCAGCGCGGCGTCCGCTTCCTCCATCTCTTCACGGGCCGCTTCAGCGAAACCGGCGACGAAGAAGCGGCGAGCCTGGAGCGCGAAATCGCCGCGAGTGCCGCTGCGAAGGGCATCCGCATCCTCGGCCCCAATGGCATGGGGCTCTACCACCCGGCCGGTGGCCTCTCGTTCCGTCCCGACCTGCCCACCGATCACGGCAGCGTCGCCTTCCTCAGCCAGAGCGGCAACAACGCGGTCGAGGTCATCACGCGGGGCAACGCCCGCGGACTCAAGTTCGGCAAGGTCGCGAACTACGGCAACGGCCTCGATGTCACCCCCGGCGAAATGCTGCGCTACCTGGCCGATGACCCGGAGACCGCTGTCATCGGCGCCTACGTCGAAGGCGTGCCGGATGGCCGCGGCTTCTTCGAGGGGCTCTCGGCAGCCGCCGCGAAGAAACCGGTCGTGATCCACAAGGCCGGCCGCACCGCCGCGGGGGCGCGTTCCGCCGCCTCCCACACCGCGGCCCTCGCCGGCGCCGCCGGGCTCTGGAGCACCGTCCTTCGCCAGGCCGGCGCCCTCGAGGCCCGCAGCCAGGAGCAGCTGCTCGACCTCATGCTCGGCGCCGCTCTCCTCCCGCGCGCCGCCGGCCGGAACATCGCCGTTGTTGGTGGGGGCGGCGGGCGGAGCGTCCAGTCGGCTGACGCCTGCGAGGAGAACGGACTCACGGTTGTGCCGCTGTCCGGCGCTGTACGTGAAAAGGTCCGCGAGCGCGCCCCGCAGCTGGCCGACTGGGTCGGAAACCCGGTTGACCAGTCGATCCTCGCGGGCAGCGGCCTCTCGTCGAACGGCCTCCTCGAACTCATGCTCGAAAGTCCCGCCTACGACCTGGCCATCGCCAATGTCGGCGAGGACTGGTTCTTCGGCCGCCCCGATGCGGGCGACCGGCTCAGGCACGCCTGTAACCGGCTGGCCGACATCTGCGAAAAGTCGCCCAAGCCCGTCGCCGTCGTCCTTGGCCCGACCGAGACCAACAACCGCGAACACCGCCAGCTGGTCGACGACGTTCGTGACCAGTTCACCGGCCGGGGGATCGCCGTCTATCCCAGTGTGGAGCGGGCAGCCTTCGCGCTCGGCCGCCTCACGCCCTGAATCGCGCGCGCTGCAAACCCCCTGATCCCAACCGCCGGCCGTTCTTCCAACAGCCCCTCCCGAAAGGTCCATTCTGCCGTACCGGGCGGTTGCTCCCCCTGCGAACATGACTCCAACGGCATGCAATGCCACTGGAGGAACCAGATGGAACTCACCCCGATGCAGAAGGCTACGAACTCGCTCAAGGCGCTCGGCCACGGCGAGCTCCTCTCGCTCGCCCACGCCTACCTGGAAAGCCACATGCTCGCCTGCGCGCTCGTGGGCAAGGACAAACCCGAACACGCCAGCCAGGAAGAGATCAGCGATCGCGTCCAGAAGCTGAGCGACGACCAGCTCATCGCCCTCCTCATGCCGATCTCGGCCCTTGGCCACAGCGACTGATCACGCCGGCTTACCGCCCCGGCGGCCGTGGCACCGCGTCATCGCGGATCGGCCCCACGAAGATCAACAGGACCTCGCCGCTGCCGGTAACCACCGCCGAGGGGTCGCCGCCGTGCATGCGCGTGCCTGGTTCAACTGTCCACGCGCTGCCATCGGGCGAGGTCGCAGACCAGATGCCATCGGCGCCCGACCCGTAGTAGCGGAGCATCGCTCCCTGCGCCAGCGCGTTCCCGATCCACTGGCGGCCCGCGCCCGCCGACACGTCCGCGGCTCGCTCGAACGTCAGACCGTCGGACGAAACGGCGTGGTAGCCCCGGCCGGTATTGGCCTGCATCGTGTGTGAGTAGAGGTGCCACGCCTCCCCGAAGCGCACCACTGCCGCATCTACCGTGCCCCCCTCTGGCGCGAACCGGGCGCCCTCCTCGAAGGTGTACGCGACCGCGTCGGTGGATACCCCCGAAAAGATCGCTGGCTGGCCGCCGTGCTGCTGGTCGCGCGAGGTGAAGTACAGCCGGTAGCGCCCGTCTTCGAGTTGCACGATCGCGGGATCGAAGGGCCGCATGTAGCCCTCCGGGAGGCCGGCCACGCGCACCGGTTCGGGCGCCGACCACGTGGCGCCATCGTCGTCCGAAAACACCACGGCAACCCGGTCGAACGCTTCCGGCCGATCGAACGGGAACCACTGGAACACCGCAATCAGCCGGCCGCCGCGGTCGCGGATCACGCTGGGGACACCTCCGCGCTCCACGTACACCCCGGCTTCGCCGAACGTGAGCCCCCCATCGGTCGAACGCGCCACCAGCAAATCGTGGTTCCACGGCCCATCCTGCTGCGGCTGCCCCTGTTGAGGGGGTGTGGCGGGAGGCGTTGCACCGGGCAGAGGCGCTGGTGGCGAGGTCGCATCTCGCGCCACGCCCGGCACGATGGTCGTTTCCACCGGCACCGGTTCGATCGTCCCGGCCGGGTCCCCGCTCCTGTCGCTGCAGGCCAGCCCCGCGGCCAGGCAACCGATCGCCAGGATCGCGGAACGCCACTTCCCCTCACGCATCCGGTCGTCTCCTTCGTAGCCCTACCCAACCACCATGGCGTCAGCCCTGCCCGGGGTGACGGCCGGTTCACAGTTCGCATCGCCAGTGCCTTGGTACACTGGCTCCATGGTTGCTCAAGGCGCCACTCCAGGTTCCGTGGTCGCGTTCCCGCGCACGTCCAGTTCCCGGCCGGCGTAGGCCGGCTGGCGCGCACTGGGCCCCTCACCGCACCCGGCCGGTGCGGCGTGCCGCGTCCCGTGCGTCAGCCTTCCTCTGCTACCCTCTGAGAAGCTCCCCCGGGCGCCATGCGTCCCGGCCCAGCACCACGGAAACACCGCCCAATGCTGTTTTGCGAAGAAGTCTCCAAGTCGTTCGGACCTGTTGATGTCCTGAAGAACCTTTCGTTCATCGTCGGCGATGGCGAACACGTCGGCCTTGTTGGCCCCAACGGTGGCGGCAAGTCCACCATCCTTCGGCTCATCGCCGGCGACCACCAGCCCGATAACGGCGCCTGCGGGTTCCGGGGAGGCTCCCTTGGCTACCTCCGCCAGGAAGCCGGCCTCGATGAGAGCAACACGCTCCTCGAAGAGCTCTGGCTCGCCTTCCCCGAGGCGCGCGCCATCGAACAGCAGCTCGCGGATATCGCCGCACGGATCGAACGCGGCGAAGGCGACCTCGATGCCCTGATCGAGGAACAGGCGACCCTCTTCGAGCGGTTCGAGGCCCTCGATGGCTACCGCATCGAAGCCCGCATCGGCCGCGTGCTCGATGGCCTCGGGTTCGCCCCTGGCGACAAAGGCAGGCTCTGCGGCGCTTTCAGCGGAGGCTGGCAGATGCGCATCGCCCTTGCCAGGGTCCTCGTCCGCCGCCCCGAAAACGTCCTGCTCGATGAGCCCACCAACCACCTGGACGCAAAGACCCGCGCCTGGCTCGCCGAAGAGCTCCAGGAGTGGGATGCCGCCATCCTCATCGTTACCCACGATGCGGACTTCCTCGACCGGGTGGTCACCCGCGTCCTCGATCTGCGCGACCAGAAGGTGGAGAGCTACGCCGGAAACTACACCGCCTACCAGAAGCAGAAGGCCGCGAAACTCCAGGCGCAGGACCAGG
>CAYUVT010000109.1:0-10464 GCA_964448165.1 uncultured Anaerolineaceae bacterium | reverse complement strand
AGGCCCTGAACCTGGCCTCGACCATCGGAGCGTTCCTCATCGCTTTGTCAATGATCCCGTTCATTGTCGCGGTCATCGCAGCGTTCTTGCGGCCGAAGGACCAGCCCAACGATCCATGGAACGCGAACACCCTCGAGTGGTGGACCACCTCGCCGCCGCCGGTGCACAACTTCGATGACCTCCCGGAGGTTCACTCGGAACGCCCGCTCTTCGACCTCCGCCACGGCGGGGCGAGCCACTAAGGCCCGCCGCGCAGCAAATTCGAACCTGAGGGAGACGTAATCGATGGCAGCTCATGGCATCGCAACCCAGCACCGGCAGGGCCTGAGCAATGGGATGCTCGGCTTCATCCTCTTCATCGCCTCCGAGGTGATGTTCTTCGGTGGGCTGTTCGCGGCGTACTTCATCGCCCGTGCGGATGCGGCGGAATGGCCGCCCGAGTACCTGCTGACTCCAGAACAGGTGGCTGCAGGAGTGAAGCTCGAAGTCGAGTTCGCCCTGCCGTTCATCGCCACCATCCTGCTCGTACTCAGCTCCGTGACGATCCAGCTTGGCGTCTGGTCCATCCGGAAGGGAGACCGGACGGCGCTGGTCCGGTGGCTCATCGTCTCGATCGTGCTGGGGCTCGTGTTCCTGGTGGCCCAGATGTACGACTACAGCCAGCTACACTTCCGCGCGGACGATACCGTGTACGGGACAACGTTCTACACTTTGACCGGCTTCCACGGCGCACACGTCGCCGGGGGGGTGATTTTCATGATGGTGGTGCTGGCCCGCTCGATGGCGGGCCAGTTCTCAGCGGCGCGCCACGAGGCAGTCGAAGCCTGCTCGTTCTACTGGCACTTCGTCGACGTGGTGTGGATTGCCCTGTTCACCGTCCTGTATATCGTTAAGTAGAACTGCAGCCCGGAGCTGCCACCGAGGGGAGTAGCACTGTATGGAACACCAGCCGAACGAACATGGCTCGCACGGGGGGCCGCACCTTCCCGACCCGAGCATTTGGCCCCTCGTCGTTGGTGTCTCAGCGCTCTTTCTCGGTGCCGCGCTGATCTTCTGGTCGCGCGATACCAGCAATGATTTCGCGGGACCGCTCCTTGGCGCGGCGATCGTCGCCACGCTCGTGGCCGCCTTCGGCTGGGCGTACGAAGACGGGCGGATGAAGCGCAAAGCCGAACAGGAACATGCCCGGGATGGCCGCGAGGCCCGGTACACCCAGGTGGTGACCTTCGCTATCGCCGAGGGCCAGGTGGAAGCGGCTCGCGGGAAATCCGGTGTCATCAGCCGGATTGAAAGCGCCGATAGCGCACTGCGCGATCTCGATGGCTTCCAGGACCTGCGCATCATCCTCTCACCGGCCGCAACCGGGCCGTCGCAGGTGCTCGTCGAAACCACATGGTCCGACCGGGAAGGCCTCGCAACCTACGAGCAGACTCGGCGGACGATGCTCGACATGCTGGCCAGCCACCCCGACGAAGTTGTGCCCGGCTCGGTGCAGGTCTTCGACATGGAGGTTGTCCGCGACACCAAAGACGTGTCGTTCCGGTTCGGCGCTGGTGCGGCGTTCACCGTCATCGCCGGGCTCCTCGTTGGTGGTTTCATGGTTGGCGCGGGCTTGAGCCTGTTCCAGGAAGAAGGGACCGGTGGGGGTGGCGGCGTGGCGCCGACCCCCGTCCCGGAAAACCCGTTCCGCGTCGTTGCGACCGACAACAAGTTCGACAAGTCCGAGATCGTTGCCGGTCCGAACGCGGAGATCACCATCACCCTGGTCAACAATGGCGCCGCCAAGCACAACATCCACTTCCTTGATAAGCAGGGCGGCACCACCCTTGCTGAGGGGGCGCAGGGCGAGATCATCGATGGCGGCGGCACCGAGACAAAGCTGACCTTCACAACGCCGGGAGTGGGAGACTACTACTTCCTCTGTGACCTTCACCCGGACCAGATGAACGGCACGTTTAAGGTGGTTGAAGGTGGCCCGACCGGCACCGGCGAGACCGCGAACGGCGGTGGGGAAGCGCCCTCGGGCGCCGAGCAGGTGGTCGCCACGGACAACAAGTTCGACAAGAAGGAACTCAAGGCGAAAGCCGGCCAGGAGTTCAGCGTCACGCTGACAAACAAGGGCAAGGCCAAGCACAACATCCACTTCCTGGACAAGAAGGGCGGCACGACCCTCGTGGAAGGCGCACAGGGGAAGATCATCGACGGCGGACAGTCGGACACCATCAGCTTCACCGTGCCCAACCCGGGGACGTACTACTTCCTGTGCGACCTCCACCCCACGGAGATGTTCGGCGACTTCATCGTCGAGTAGCCGGCCCCTTCGCACGCCCGAAACGAAAGCCCCGGCCTTACGCCGGGGCTTTCTCTTTCGTCACGGGCCGGGGACGCTGCTACTCGAACGCCTCGTCGGCAAGGAGTTCAATGAACTCCTCGTCGCTCAGCCCGACGATGTCTTTGTAGACGTACTCGTTGTCCTCGCCCAGGCAGGGCGCTGCCTTGGTGAGCTCCCCGGGCGTCTTCGAGAGGCGGAACGACGGGCCATCGTACGTACGAAGGCCCATGACGGGGTGCTGGAGCTTCCAGTAGTGGCCCCGGTGCGCCATCTGGGGGTCGGCGTGCATGGCTTCAGGCGATTGGACGATGCCGCAGGGCACGCCGAAGGACTGCATGAGCTGGACGACTTCCTCGGTGGTGAACTTGCGGACCGGGGGACCTTCGACGCCCTCTTCGGTTTGGAGGGCGGGCTCATCACCCCTGCGGGTGAAGTCCTCGAACCAGAAGCCAAGGTGGCGGTCGATTTCCTTCTGCTCGTTGATGCGCTGCCAGCGCCGGCGCATGCGGTCCATGTCACACCATTCGGGCCGGCCCAGGGCAGCCTTCAGGCCCTCCCAGTGCTTTTCCGTGGCGCAGGCGATGACGACCCACCGCCCGTCACGGCATTTGTAGGCATTGTGGGGAGCTGCCTCCATGTCGTGGTTGCCGAGACGGATTTGTTCGTGCCCGTTGGCGGTCCAGTCGAGGATGGCGGTTCCAAGGCCGTGGATGGCAGCTTCCATCTGGCCAAAGTCGATGTACTGGCCCTTCCCGGTCCGCCTGCGGTAGTCGAGCGCTGCGATGAGGGCCGTTGCTGCAAGGTGTGGCACCAGGAAGTCGGTGTAGGCCACACCCGTCCCAATCGGCGGCTCATCCGGCCAGCCGGTCATGTGGTTGAAGCCCGCGGCTGCCTGGAGGACATGGCCATAGCCCATGTAGCTCGCCCACGGGCCGGTCTGCCCATACAGCGGCATCGAGATCATGAGCAGATCGGGCCGAACCTGGCGCAGCGACTGGTAATCCAGCCCGAACTTCGCCATGGTGCCGGGGGTGAACGACTCGGTGACCACGTCGCAGGTGGCGATGAAGCGCTTGATCAGCTCGGGCCCGCGCGGGTGTTTCAGGTTCACCGTCACACCGCGCTTTGAGCTGTTGAAGTTCGCGTAGTACCCGGAGCGATCGATCCCGGGGACGTCGTCAACGAACGGCCCCACACGCCGGAGGGCCTCCGGGTAGGTGCTGGATTCGATCCGGACCACCTCCGCACCATGATCGGCGAGGTACTTGGAGACAATCGGCCCGACGCCAACCCAGGCGAAATCGGCGACGCGAATACCGGTGAACGGCTTCTGCAGTGCATCTGACATTGGCTACACCACCATCTTCAGCTTGAGCCGGCGGAGCTCGGCCGCGTCGATCCCGAGCAGGCCACCGTAAACGGCCGCATTATGTTCACCGATATGTGGTGCCCGGCCGCGCTGCTTCCACGGTGTCTCAGCGAGTTTGAAGGGCGCGCCCGGATAGATGAACGACTCGCCCAGGTCCTCGTGGTGGACGCGAATCCAGTACTCGCGAGCAGCCAGCTGCTTGCTTTCGACAATTTCGCGGGGGCTGAACACGGGCGCCCAGCCTGCCCCGCGGCGCTGGGCCTCAGCCACCAACTCTTCCTTCCTGCGGGTCCGGACGAAGGCGGCGAGGGTGTCCTCGACGTACTTCGTGTCTTCCGGGGGGAGCGGCTGGAGCGAGGTGAGACGAGCGCGCCACTCCGGCGAGTCGAGGCCGCGTGCCTCGCGGGTTTCGGCGAGCCAATCGATGATGGCGTTCGCGCCAGCTCCGATGAGCCCACCAACCTGGAGCGCGACCAGCCAGCCATCGGCCGTTTCGAAGAGGTAGCGCGCGCCGCGCACGCCGTTGTTGTTCCGGTACACACCGGGACCGGAAGCATTGATGCGGCGGATATCCCAGATCTGCTGCGTGTTATCCATGGCGTTGGCAACCGCTTCCTGCATGGAGACATCCACATGCTGGCCGGCGCCGTTGTTCACGCCGCGGGCATAGAGCGCGATCATGGCGCCCACGGCTGCCTGGAAGTTCGCCTGGGCGTACGCCTGGGGAGCAGTCACGCGCACGGGGCCGTGCTCATCATCGCCGTTCAGGTACATGAGCCCGCCCATGGCCTGGCCAACGATGTCCGTTGCATGCCACCTGGCGTAGGGCCCGGTCTGTCCGAAATTGGTGATGCTCACCAGGATGGCCGACGGGTTGGCGGCGCTCACCGATGCGTAGTCGAGTCCGAGCGAGGCCGCCTCGCCGGGCATGTTGGTCTCGATAATGATGTCGGAGACAGCGATGAGGCGGCGGAGGATCTCCCGGCCCGCTTCGAGCCGGGGCTGCAAGGTGATGGATCGCTTACCCGCGTTCATGGTCCACCAGTAGATGCTGGTGTTGGGTCCAGCTTCTCCCTTGAAGAAGGGGCCGTTCTGGCGCGTTGGGTCGCCGTCGCGAGGGGGTTCGACCTTGATGACATCGGCGCCGAGCTCGCCGAGGATGCGGGCGCAAAGCTGGCCTTTCTCATCGGCGAAGTCGAGCACGCGATAGCCGGCGAGGGGACCCGCCGGGTGTTCGAGCGGGACAGGAGGGCTCTCAGGATTCATATAACGGTGTTCTACCGGTTCCCCCGGCCGGGTTCAAACCGCCGGCCGGACCAGCGATACGAGCGAATCGTCTGCGCCTTCGAGGTCGCCATCGAGAGCGTCCTGGATGCGCTGGCGAAGCATGTCGAGCCCCCAGCGGCGTTCCGCGGAAATCGCCACGACGTTGCGCGGTGGGGCGCCCGCGCCCTGCAACGCGGCGCGCGCCTCGTCGAAATCCGCCACCCGCGAACCGTCCTCGTTGCGGAGCAAGTCAACCTTGTTCAGGGCGAGGAGGCGCGGCTTGGCCTCGACGCCAAGCTCCTTCAGTGTCGCGTCGACGGTCCGGGTGTGCTCGTAGGCGTTCGGGTGGGCGATGTCGATGACATGCAGCAACAGGTCGGCCTCCTCGAGCTCTTCGAGCGTTGCGCGGAACGCTGCCACAAGCTGCGTCGGGAGCTTCTGGATGAAGCCGACGGTATCGGTGAGCAGCACCACCTCGCCGGAGGGCAGCTTGATGCGGCGCGTTACCGGGTCGAGGGTGGCGAAAAGCTTATCCTCGGCCAACACATCGGCGCCGCTCAGCGCGCGCATCAGTGTGGATTTGCCGGCGTTCGTGTACCCAACGAGCGCGACGATGGGGATGTTGTTGCGGGCGCGGCGGCGGCGGTACAACTGGCGTTGCGTGCGGACTTCCTCCAGGTCGCGGCGGATCTTCGCGATGCGATTCCGGATGAGCCGCCGGTCGGTCTCGATCTGGGTTTCGCCAGGACCGCGCGTACCGATGGCCCCTTCCATCCGCTCGAGGTGTGACCACTGCCCGGCGAGCCGGGGCAAGAGGTACTGCATCTGGGCCAGTTCCACCTGGGCGCGGCCTTCGCGAGTCTGGGCGCGTGTCGCGAAGATGTCGAGAATGAGCGCGGTACGGTCGATGACCTTCACCCCGAGAATGCGCTCGAGGTTGCGCTGCTGCGACGGGGAGAGCTCATCGTCGAAGATCACGACATTGGCGCCGAGCTGCTTTCGCGCCTCAACCACTTCATCCACCTTGCCCTTGCCGATATAGGTGGCGGGGTTGGGGTGTTCGAGTTTCTGGGTAGCGCTTCCGACAACCTCTGCGCCAGCGGTCTTCGCGAGTTCGGCGAGTTCCTGGATCGACTCCTCGGCGGGGAGGAGGGCGCCGGGTGTATCGGCGGCAACGAGGTAGGCGCGGTCGGCTACGCGTGCGGTGGATTGGAGGGCCCTGGGCATGTGGATCAAGCGTAGCCGGTTGTGCGGGCAGGGCGCGAGGCCTGAACTGTTGTCCGCAGTCGGCCAGTCGCTCCCCTTAAGGCATGGGCCGCCCGCCAGGCCACAAACATTGGGACTAAAACGCTCGTGGAACGCCCTCCCTGGGGACGGCTGGACCGAGGGCCGAACCAGCTGAAGCGGCCCCGAAGACTCAGAATGCGAATACCTCCTGCAGCGTGCTGAGGACGGCGGCCGCAGTCGCTACATCGAGCGTTCCCGGGCGACGAACCAGGCGTCTCTGGTCAACGGTTCTCAACTGGTCAATGACGACCATGCCGTCGCGGCCCTGGAACCTGCATGCCACGCACGATGGATATGGCATTCCGGCTGTGGTAAGGGGCGCAACAATGGCCGTCCTGAGGTGCCTGTTCATCTCATCCGGCGACACGACGACGCAGGGACGCGTCATGCGAATCTCGCTTCCTACGGTTGGGTCGAGATTGACGAGCCAGACCTCGAAGCGGGCTACTCCCATTCCCACTCCGTGTCATCCCACTCCGAGCCGGTGCTGTCGTCGATGGGCGAGCTGTCCACACCGAGTTGCCGGAAAGCGTCATCCCATCCGGTTCGTGCTTGTTCGGCAGCCCGGAGCACGATGGCCTTCGATTCAAGCTCCATGTCGATCTCGGACTCCACTCCGGCTTACTCGATGAGCGACCTGGGGATGCGGATCCCCTGTGAATTTGGCGATCTTCACGAGTTTCGTCTTCATGTATCTACCTTGCAGGCGCCAGACTGATGCCCTTCAGCGCCCGTTACTTCGCTGACCACGCCTCCAGGCGGCGCATCCCTTCCTCGAGCCGGTCGTCCGGGGTGGTGACGCTGAGGCGGATGTAGCCCTCGCCATTCAGGCCGTAGCCACGGCCCGGCGTAACCACCACGCCGGTCTCGTCGATCAGGCGGGCGGCGTAGTCGGCGCTGGTGACGCCGGCCGGGAGCTTCGCCCAGACGTAGAGCGAGGCCTTCGGGGTATCGACTTCGAGGCCGCACTTGCGCAGCACCTCGACGATGCGGTCGCGGCGGCGCTGGTAGATGGCGTTGTGCTCATCAATGCAGTCCTGGGGCCCGTACACGGCCTCGATCGCCATCTTCTGGATGGCCTGGGGGATGCCGCTGTCGATGTTCGACTTCACGCGCATGAGGGAATCGACCATCTGGGCGTTGCCCACGATCATGCCGATGCGCCAGCCAGTCATGTTGTAGATCTTCGACCACGAGTTGAACTCGACCGCCACATCGCGGGCGCCGGGCACCTGGAAGATGCTGATCGGCTTGTAACCATCGTAGGCCACGTCGCAGTACGGATTGTCGTGAAGGATCGCGACGTCGTACCTCTTCGCCCAGGCGACGGCCCGTTCGAAGAAGTCGAAATCCGCCACGGCTCCCGTCGGGTTGTTCGGGTAGTTCAGCCAGAGCACCTTCGCCTTCTCGGCGACATCGGCCGGGATGGCGTCCAGGTCGGGCTTCCAGCCGCTCTCGCGGGAACAATCGAGCCGGTAGCTCGTGCCCCCGGCGAACATCGTGCCGATCTCGTACACCGGATAGCCGGGGTCCGGGACGAGGGCAATGTCGCCCGGATCGATGAAGCAGAGCGCGATGTGGGCGATGCCCTCCTTCGAGCCGATAAGGGGAAGGGTCTCCTTCATCGGGTCGAACTTCACCTCGAAGCGGCGCTCGTACCAGTCAGCGATCGACTGCCGCAGTTCGGGCAACCCTTCCGACTCCGGGTACCGGTGGTTCACCGGCTCCTCGGCGGCCTGGTGGAGAGCATCGAGAATGTTTCGCGGAGTCGGGAGATCCGGGTCCCCGATACCAAACGTCACGATGTCGACGCCCTCTGCCCGCTTGGCGGCGATCTTCTTCGAGATTTCGGCAAACAGGTACGGAGGCAGGGCCTCGACGCGCTTCGCGAGCTTCATGGGGACAGGTCCTGTGTCGGGTCTGGGGTGCTGCCGGCGAGCGGCGGCGAAGTCGGGTTCAGCCCCGCCTTCGCGGCACGGCCCCGATCCTATCACGCGCGGTCTGCACGGCCACCCGGGCCGCGAGCTATCCGGCTGCCGCGGCCACCTGCGACGAGCCATCGCCGGCCGCATCGAGGCAGGCGAGCATCTCCTCGACCGAGGTCAGCTTGGCGCGCTGGCGTCCCTCGCGAGCGCCCAGTGCTTGCTCCACGGCGTCGATCCGGCGCCAATCGGCGAATGTCACGCACCGGCAGCCAGCGGCCTGCAGCTGCGGCGGGTAGTCCACGAGCGGCGACCGCGCCGGAGCGAAGGTGCGCCCGGCTGCCGCGTCCTCGATCATGGCGGCCACGGTCTCGACCGAGTCAGGCTTGTTGGTGCCAATCACTCCGGATGGGCCCCGCTTGATCCAGCCGGAGGTGTACATCCCGGGGATGGGCTCGTTCGTGCGCTCATCGAGGACACGCCCGCCCTGGTTGAGAATCACGCCCCAGCGCTCGTTGAACGGTACGCCCGGCAGCGCGACGCCCCGGTAGCCGACCGAGCGAAACACCAGCCCCACCGGCAGGGTCTCGAACTCGCCGGTGGGCTCGGCGGCGAGCGTGCCCGAACCCGTGGCCACGAGCCGGTTCCGGACGAGCCGCAGGGAGCCGACCCTGCCCGTTCCGTCGTCAACCAGCTCCAGCGGGGAAACGAGGAAGCGGAGGAAGAGCTGCCGCTTCTTGCCGGCGGGAGCGCGGCCGGCAAACTCCTGGATCATCTGCACCTTGCGCTGGAGCATCCGATCGCCGCTTGCTTCGAGCTCGGCGCGGCTCAGGTCGTCGAGTGCGGCCTCCTCGGGGCGGATGATGAGGTCGGCCTCCGCAAGCTCGCCGAGCTCCTTCAGCTCGGGCGTGGTGAATGCGGCCTGGGCAGGGCCGCGCCGCCCGAGCAGGTGGACCTCGCGCACCCGGCTTGCTGCCAGCGACTCGATCACGCGGCGCGGCATATCGGTCTGTTCGAGTTCCTCGCGGGAGAGGCAGAGGATGCGCGCCACATCGACAGCCACGTTGCCGACGCCTACAACGGCGACACGCTCCTGCGACAGGTCGAACGAGCAATCCTGGAAGTCCGGGTGCCCGTTGTACCAGGCGACGAAGGCGGTGGCAGGGTGGCTGCCGGCGAGGTCTTCGCCCGGTATGCCCATGCGCCGGTCGGTCTGAGCGCCGGTAGCGAACAGCACCTGGTGATAGTGCACCTGGATGTCCTCGAGGGAGAGGTCCCGCCCGAATTCAACGTTGCCAAAGAAGCGGAACCGTGGATCCTCGGCCACCTGCGAAAAGGCTTTTGTGACCGTCTTGATCTTCTGGTGATCCGGCGCGACTCCGTGGCGGACGAGGCCGAAGGGCGTCGGCAGCCGGTCGAACATGTCGATCCGGATGTCCTCCGGACCGTCCCGGAGCAACGCTTCAGCGGCGTAGAAGGCTGCGGGGCCGGCGCCGATGATCGCGACGTTGAGGGTCCTGGAGGTGGTGGATTCGCCGCTCATGCGTCCATCAACTGCGTTTCGAGAGTCTCGATAGCGCCAAGGTACTCGTCGCGCTCAGCCTTCACCAGGTCGCCGATGGTGACAATGCCGACCAGCCGCGCTCCGTCGACCACGGGTACGTGCCGAAAGCGGCGCGCGGTCATGGTGCGGAGCACGGAGTCCACATCATCGGCCGGTGTGGCAACAGTCACCGGTTGTGTCATCCAATCGCCCACGGTGGCCTCGCCTGGCCGCCCGGAAGCTGCCAGGTGGCGGATGATGTCCCGCTCCGAGAGGATGCCCGACGGGCCGCCCGCGGCATCAACGACGACGAGAGCTCCAATGTTATGACTTGAAAGAAGGGCGATGGCCTCGGCGATGGGCGTCTCGGCGCGGGTGGTGATCACCCCGGGGCCCTTGGCGGCCAGGACCGTTTCGAGTTTCACACGGGCACCTCCATGGAGCGCGATGGCCCGCATCCAGCTTCGCACACGATGGCAAGCGGTGAAGCACGGAGGGGTTCAAGATAGGGGACCGAAGGGCGAAAAATCCGAGGAAGGGAGGTCAGCTGTACCACTCCGCATCGAAGACGCGGGTCGCGGGCCCCGTCATGAAGACCGAGCCCTGGCCGTCCCATTCGAGCACCAGATCGCCACCGGGGAGCGAATCCACCAGGCGGTCGCCAGTGAAGCCTCGCAGGCGCGAGGCCGCAGCGACCGCGGTCGCGCTCGTGCCCGAGGCGAGCGTGATGCCCGAGCCGCGCTCC
>CAYUVT010000108.1:2293-10525 GCA_964448165.1 uncultured Anaerolineaceae bacterium | reverse complement strand
AGCGGCGCGTGCCGGTGCAGTACGCGCGCTCTGCCTTCCGGGGCGGCAGAATGTACCGCCAGCAAGGCCAGAGCCACATCCCCCTGCGCGTCAACATGGCCGGCATGATCCCACTCATCTTCGCGTTCTCGATCATGATCATGCCCGCCACCATCGCCTCCTACTTCACCAACTCCGGTGGCTTCATCGAGACGGTGGCTGACTTCTTCGTCAGTCAGTTCCAGGGAGGCCGCGGCGGCAGCGGCACGGGCTGGTACTGGCTCATCCTGTTCCTGCTCGTCATCGTCTTCACCTTCTTCTACACCATGGTCCAGTACCAGCAGCAGCAGATGGCCAAGAACCTGCAACGCCAGGGCGCGTTCATCCCCGGCATTCGCCCGGGCCCGCCCACCGAGGCATACCTGATGCGCGTCGTCACCCGTATCACCTGGGCGGGCGCCTTCTTCCTCGGCTTTGTGGCAGTCATCCCCTTCTTCATCGGCCTGCTCACCGATGTCCGCGCCCTCACCATCTCTAGCACGGGGTTCCTCATCGTCGTGGCCGTCGTGCTCGATACCATGAAGCAACTCGAAGCCCAGCTTCTGATGCGCAACTACGAAGGGTTTATTCGCTAACGTGTATATCGTTCTGCTTGGCCCCCCTGGCGCCGGAAAAGGCACGCAGGCACAGCGCATCGCGAGTGCCACGAAGCTCGTCCACATCTCCACGGGCGACATGTTCCGTGAGAACGTCAAGAACCAGACCGAGCTCGGCAAGCTCGCCAACGAATACATGTCGAAAGGCGAGCTCGTCCCCGACGAGGTCACCATCAAGATGCTGCTCGAACGCATCTCGCGCGACGACGCCCGCGCTGGCGCCATGTTCGATGGCTTCCCCCGCAACGTCGTCCAGGCCAGGGCGCTTGACGACGCGCTCAAGGCCAACGGCGCCCGCGTCGACCATGCGCTCCTGATCTCCGTCTCCGATGAAGAGCTCGTCGCACGCCTCGGCGGCCGCTGGATCTGCCGCAACTGCGGCAAGCTCTACCACGAGCGGAATGACCCCCCGAAGGTCGCTGGCACGTGCGACGCCTGCGGTGGCGAACTCTACCAGCGCGAGGACGACCGCCCGGACGTTGTCCGGGCCCGCCTCGAAAAGCAAAAGCCCCCGGCCGACCTCATCGCCCATTACCGCGCCGCCGGAGTGCTCACCGAGATCGACGGCGAGCGCCCGCTCGATGCCGTGACCGCCTCGCTCCTGGAGGCGATCAAATAGCGCCATGGCGATCAAGCTCAAGTCCGAGGACGAAATCAAGATCATGCGCGAAGCTGGCCGCATCGTGGCGAACACGCTTGCCCAGATTCGCGAGATGGTCCGTCCCGGGCTGAACCTGCTCGAGGTGGAGCGGTTCGTCCGTGAGGAGTTCAAGCGGGTCGGCGCGAAGGAAACGTTCCTCCATTACTCGCCTTCGCCCAAGTACCCGCCCTACCCCTCGAACATTTGCATCAGCATCAATGAGCAGCTCGTGCACGGCATCCCCACCGACCGTGAACTCAAGGAAGGCGACATCGTCACGTTCGACCTGGGGGCAACCTACAAAGGGTACGTCGGCGATGCCGCCATCACCGTCGGAGTTGGCCAGGTGAGCCCCGTCGCGCAGCGGCTCATGGAGGTCACGGAGGCCTCCTTGTGGGCAGGCATCAAGGCGGCCCGCGCCGGCGCCCACCTGAACGACGTGCGGGGCGCCATCGAAGACACGATCCGGCCCAGCGGCTTTGGGATCGTGAAAGGCTATGGTGGACATGGCGTGGGGCGTGATATGCACGAAGAACCCCACGTGGAGAACTTCCGTCAGCGGTTTCGGGGCCCCGAGCTCCGGCCGGGGCTCGTCATCGCACTCGAGCCGATGGTCACCGCTGGCGGGCCAGAGGTTGGCGAAGGGCCCGACGGCTGGACTGTAACGACGAAAGACGGTAGCTTATGCTGTCATTTCGAGCATACAATCGCCATTCGGCCGGGAGGTGAGGCGGAAGTCCTCACGCTCCCGTAATGCCATCTGTGCGAACTACGAGAGGATATGGCCAAGAAGGACGCTATCGAAGTCGAAGGGACTGTCACAGAACCGCTGCCGAACGCGATGTTCAAGGTTGAACTGGCGAACGGCCACGAGGTGCTCGCGCACGTCAGCGGCAAGATCCGGATGAATTTCATCAAGATCCTTCCCGGAGACCGCGTCCTGGTCGAACTCTCGCCTTACGACCTCGGTCGTGGGCGAATCACCTATCGCTTCAAGTAGGCCGGCCCCCAGCCGTCCTGCCCACAGGAGAACCATGAAAGTCCGAGCATCCGTCAAGCCACGCTGCGACAAGTGCAAGGTGATTCGCCGGCACGGTCGCGTCATGGTGATCTGCGAAAATCCAAAGCACAAGCAGCGGCAGGGGTAGCCCACATGGCACGTATCTCAGGGGTCGATATCCCAAACGACAAGCGCGCCGAAATCGCGCTAACCTATATCTACGGCATCGGGCTCACCCGGTCCCAGGCCATCCTGGCGGCCACCGGCATCAACCCCGATACCCGCGCGCGCGACCTCACCGATGAGGAAGTCCTGCGCATCCGCGACTTCATCGATAAGAACTACGTCGTTGAAGGCGACCTCCGCCGCGAAGTCCGCCAGAACATTGGGCGGCTCATCGAAATCAACTGCTATCGCGGGCAGCGCCATCGCCGGAACCTCCCGGTCCACGGCCAGCGCACCCGCACCAACGCGCGCCAAAAGCGCGGCGCGCGCAAGACCGTCGCCGGCAAGAAGCGGGCAGGAAAGAAGTAAGAGGGGCTGACCACGAATGGCTGATGCAAAGCGCGGTGCTGCTGATAAGACCCGCCGCCTGAAGCGGCGCGAACGGAAGTCCATCCCACGCGGGCGGGCCTACATCAAGAGCACCTTCAATAACACGCTCGTCACCCTCACCGACCCGAACGGGAACGTGATCTCGTGGGCGAGCTCCGGTGGCTCCGGCTTCAAGGGCTCCCGCAAGGGCACCCCCTTTGCCGCCCAGCTCGCAAGCGAGAACGCCGCCCGCCGCGCCATGGAACACGGCCTCCAGTCCGTGGAAGTCTACGTCCGCGGCGCCGGCAGCGGCCGCGAAGCCGCCATCCGGTCGCTCCAGGGCGCCGGCCTCACCATCACCGCCATTCGCGACGTCACCCCCATCCCCCACAACGGCTGCCGCCCGCCCAAGCGGCGCCGCGTCTAGGAGCGCCACAAACACATGGCACGTTACACAGGCCCAGTCTGCCGCCTCTGCCGCCGTCACGGCGAAAAGCTCTTCCTCAAGGGTGAGCGCTGCTTCACCCCGAAGTGCGCGTTCGACCGCCGGCCCAACCCGCCCGGCCCCCGCCCCGCCCGCCGCCGCAAGGTCAGCGACCGCGGCCTCCAGCTGCGGGAGAAGCAGCGCGCCCGCGCCTCCTACGGCGTCCTCGAAAAGCAGTTCGTCCGCTACTACAAGGAAGCCATCCGCCGCCCGGGCGTTTCCGGCGAAAACCTCGTCCGGCTGCTCGAAACGCGCCTCGACAACGTCATCTACCGCCTTGGCTTCGCCGATTCGCGCAGCCAGGCGCGCCAGATCGTCCGCCACGGCCTCATCGCCGTGAACGGGCGAAAGCTCGATGTCCCCTCTGCCCACCTCAAGGAGGGCGATTCCGTCAGCTTCACTCCTCGCGGCATCCGCAGCGAGTTCTACAAGATCGTCCAGGAGACCCTGAAGTCGAAGAACCCGCCAACCTGGCTGGCGCTCGACGTCGCCAACATGTCCGGGCGCCTCACCGCGCCGCCCACCGTCGCACAGGGCGAATCGCACCTGTTCAACGAAAACGTCATCATCGAGTACTACTCGCGCTAACCAGCGCCAGTACCGGCGAGAGTTGAGGAACGCACCAGCATGATGGATTCCCTCGAGTTGATCGGCCAAACGACCGAACACGTCGTCCCGCAGCTCACGATCGAAGAAGAGACGGAGACCTACGCCCGCCTGGTCGCTGAGCCGCTGGAAAGCGGCTACGGCATCACGCTCGGCAACGCCCTCCGCCGCGTCCTCCTCAGCTCACTCGAGGGGGCCGCCATTACCTCCGTGCGGATCGACCAGGTCCAGCACGAGTTCTCCACCATCCCCGGCATGGCCGAGGACACCACCGAGTTCCTCCTCAACGTGAAGGAGATCCGCCTGCGCGCCCTGAGCAATCGCAGCGGCACGCTCTCCCTCGATATCGAAGGACCGGCCCACATCACCGCGGCCGACCTTCAGGTCCCTGCCGACTTCGAAATCGTCAACCCCGAACTCCACCTGGCGACCCTCGATGCCCCCAAGGCCCGCCTCAACGTCGAATTCCACGCCGAACTCGGCAAAGGCTACGTACCCGCCGGCTCCGTCGAAGGGCTGCCGATCGGCGTCATCCCCGTCGATGCGGTCTTCACCCCCGTGCGCAAAGTGAACTACCGGGTCGAGAAAACCCGCGTCGGCCAGTCCACCGACTTCGACCGCCTGGTGCTCGAAGTCTGGACCGACGGCACCGTGAGCCCCGTCGATGCGGTCGGCCAGAGCGCCGATATCCTGATGGACCAGTTCGCACTCTTCAGCCAGATGGGCCGGCCGGAGATCGCCATCTCGCACGGCGGCGGCCCGGCCATCGGAGCAACCTCGGTGGGCGGCCTGCTCATGGCCCCGGACCGCTACAACACCCCCATTGAAGACCTCGCGCTCTCCGTCCGCGCCTACAACTGCCTCAAGCGCAGCGGGCTCATGACTGTGGGCCAGGTGCTCGAGAAAACCGAAGACGAGCTCCTCGCCCTGAGGAACTTCGGCCGGAAGTCCTATGACGAGCTGCGCGATCGCCTGATCGAGCTGGGCTACGTCGATGGCACTGCCGAAGGGCTCGTCCCGATCGTGGACACGCCCGCCCGCGGCGGCGCCGCTCCCTCGCGGACCGCGGCTCCCGGCCGCCCGGGGCGCACCACCGTGCGCACCAGCGCCGTCATCATCGATGAAGAGGACGACGAAGAGAACCTGAGCGCCCTGGGCAAGGCCCTGAAGGAAGCTCTCCTGAAAGACGGCAGCGCCGAAGACCTCATCGGCGCCGACGACGAGGATTAATCACCATGCGACACCGCGTAGCCGGCCGCCACCTGGGCCGCGAAACCAGCCACCGACTCGCCCTCTACCGCAACCTGGTTACTGACCTGTTGCGCTACGAGCGCATCACGACAACCGAAGCCAAGGCGAAGGAGATTCGCCCCATGGCTGAGCGCATCATCACGCTCGGCCGCCGGGGAGACCTCCACGCCCGCCGCCAGGCCATGCGCTTCGTCTACGATCCGAAGGTCGTCAAGAAGGTGTTCGATGTCATCGGCCCGCGGATGGCGTCACGTCCCGGTGGCTACCTGCGCATCACCGGTCTCGAACCGCGCAAGGGTGATGGTGCCCGCATGGCGACCATCGAGCTCGTCGACGTGGTCGATGCGCCGCCCACCCCCCGGCCTCAGCGAGTGACCGCTGCCCCGTCGGCGCGCGCCGCCGCCCCGGCCCCCGCCCCCGTGCGGGAGGAACCGGCGCCCGTGGAGTCCGAAGCGGTCGCCGAAGAACCCCTCGCCACGGAAGCGGAGCAAGCCACCGCCGAAGTGGAGACCGGGGAAGTAACAGCAGAGGCCGCCCGGCCAGCGGAATCGGCCGCCGCCGAGTCCGCCACCGAGTCCGGGGAGGACAAGGGCGCGGAGAGCTAGCCCGCCGTGACCGCGAAACGCTTCGCGGCCACGGTCGTGTACGACGGCACCGCGTTCGCCGGGTCCCAGATCCAGCCGAACGCGCGGACCGTTCAGGAGGAACTGGAACGCGCCGCGGGAGTCCTCTTCGGAGCCCCTACGCGCGTCGCCCTGGCGGGGCGCACCGATGCCGGTGTCCACGCCAGGGGCCAGGTGGCCGCCTTCTCCGCGGAAACGCGGCACGAGGCGGCAACCGTCAGGAAGGCGCTTAACGCCAACCTGCCGGAAGATGTAGCAGTTCGCGCTGTGCGCCAGGTGCCCGCGGGATTCGACCCGCGGCGCTGGGCCCGCCGGCGCTGGTACCGCTACACCATCGCCACCGGCGAAGCGCGCGACCCGCTCGCGCGCCGCACCGCCTGGTTCGTCGAGGGAAACCTCGATGTGCAGGCCATGCAACACGCCGCGGGCGCCCTGGCCGGGAGGCGCGATTTCATCGCGTGCTCCGGGCCGCTTGAACCGGGACGCACCTCGGTGCGCACCGTGTTCGCAGCGGGATGGCGCAGCGAAGGCTGCAACTTCCTGTTCGATATCGAGGCAGACGCGTTCCTGCCCCAGATGGTCCGCCGCATTACCGGCGAGCTGGTCAGGGTCGGGCGCCACGCCACCAACGTGGAGGATTTCGTCCGCCTGCTCGATCAGGCACGGCCAGGTTCGATGGCGCATGTCGCCCCGCCCCATGGTCTGTGTCTCGAGCGCGTGTGGTACGACGAGGGTTACGTGGTATGAACTCAACCGTTCGCATCAAGGCCTCGGAGGTCTACAAAGACTGGCACGTCATCGACGCAGCCGGCCGCCCACTCGGCCGCGTCGCCAGCGAAGTGGCGCGCCTCCTCCGCGGCAAGCACAAGCCGACCTATGAGCCCCACCTTGATGACGGCGACTTTGTCATCGTCATCAACGCCTCGCAGGTGAAGGTGAGCGGCAAGAAGGCCGAACAGAATGTCTACTACACGCATTCGGGCTATCCCGGTGGCTTGAAGGCACGCTCCTTCGCCGAACAGATGGCGCGCTTCCCCGACCGCGTCGTCGAACAGGCGGTCTGGGGCATGCTCCCCGGCGGCCCGCTCGGCAAGAAGATGATCAAACACCTGAAGGTGTATGCAGGCCCGACCCATCCGCACCAGTCGCAGATCGCCGGCAGCCTCAAGGCCCAGGAGGCGCGCAAAGCTGCCATGGCCGCCCTCGCCACCGCCGCCCCCAGGGTGAAGCGCCTGCGGCCCCTCAGCGTCCCGCAGGTCGCCCAGGGTGAGCCGGCTGCCACTGCCGCCGTTCCCGCCGCCCCGTCCCCTGCCGCCGAGGCTGCGAAGCAGGCGCGCGCCCGCGTCCGCAAGAAGGTGGAGGAGGCCCCCGCCGCAGAGGAAGCCGTCGAGGCTCCCACCGCCGAGGCTCCGGCCGTTGAAGCGCCGGCAACGGAAACGACTGCCGTCGAGGCCCCGAAGCGCACCCGTCGCAAGGCCGCGACCGCCGAGGTGGAAACCACCGCCGAAGCCAGCGGCGACCCCGCCGAGGCCCCCAGGAAGCCAGCACGCCGCCGCTCGACGGCCAAGAGCGAATCGAGCGAGGAGTAACTCATGGCAGACCAGCAGTACTTCTATGGCACCGGCCGCCGCAAGACCGCCGTCGCGCGCGTCCGCCTCTACCCCGGGAACGGCGCAATTGTCGTCAACGGCAAGCCGTTCGAGGAGATCTTCACGCGCGATACCCACCGCGCCGAAATCCTCTCGCCGCTTACCCGCCTGGGCCGAGAGGGCCGCTTTAGCGCCCAGATCAAGTGCGAAGGCGGTGGCGTGAGCGGCTGGGCCGGCGCGATCCAGATGGGCATCGCCCGCGCCCTGGTCGCCTCCGACCCCGCCATCAAACCAACGCTCAAGAGGCCGGAAAACCTGCTCACGCGGGACCCGCGCATGAAGGAGCGCAAGAAGGCCGGCCTCAAGCGGGCCCGCAAGGCGCCGCAGTTCACCAAGCGCTAAGCCACCCGCGCGAATCGCTGACCAACCAACGAACGCCCCTCCCCGGAGGGGCGTTCGCGGTCTCGCAGCACTGGTCACCGCCTGCACACCTTCGCGTTACCCCGCTCACCCCGTGACCCCTCCGCCGCATTGCCGATCCCCACGGGGGGAGGGCCGGTGAACGCAAACACCTTCATCCTTGCCGGCGCGCTCGTCGCCACAGCAGCAATCGTCTACCAGGGGACGATGGCGGGTGCATCGCAACGACCGATGGAGCCGGGCACGCCCGCGACTTCCACCGAGCTCGCGCACTCTCAGACTCGCAGCACCACGCCAACCCCTCACGCGACCGCTACACCCGCGGTGGTCGCGGCGAAGACACCCGCACTCAAGCTCACACTCGACCAGGTACGCCAGCTCCCACGACCGGCTGCGGCCTCACCGGCATCGGCCGGGCACATCCCGCCGGCCTATCCGCCCGCGGCTTCC
>CAYUVT010000108.1:0-2283 GCA_964448165.1 uncultured Anaerolineaceae bacterium | reverse complement strand
GCCGGCAGCGAGCCCGGTGCCCCCATCGGAGGCTCCGGTCACACCGCCCCCGCCGACGGCTACGCCCTCCCCCGCCACTCCGACGCCAACCGCCACGCCGAACCCGTGGGATATCCCGACGCCCCCGCCACTCCCGCCGCCGCCCGACAACTGGGTTGTCCCATACCCGCCAACGGAGTGAGGCGTGACCCGTCAGTGAAGGTCGCGGCCGCTATCGAGCACGGCCTCCATCAGGTCGGTGGGAAAGGCGAACCCGTGACGCGCATAGAGCGTGGTGCTGCGGGCCGTCGGCCAGAGGATCACTGAATCGACGCCAGAGTCCCCGCAGAATGCCAGTGCGGCTTCGAGGAGGCCCGCCCCCACCCCCGCGCCGCGCAGTTCGGGGCGCACGTACACGTTGGTGATGTAGCCATGAAGCTCCCGTTCTGGCGCCGGGTTCGGGATCTTCTCGATCAGCTGCAACCAGAGATGCCCCCCGATCACTCCGCCTTCTTCAGCCACCCAGCACCGCCAGTTGGACCCCGTCTCAAGCCGTTCGCCCATCCACCCGGCGCATCGCTCGACGAATTCCGCCTCAGCCTCCGTCGGCGGATTGAGCGCTGCCCGGAACTCATAACGCAATCGCGCGAGTTCCCGGGCGTCGCTGGAGCCGGCCAGGCGGATGAGTGGCACCGGAGCAGTATGCCACCCGGACCTCGTTCGCTGCCTACTCCTCGCCCTCTTCCTCATCGAGCGCAGCGTTCAGCCGCTCGTTCGCCCAGTCCACGAACCATTTGGCGTGTTCGGCGGTCGGCACCATCTTCGGTTTGTTGCGGTGCACGCGCAGCGCGTACTGCACGAGCATCGACCGGTGCCGGTGCTCGATCGCCCAGTGTCCGCCTTCGAGCTTGCTCGTGAGCTCGCCGGTCTCGGCATACTGCACCGCACGGCACGCGTTCAGGATCGTGGTCGCGCTATCGGAATTGATGTAGTCCCATGCCACCTGGTCGAGCATCGCCTCGAGCACCCAGGCGCGCGGCACCACCGGGAACACCTCGCGGGGCGGAGGCCCCAGGGTCGCGTACCCCCGGTCGTGGCACATGGCGTAATGCAGCACCAGGTCCGGGTCGCCAGGGTGTCCGCGCCCATCCACGAACTTCCGCTTTTCCGGGACGGTGCACACGTGCACTTCAAACGCCGGAGACTTGCTGGGGATGTTCAGCGAATCATCCGTCACCAGGCTGAACTCCAGCCCCGAACCCGGGCACGGCATCTCCGGGTCGAGCAGCACTTCGCCCACCTGCCGCCGTTCCGCATCGCTGAGCTCACGCGTGCTTACCGCGAGCATGTCGATGTCGCTCGTGGGGTACACGAACGCGTCCATCGAACACGATCCGTGGACGTACACACCCATGAGCGCGTCGTCGAGCACCCGGCTGAGTCTCCGGGTGACGTCTTTGGTGAAGCCGATGACTTTGCGGTTCGCCTCCATGCCTCTCAGCCCAACCTGTGTCGTTGGAGGAAGTCCAGCACGACCCCGCCGGCTTCGTCGCTGAACTCCAGGAAGTACCCGTGCCGCCCGCCTGCTACAAGATACAACTCCGCGCCCGGGATGCGCTCGGCCAGCAGCATGGCATTCGCCGTCGGATTGATGAAATCCTCGGTGCCATGGATCACCAGCACCGGGGCGCTGATTTCCGGCAGCCTCTCCCAGGTATCGTGCCCCTCACTCGCCTGGTAGTGCAGCCTCTGGGCAAACGCGGGAATGGGGTTGCGCGCCCGTTGTTCGAGCTGCATGCGATACTCCGGGTGCATCTCGAGCCAGCCCGGCGACACCATCTGCTCGGCCAGGAAGCGCATGGCCGTTTCCGGGTCGGCCGGGCGATTCGCCATCATCGCGTTGACCTCGGGAGGCCGGGCGACCCCATGAGCGTTACCGGGCGTGGTGCACCCGAGCACCACCGCGCCAACGCGATCCGGGTGGTCGATCGCGAGCCACTGGCAGATCCGCCCGCCCATCGAGACACCGTAGCAGTGGGCCCGGTCGATCCCCAGGTGGTCGAGGAGCGCGATCGCATCGGCCGCGAAGCCGCGCGTGGTGTACGGGGGTTCGGTGGGCTTGTCGCTTTGCCCCGTCCCGCGATGGTCGTACACGATGACCCGGTGGCGCGCGGCGAACTGATCGCGCACCAGGTCCCAGCCATGGTGATCGCCCCCCTGCCCCGCTATCAGCAGGAGTGGCTCGCCCGCTCCGTGGACCTCGTAGTACAGCTTCGCTCCATTGCAGACCGCGAACGGCATGCC
>CAYUVT010000107.1:0-10607 GCA_964448165.1 uncultured Anaerolineaceae bacterium | reverse complement strand
TCCACTGGTCCATGGCGACGGCGCCGAGGGCGCGATAGAACTGGATCGATGGCTCGTTCCAATCGAGGACGGCCCATTCCAGGCGTGCGCAGCCGCGTTCCCGGGCGAGCCGGGCGAGGGCCACGAGGAGCGCCTTGCCGTAGCCCTGGCCGCGGTGTTCGGGACGCACGAACAGGTCTTCGAGGTAGATGCCCGGCTTGCCTTCCCAGGTGCTGAAGTTGTGGAAGAAGAGGGCAAAGCCGGCGCTCTCTCCGGTTTCGGTCTCAGCGAGGATGACCTCGGCGTAGGGGCGAGGGCCAAAGAGGTGCCGGCGCAGCTCCTCGCGTTCCAGGCGGACGGCGCCAGGCTCACGTTCGTACTCGGCGAGGGCGTGGATGAGCTCGATGATGGTATCGAGGTCTGCTTCGCTGGCGGGGCGGAGTGGCATGCTACGCGTCGACCAGTTCGACCTTCGAGACGGTGGCGCCTTCGCGAGCGATGCGGGTGACGAGCGAGCGGCCGGTGAACCCGGCGGCCTGCGCTGTATCGAGCATTGCGGCAGCAACGGCGCGGGCAGGCTCTTCGGGGCAGATGGCGGCGATGGAGCTCCCTGCGCCGCTCAGCCAGGCGGCATGTGCGCCGGCCGCGCGGGCGGCGGAGAAAATGTCGAACATCGGGGGAAACAGCGAAGCCCGCTGGCGCTGGTGGATGCGGTCGTCGGTGGCTTCGGCGAGCAGGTCGAGGCGGCCGGCCGCCATGGCGGCGACGAACAGCGCGGCGCGGCCGGTATTGTGGACGGCATCGGCCTTCGAGTAGGAATCGGGGAGGGCCTTGCGGGCTTCCTTGGTGGCCATGGAGTGATCGGGGATGAGGATGGCCAGGTGGGCATCCTGGGGGTAGCGGCAGGGGGCATGAACGTAGCTGCCATTGGCGCCCTGGACGCAGACCTGGAGGCCACCGAACAGGGCGGGGCAGGCGTTATCGCCGTGGCCCTCCAGGTCGCTGGCGATGTCGAGCATCTGGGCTGGAGTGAGCGGGCCATGTTCGAACTCGTTGACGGCGACCACCCCGGCAACGCGGGCGACGGCACTGGCGCCCAGGCCACGGCCGAGCGGGATGGCGACGTTGTAGCGCGCGCGGATGCCATGAGGCGGTTGCTTGCCCAGGCGCTGGTAGGTCTGCCTGATGGCGGTGATCACCATTTTCTCGCCAACGTCGTCGGAGGGGGGCTGTTCGGCATCGCTGAAGGTGACGGTGACGGAGGCGAAGAGGTCGAGAGCGAGACCGAGGCAATCGAACCCGGCGCCGAGATTGGCGCTCGTGGCCGGGACACGGACAGTGATGGCGGTTGGTTCCATGGAGTGTCGTTCCGAGATACCGGAGCGTCGATGATAGCAACGGCTGAGTAGCGGGCCACCCGGCGGCCCTGGCGTTGCTCGCGCGTATTCTCCGTGACAAAGCGCCATGCGATAGTTGCCGGGACTTTGGAGGGAGGTCTTTTTATGCTCTGGAATCGCAGGGTTTCGTTTGCCGTGCTTTCCGCACTGGCGATTAGCGCGCTGGCCATCGCCGCCTGCGGGGACGACGACGATGACGACGGCAACGGCGGGAGCGGTGGCGACCTGACCGCCGCGAGCGTCGACTGCAAGGGCCTTGGACTCACGGCCCCGGCGCGCATCAAGGAGGCGGGCAAGTTCATCGTCGCATCGGATCTGAGCTACGCGCCGATGGAGTTCGTGAAGGAAGGGACGAACACCGCGATCGGCGCGGACATCGACCTGGCGAATTGCATCGCGGAGGCCTGGGGGGTGAAGGCGGAAATCCAGAACACGCCGTTCGACGCGATCATCCCGGCGCTGACGAGCAAGAAGGCCGACGTGATCATGTCATCGATGACTGCATCGGAAGAACGCAAGAAGGAAGTGGACTTCGTGGAGTACTTCGAGGCGGGGTCTGGCATCCTCGTGAAGGAAGGCAACCCGAAGAAGATCGCTTCCGTGGCAGACCTGTGCGGCCTCAAAGTGGCCATCCAGGTGGGCACGGTGCAGATCGACGAGGCGGAAGAGCAGAACGCCAAGTGCGGCGACAAGAAGATCGACGTGCAGACCTTCGAGCAGAACACGGACACGATTACGGCGGTGGCCACGGGCCGCGCCGATGCGGCGCTGATGGACTTCCCGGTGGCCGGTTACGGCGCCACGAAGGTGAAGGGCACCGAAGTGGTGGGCGAACAGTACAACACGGGCCCATACGGGATCGCGGTCCGCAAGGACGACGGCGAGGTGAAGACGGCGCTGGAAGCTGCCGTGAAGGCCATGATGGAGAAGGGCCAGTACGACGCCATCCTGAAGTACTGGAACCTGGAGGCCGGCTCCATTAAGTAGTGTGAGCGCGGGAGGGGGCAGGACGCCCCCTCCCGTGGGCATGGAGCCTGCATGGCGTTCCTCGCGGTCGACTGGGGGTACATCGGCGAAAACCTCTTTTCGGACATCGTGTTCGAAGGGGTGTGGATGACGCTGCGCCTGACCGTAACCTCGATGTTTTTCGGCATTGTGCTGGGGACGGCGTTCGCGCTGATGCGGCTGGCGCGGGCGTGGCCGCTCAAGGGGATGGGGCTGGCGTACATCTGGTTCTTCCGGGGCACGCCTCTCATCGTGCAGATCGTGTTCTGGTTCTTTGCGCTGCCCCAGGTCTGGCCGGAATGGGCCCCGTGGAATGGGCAGATGTCGCCGTTCACGACGGGCGTGTTCGCGCTCGCGATCAACGAAGGCGCCTACATGACGGAGATCATGCGCGCGGGCATCCAGAGCGTGGACACGGGCCAGATGGAGGCGGCGAAGAGCCTGGGCATGACGTACCCCAGGGCGATGCGGCGCATCATCCTCCCGCAGGCGCTGCGGGTGGTGATCCCGCCGACCGGGAACGAGTTCATCGCGTTGCTGAAGAACAGTTCGCTCGTCTCGGTGATCTCGGTGAGCGAGCTCTTCCTGGTGGCGAAGCTGCAGTACTCCTCGAGCCTGTTGTACTTCGAGTGGCTGATCATTGCCTCGCTGTGGTACCTGGCGCTGACGACCGTCGGGAGCATCGGGCAGGCGTGGATCGAGCGGCGGTACGGCGCGGGGAGCTACGGCGCGGGGTCCGGGGGGGCAGGGTGGACCCGGCGGTGGCTGGGACTGGGAGTACGGGACTAGTGAGTGCGGTTATGCGCGTGGCGAGATGCAGGAGGGCACGGGCGATTGGCAGGCGATGGCCGGACTGTGGTCCGTGTCCCCTCCCTCACGGTCGGGGCTCGCTGCGCGGCGGCGGGGTGAAGGGCGTAATGCGGACGGCGAGAAGTTCACAGACTGGCGGGGGGCACGATGACTGACTCGCAGCTCGCCCCTCGGCAGGCGCACCTGCTGGATGTGCTCGACGTGCACAAGCGGTTCGGGAAGCTCGAGGTGCTGCGGGGAATCACGATGCCTGTTTCGCAGGGCGAGGTGGTGGCCATTCTCGGGCCATCGGGGTCGGGGAAGTCGACGCTGCTGCGGTGCATCAACCACCTGGAGAAGATCGACGGCGGACGCATCCTGTTCGAAGGGCAGCTGGTCGGGTATCGCGAAGTGAACGGGAAGCTCAAGGAGCTGCGCGAGGGAGAGATCGCGCGGATGCGGGCGCGCATGGGGATGGTCTTCCAGCGCTTCAACCTCTTCCCCCATCTGACCGCACTGGGCAACGTGATGGAGGCACCGGTGCAGGTGCTGGGCCAATCGAAGGACCAGGCGCGCGAGACCGCGGTAGCGGTGCTCACGCGGGTAGGGCTGGCGAACAAGCTCCACGTGTACCCGGCCCAGCTTTCCGGGGGCCAACAGCAGCGCGTGGCCATCGCCCGCGCGCTGGCTATGAACCCGAAGCTGATGCTCTTCGACGAAGCGACGAGCGCGCTTGACCCCGAGCTCGTTGGAGAGGTGCTGGCGGTGATGCGCGACCTGGCGGCCGAAGGGATGACGATGCTGGCGGTGACGCACGAGATGGGGTTTGCGCGCGAGGCGGCGCACCGCGTCGTGTTCATGGACGAGGGTGTGATCCAGGAGGAGGGGCCGCCGGAGGAGTTTTTCGGCGCGCCAAAGACAGAGCGGGCGCGCAACTTCCTCCGCCGTGTGACGCAAACGTAGGCCAATCGCGGCGCTAACGGATAACCGTGGTGGCGGGCATACTGCGCGTGTGACAAACGGGACGATCGCACAGCGAAGGCCAGGCCAGCGCAGCCTTCGATCGTCGCTGGAGCTGGTGGCGGCGCTGACGAGCCGCGACGTTCGCCTGCGCTACCAGGGCAGCGTGTTCGGCTGGGCGTGGTCGATGGCGCGGCCGCTGGCGCTGGGGCTCATCCTGAGCTTCGCGCTCGGCAAGGTGCTGGGCACCGGCATCAGCGCGGAGTTCCTGCTCGCCGGGCTCTTCCCGTGGTTCTGGTTTCAGGGGTCGATCCAGGCGGCAACCACCACCTTCGTCGGCAATGGAGGGCTGCTGAAGAAGGTGCACTTCCCCCGTGCCGTGCTGCCGGCCAGCGCGGTGCTGGCAAACACGATGCAGTTCGTGCTCTCGCTGCCGGTGCTGGCGGGGTTTCTCATCGCCTCGGGGCACGAGCCCGCGCTGGAGTGGCTTGCGCTGCCGGTGGTGTTCACGCTGCAGCTGGCGCTCATCCTTGGCGCATCGCTCTTCGTGGCGAGCGTGACGGTGTTCTTTCGCGACCTGGAGCACATCACGGACGTGGTGATGAGCCTGTTGTTCTACGCCACGCCGATCATTTATGCCGCCGACCGCGTGCCGGACAATTACGAGTGGGTCATCCACCTCAACCCGCTGGCGCCGCTGGCCGAGGGCTGGCGGGCAATCCTGCTCGATGGCGAACTCCCGGGAGCGGACCTGGGCATCTCGGCGGGGCTGACCGTGGTGATGCTGGTGGTGGGATGGTTCACCTTCCGCCGGCTTGAGGATGCGTTCGCCGATGCAATCTGAGGGGCCACTGGCGATGTCGGTGCGGGGCGTTTCCAAGCGCTTCCACCTGGTGGGCCCGGGGCAAGAGCTCAAGACGATGCTCGTGCACCCCCTGCGGGCCTGGCGCAGCGCACACCAGAACCGCGACCTGTGGGCCGTGCGGGATGTTTCGTTCGACGTCCGGCGGGGCGAATTCTTCTCCATCATCGGGGCGAATGGCAGCGGCAAGAGTTCGCTGCTGCGTCTATTGGCCGGACTTTCGCGGCCGACCAGCGGGCACGTCGAGACGCACGGCCGGGTGAGCACGCTGTTGGAGCTCGGCAGCGGCTTTCACCCACAGGTGAGCGGACGCGAGAACGCCATCCTGAACGGGCTGCTCATTGGCATGACCAGGGCGGAGATCGAGTCGCTCCTCCCCGCGATCGTGGAATTCGCCGGGCTGCAAGAATTCATCGACCAGCCGATGCGCACCTACTCGTCGGGCATGTACGTGCGCCTGGGTTTCGCCATCGCCGCGTTCATGGAGCCCGAGATCTTGCTGGTCGATGAGGTGCTGGCGGTGGGCGATGCCCGCTTCCAGGAGAAGTGTTACGACCACATCGCCGGGCTCCAGGAGCGGGGCGTGACCATCGTGATGGTTTCACACGACCTGGCGGCGGTGGAACGCTTCAGCGACCGGGTGGCGCTGATGGAGCGGGGGCGGATGGTCGCCATTGGCGAGCCGCGCAGGATCGTTGGCCTGCACGTGGAGCGGCTGGCGGAGACATCGCCGGAGATCCGGGCAGCGCTGGAAGAGCACATCCATGCCGACCAGGAGGGGATGGAGCGCCTGCTTGCCGAAGACCCGGAAGCCGCAAAGCGCTTCGCGGAGGCGTTGGAAACAAACCCGGAGTTCCTGAGGCGGCGGGCGGAGGAAGAAGCCGCGCGAAGGGGTGAAGGCTGAAGGCCTTTCGCGAATCCCGGGGCGCGGTACGATCCGGCGCGATGCCGTTCGCCAGGATCCGCGCCAGCTGGAAGCGCCATGTTGACCTGGTGCGCCGCGATATTGCCCACCAGTCGGAGTGGCCCAGGATGTTCGGGCTGGTGCGCAACGACCGGTCGAACTGGTTCCTGTTCGTCTATCTGTTCTTCACGGTGCACTCATTCCCGCCGGTCGCCCTCTTCCGCCTGCAATCGTTCTTTTACGAGGCAGGGTTCCCGCCGCTGGCGACGTTCATTTCGCGGCTGAACTCGTTCCTTTTCGGTGTCACCATCGGCAACCAGGTCCGGTCGAACGGGTCGCTCCTGATTTCCCACGGGCATGTGGTGCTCGATGGGTGGACCGTGCTGGGCGATCACGTGGAAGTGAACCCGTTCGTGACGCTGGGCATCGGGAATAGCTCGCAGAAGGCGTTCGAGCTCTGGGGGCCGACAATTGGGGACCACGTGAACATCGGCACCGGCGCGAAGATCCTGGGGAAGGTAAGCATCGGCGACCGGGTGCGCATCGGGGCGAACGCGGTGGTGCTGGATGACGTGCCCCCGGATTCGACCGCCGTGGGCGTACCTGCGCGGCACTTTCCAACGCGGCCTGGCCCGGGCGATTTGCCCTGGCGGCCCCCAACGGAGGACCGCCCCCCGGCGTAGAATCCCGCTGCTGTGGGGGAGACACCAGGGGAGCCGCGCTTCCGGCCGGGCGAGCCACCGCAGGCGCAGCTGAACTGGCGGCGGGTGGCGCCGCTGCTGCCGCTGGTGGCGGCGCTGGCGGCAGCCATAGCCGCCTACTGGCCCGCGCTCGGAGCGCCGCTCTATGCCGATGACTACCTGTACCTGAACGCAGCCCGCACGCTTTCGTTCGGCGACTATGCCCGCGCCGCCCTGGTTCCCCTGAGCGATGAGCCGCTCCTGGCAGCGGTGACCGAGCACTTCTGGCGGCCCCTGTACTACCTGTCGTTCGAAGTGCTCGAAGCGGTGTTCGGCGGCCACGCAACGCCGTATCACCTCCTCCTGCTCGCCATCCACCTGGCGGGCATCGCCCTGGTCTGGCTGCTGGCGCGCAAGCTGACCGGCAATGCCACCGGCGCGGGGTGCGCGGCGGTCGTGTTCGCAGCCCACCCGGGCGGATTCGAGGGCGTGGCGTGGGCCTCGTCGCCAAGCAACGTGGGCCTCCCCCTGATGCTCGGGGCGTGGCTGGCTTTCGCGAACGGCGCCCTGCGCGAGCAGCCAAACTGGCGGATGATCTGGACCGCGGCGGGCCAGTTCGCGCTGGCGCTCGGATTTCGCGAGTCGACCATCGTGGTGGCCGGGGCGATAAGCGCATGGTGGCTGATCTGGTGGCGCCGGGATCGGCTCGGCGAACGGTCAACCTGGATGCCGTTGCTGCCTTTCGTGATGGTTGCGGCGATCTACCAGGTGCTGCGCACGCGTTTCTTCACCGAGCCACCGGCAAACAGCGACGTCTGGGACCTGGGCGGCCATACGCCGGACCAGTTCTGGTATTACCTCAAGGTGACGGCGCTGCCGTTGGACGGAGAGACCACGGGACTCGCCGAAGGGCTGCAGGTAGCGGCCGGGCGGGCGCTGCTGCTCGCGGCACCGGTGCTACTGCTGTTCCGGCGGTGGTTGATGGGAGCGCTGGCCGGGGCGGTGCTGATGGCGATAGCGCCTTACGCACCCCTGACACTGGCGGTCTCTGACCGGTACGTGTACTTCCCGGCGGCGTTCCTCGCCCTGGCCATCGGTGTTCTGGCGCGGGAACTGGTGGATCACCTCCGCGTGCGACTCCACCCGGGCATCCTCTGGCCGGCGGTGGCGCTGACCTTTGCCGCCGTGCTGGTCGCAGGGTCGATCTCGACCTACCGGCGGACCAGCGCCTGGGTCTCCAGCGGTCCGGAGGTCGATCACGCGTGGGTGGAGGAACTGCGCGCGACCTACCCGGCTCTCCCGGCGGGGAGCACGCTCTACTGCACAGGCACGCCGCTGAACTTCGCGCTGTTCGATGGCGCGCTCCTGCGTCCCGTCGTGGGGTTCTACTACCCGGGGGTGAGGGCGGAATGGTTCGGCCCCGCCGACCTTGCCCGGGTAAGGGCCGGGATGGGGCCTGACGACCACATCTTCATCCCGCGGGCGGGGATGCTCGAATGAGGCTGAGGCGCGCTTGGGCCGATCATTGGCACGGATGGCGGGAGCCGGTGCAAACTCAGCACGTGCGCGACACGCTGAAGTCATGCCCGCATCCCCGCAACCGGCCGATGCCGCGGTGACTCACCCCCATGTCGCCATTCTGACGGTTACCACGAACGCGGCCGGACACCTCCCCGCGTACCTCGACGCCCTCGACCGGATCACATACCCGAACTGGTCGCTGTGGGTGGTGGACAACGCCTCGGGGGATGGTTCGGCAGCCCTGGTGCGAGAGCGCCGGCCGCAGGCGCAGGTGATCGAGAACGAGCACAACGAGGGATTCACGGGGGCGTGCAACCGCGCCTTGCTGGGGCTGCGCGACATGGAAGGCGTGGAGTATGTGCTCTTCCTGAACGACGACACGGAGGTAACGCCCGGGTTCCTGGAGCCGCTGGTACGCCTGGCAAACCGGCATACGATGGTGGCGCCCAAGACCTACCTGGCGGGCCAGGCGGGCATCCTCGACGACTCGGTGGGCGAGTTCGACTGGTGGAGGGGCACGTGGCGGAAGAGGGTGCTTGGGCGGCCCGAGGGGCCGGGCGATTCATATCCGCACGCGGTAGGCACGGCAAACCTCTCGTGCCTGCTGGTGCCGGTTTCGGCGTTTCACGATGTGGGCCTGCTCGACGACGCCTTCTTCGTGTACTACGACGACACGGACTTCTGCCGGCGGGCGATCGAGGCCGGGTACCGGTTGTTCTATGAGCCGGCCTCGGTGGTGTTTCACCAGAAGGGCGCGACGCTGGGAGGGCAGCTGTCGGCCTTCGGGTGCTACTACCTTGCCCGGAACCGGCCCTACCTGATGCGGAAGCACCTGGGGCGG
Source organism: uncultured Anaerolineaceae bacterium (assembly GCA_964448165.1). Taxonomy (GTDB): domain Bacteria; phylum Chloroflexota; class Dehalococcoidia; order Tepidiformales; family Tepidiformaceae; genus Amarobacter. The sequence goes on along the minus strand of CAYUVT010000107.1, from coordinate 1,669 downwards.
GTGCGGTTCGGGGTGTTCTTCGCGTATTACGTGGGCACGCGGCTGGCGAGGATGGCGCTGTGGCTCCGGGAGGGACGGCGCGACCTGGCGAGCGCCACCATCGCGGGTATGCGGGACTTCGTGCTGGGGAGGATGGGGCCCCGGGCCGGGTGAGCGCGCGCCGGCAGGCGGACCGGCCCGGCGGCGTTCGTGCCAGTGGTACCGGGCGCGCCAGCACTGGCGCGCCCGCGATGGCGAGACCGGTATGCTGCGCGACGGCCCTCTCAGGACTCGATCTTTTCGAAATCGCAGCGGACCCAGCGGTCGGAGGGGACCGGCTGCCACTCGGCGCCGAGATGCTGGAGGTGGCCGTAGCCGCCGGCGAACGCGATCCACTTCACCATGCCGGGCTCCAGCTCGTTCGCGCCGCTCCAGTTCCGGTACTGGAAGCCGGCCCAGCCGTTGTACGAGACGAGCTGGCCGGGCTTCACCGACGGCGAGACTTTGGCGCGGACTTCGAATGAGGCGAGGTCGTTGAAGACGCGGATAAGGTCGTCGTCCTGGACTCCGCGAGCGGCGGCATCGCCGGGGTTGACCTCGACAAACGGCTCGCCGCGATGCGTACCAAGGATGATCTCGTTCGCCTGGTTCATGGTGTGGATGCTCCAGCGGTTGTGGCCCGAGGTCATGCCAATCGGGTAATCGCCCCCCATTTTCGGATTCGGCTTCCAGACGGGCAGCTCTTCGCCGGCCTCGAGGAACCAGTCGTGGTCGATGTAGAACTGGGCGCGGCGGGCGTAGGTGGGGAAGGGGTCGCCCCGCTCGGTATGGTCGCGGAAGGGGACGTGCGTCTTGTTCGGCTCGAGGGGCGAGGCCTGGGAGAGGCCCATGGGCGCCAGGCCCCAGTCGATGAAGCGGACGTGGCCCTTTTCGCGCATTACGCGGAGGTTCGTGCCCATCGGCACCGTCCCGGCAAGGGCGGAGTCGCGGATGATTTCGTCGTAGCGGGAGTCCTCGTTGTCGAAATAGCCGTTCATCGAATAGACCCGGGCCAGCTCGTCGTAGCGGCGTGGTACGCCATTGCTGCCGGTGTAGCTTTCCAGGCCCCGGGACGCGGCGACTTCGGCGATTTTGACGAGGAGGTCGTGGAAGATGTCCCACTCGGGGCGGGCTTCCCCGGGGGGCTGGGCGGCCCGGTCGCCCAGGGTGAGGTTCATGACGTGGGGGGTGGGCATGCCGAAGGTGATCTTCTCGTAGTGCTGGGCGACCGGCAGGAAGTAATCGACGTAGAGGGCGGTCTGGCTCATGCGGAAGTCGAGCGTGACGATCGTCTGGAGCTTGGGCCAGAGCGTGGGGAGGAGTGCTGTCTTGCCGCCGCGGGTGCGGCGAAGGGTGTTGCCGCCGCATTCGATGAACACGCGGGGCGGGTTTTCGGGGCGCGGCCGGTCGAGGCCCTGCCACCAGCCTTTGGCCAAAGCTTCATTGAAGTAGTCGTCGAAGTTACGGGGGAGCGTCTCGTCACCCCATTCGCGCGTGTTCCAGCGCTCCCGGTAGCCGGCCTGCCAGTACCACCAGAAGGCGGGCGGGGCCGAAGATCCACCGCCGACGAGCGTCTGGTCGGTACGGTTGATGCCGCCGCGCTCCTGGCCCGCCATCCGCTTGGAGATTTCGCGGATGGCGATCTCGGTGG
>CAYUVT010000106.1:0-10637 GCA_964448165.1 uncultured Anaerolineaceae bacterium | reverse complement strand
GGTGTGCTCATCCTGACTGGCCAGATCACGATCCTCGCGCTGGCGGGTTCGACCCTGGTGCTCGGGACGGTGTTCTCGTTCATCGGGCCGGCGCGCCAGGCATGGGTGGGCGAACTGGTGCCGCAGGAAGACCTGCCAAACGGGATTGCGCTGCAGCAGGTGGGCATGACGGCGACCCGTATCTTCGGTCCGTTCATTGCCGGCGGGCTCATCGCGCTGGGCTTCGTGGGAACGGGTGGCACGTACCTGTTCATGGGCGGGCTGTTCGCCATTGTGGTGTTCACGCTGACGCTTCTCCCTCCTTCGCGGCCAGTCAGCCGTGGCAACCGGTCGTTCATGACCGACATGGGTATGGGGCTTTCGCACATGCGGGAGCGTCCGCGGCTGATGTTGCTGGCCCTGTCGTTCATCGGGGTGATCATGGGCGGGTTTTCGTACTTCGTGATTCTGCCGGGGTTGCTGGAGAACGAGCTGGGGAGGCCGACAGAGGACATGGCGTTTCTGCTGGGGATCAGCGCCATTTCGGGCTTCGCCGTCACGATTTTCCTTGCCGGGCTCGCCGGTTCGAGGCATGCGTGGACGTTGATGATGAGCGGCGGGGTGTTGCTGAGCGCATCGATCTGGCTGCTGGCGGCGGCGCCGAGCTTCACGATGGCGCTGGGGGCGATGTTCCTGGTCGGCATGGGGTCGAGTGCGTTCCAGCTCATCAATAATGCGCTGGTAATGAAGGAAGCTGACCCGGCATATCACGGCAGGGTAATGTCGGTGACGATGCTGGCGTGGGGCATGAACAGCCTGGTTGCGTACCCGTTTGGCATGCTGGCCGACCGGATCGGAGAGCGCGAGACGCTGGTGGTGATGGGAGCCGTGGTGGTGGCGGTGACCGTTGCGACATGGGTGTTCGCCCTTTCGCTGGGGCGAAGGGAGGCCCGGGAGCCGGTGCGAGTCGCCACGGTGGCCGGGGCCGAATAAGCTCTAGAAAGAACCATTCCCCGGGGAGCCCACTTTGGGACGAGAAGAGATCGCCGCGCTCATCGCTATCCTGACCGCCGAGAAGGAGAAGGGGCCCTCGAGCCCGGTCATCGGCACCTGGAAGATCCATTTCGACAAGAAGCGCGGAGCGTTCATTTTCGACAAGTGTGAAAACGAGGGCTATTGCGAGGAACGGCCGGCCGTCATCGCGATGGATGGCCGCATCCTCGATCCCGGTGGGCCGCTTTTCGAGTAGCGTCACGCGTTTTTCACGGGGCATCCCCCGAATTCGCTCCCGCAGTCTCATCCAACCGGCGCGGTGTGCCGATAGTGACAGTGGGAGTAAAGATTCAACGTGATTGCCCGCACGGCACCACCATCCGACCGTCAGCGCGTCCTGCGCGTTTTGATCGTCGATGACTGCATCGATGACGTGAGGCGCGTGCGCGAACTCCTGCACGGCGCGGGGACGTTTGTGACGAACGCCGCCCGGACTCCTGATGAGGCGGAGGCGCTGCTGCGCGATGGGTCGTTCGATGTGGCGCTGGTCGATTCGGGGCTGTGGTGCGACCCTGCCACGCCCCTCGCGCAGTACCTTCGCGAACACCGGAACGATGTGGCGGTGGTCCTGCTCACTGGTGGCGAGAACGAGGGCGAGGCGCTGCCGGTGCTCAAGCTGGGGGCCCACGACTTTTTCAACCGGGCGCACCTGGACGACGGCCAGCAGCTCATTGTGCGCATTCTCGGAGCGTTCGATGAGAACCGGAACCTGCGCCGGCGCGACACGATGGTGCGATGGCTCGAGCGCGAGGCGCGGACGGACCATCTGACCGGCCTGCACAACCGGCATGCGTTCGACGAACGCCTCGCGCAGGTGTGCGAGGAGGCCCGTGGGACACGCCGCCCGGTGACGCTGGTACTGGTGGACATCGCCGGCACGCGGGTGGTGAACGAAGTGCACGGCCACGATGCCGGAGACGACATGATCCGGCGGACGGCGGCCGGGATCGCTCGCTGCGTGCGCGGCACAGACTTCGCGGCGCGCATCGGCGGCGATGACTTCGGCGTGATTCTGCCGGACGGCGACCTGGCGCTGGGGCGCCTGATTGCGCGGCGCATCGCCCACGAAATCGAACGGTTGAACGGTGAGGAATGGGCGGACCTGGTGCCGGTGAGTGTGACATTCGGCGTTGCCACCGGTGTGAACTGCGACCCGGTGGAGCTGTTCGCGGCAGCCGACCAGCAGCTATCGGACGACAAGTCGTTCCGGCCGGTACTGGGGCTCTTTCGCGGCACGGTGGAGCCCGACGGGCCATCGGTGGCCTGAGGGACCATCAGTCCCGATTCGCGAGCCTCTGGAGTGCATCGACGATCGCCTGGGTGCCGTCGGCGCCGCGCCCCTGTGCCTGGATGACCTGGAAGAGCTGTGACACGAGCGCGGTCCCGGGAAGGGGCGTGTGGCCGCGGGCTGCCTCGTCGAGGACGAGGTGGAGGTCTTTCTGCATGAGGTCGACCATGAAGCCGGGCGCGTAGTCGCCGCGGATGGCACGAGGGCCCAGGTTCGAAAGCATCCAGGAGCCTGCCGCACCAGCGCTGACCACTTCGAGCATCTTTGCGGGATCGACCCCCGCGCTGCGGGCGAGCGAGATGGCCTCGGCCATGGCCAGCAGGTTGAGGCCGCCAGCGACCTGGTTGCAGAGCTTTACCACCTGGCCGGCGCCCGCGGGGCCGACGTGGACGATGGTCTTGCCCATGGCCTGGAGGACGGGCAGGCACCGCTCGAAGGTGGCTGGATCGCCGCCGACCATGATGGCAAGGGTGCCGGCCCGGGCGCCCACGTCTCCGCCACTGACGGGCGCATCGAGCATTGCGATCCCGCGAGTTGCCAGGGCGCCCGCGACGGCGCGTGCGGTTGCAGGTGCAATCGTTGAGCAGTCGATATAGACCGAGCCGGGCGCCCCACCCTCTGCGATGCCGCCGGGGCCGAGCGTGATCGCCTCGACATCCGGCGAGTTGGTGACGCAGGAAACGGTCACGTCACTGGCTGCGGCGACTTCGGCTGGAGAGCCCGCGCCGGCGGCACCACGTTCGAGGAGCGGGTCCATGCGGGCACGCGTGCGGTTCCACACAGTGACCTTGAAGCCGGCCTTCATGAGGTTGGCGGCCATGGGAGCGCCCATGATGCCCAGTCCGACGAACCCGACGCGTTCGATTGCCACCGTTGGCCTCCAGGGTCAGCCGAGGGGCGCATCCCAGGGGAGGGTGTTCCGGCCCGGCTGGAGAATGGGTTTGACCACCCCATCGGCGATTACCGTGAGGATGTCATATCCCGCGTAGAGGGTGGGGTCCATGCCGCGGAGTGCCCACGAGAGCTTCTCTTCCTCGGCATAGGTTGCGGCGCCGAGCACGACGAGGGCCCGAGCATCCGCGGGGCGTGAAAGACCGGGAGCGGCCTCTTTCAGCAGGCGGCGCAGGTTGCGGCGGAGCGAGGCGCTCCACTCATCGTTTTCGGGAGCGGGCGTCCCAAGAACGCAGGCCTGCCCGGAGCCGAGGTCGTTCGCGGTCCAAGCGTCCTCGGCGGGGATGACGTGGGTCTCTTCGATGTCGGGCTGCTGAGCGGCGAGGACGATGCGCTCGGCGAGCTCATCTCGCTCTTCCTGCGAGGAAGGGAGGCGAAGGAGCTCGACAGAGTTGAGCTGGAAGGTGCCAGGAACGCGATTGGTGAACCGGGCCCAGTGGGGTGCGAGGCCGCCCAGCGCGGTGACCACGGACCCGGTGGTATCGACGCGGCGGAAATAGAGGCGAACCGGGCGCCTGAGCTCGAGGCGGCCATCTTCGAGGGGGCGGGCCCGGGAGAGCGACAGGACGAGCTCGCTGAGACCGGGCTCGGTGGCGGGCAACGTCGCGCCCCTTGGGACCCAGAGAGCGATGGCGCGGCCCTCAGCATCGAGACGTTGCTCGATGGCGGCCCGGGCTGCTTCCCACTCGAGGTTGGCATCGGCGGCGAGGGTGTTCAGCACGGTGACGCTGAGCGTCCAGCGCCGGCCGACCGACACCTCGGCGGTGAGCGTGGCGCCGTCGGAGCTGGCGGAGACCACGGTGACGGAGCGGGCATAGTGCGGACCGAACCAGCCCAGGAACAAACGCAACCCGGCCTCAGCGGGATCGGCCGGGTAGCTGCGGTCGGTCATGTGGAGCGCGGATTAGCCGCCGCGGCCGCCACCGCGGATGCGCGGCGGATTCACCGTGGCCACAACAATCGTGGGGTCGGTAAGGATTTCGACTCCATCGACCGGGGCGATATCGCCGACTGTGAGGCTGACATCGAAGCTCTTGAGGCCCGAAAGGTCGACCGGGATGGAGTCGGGAATGGCGAGGGGCAGGCAGCGTACCGAGACGACATCGAGGCCGGGGAGAAGCGTGCCGGCCAGGTCGCGGACGGCCGGGGCTTCGCCGACGAGCCGGAGCGGGACGTTGGCCTGGATGGGGACGCTGGGGTCGACCTGGAGGAAGTCGACGTGGATGAGGTCGCCGGTGCCGCCAGCGCGATCCATGCCGCGCAGGATGACGTAGCGGGGATCCTTTTCGCCATCGACCTTGAGTTCAATCATGGCCCGCAGGCCGGCGGACTTGATGGTCCGGGAGAACTCGCGCGCGTCGATATCAATGGCGCGAGATTCGATGCCGCGGCCGTAAACATTGGCGGGGAGCCGGCCCTGACGGCGGAGCTGGCGGACTTTCTTGCCGAGGACGGCGCGTGGCGCCGCCTGAATGGTTACGCGTTCAGCCATGTGGGGGACATCCTCCGCGCCACGCTCAATACGTGGCGCAACGTTTCCAATCTAGCGGGAAGGCTGGCACGGTCAAGTTTGCAGCGCGCGACGGGCAACCGAAAGCCGCCCTCAAGGGCGGCTCGGGCGAACTCGATGGCCTTACCGCGATGCGGATCAGGCGGGCTTGATTTCGGCGACCTTTGCGCGGGCAGCGGCCTTATCGCTATACCAGAGGGCGTTGATTTCCTTGAAGACGGCGGCATCGGAGGGCACGTCGTCCTCGGCGAAGATGGCGGTCACCGGGCAGGCGGGTTCGCAGGCGCCGCAGTCGATGCACTCATCAGGGTTGATGTAGAGCATGCGGTCGTCGCCTTCGTCGAAATGGATGCAATCCACAGGGCAGACCTCGACACAGGCCTGGTCCTGGACATCGATGCAAGGGCTGGTGATGACGTAGGTCATGCGAGTATGGCTCCTTCCCGTCGGGTGCTGCGTTCAAGCCACTCGGGCTTCCGCATACTACTATCGGCGCCCGTGTGTGTGAAGCGAAGCGCAACCCGGGGGATTGGGCGGATGACAGCTAGGCTTCGCTGGGGAGCGCGCGGAAGGGGACCGGCTTGCCGGAGCGGAGGTCGACGGCGTAGAAGCGGCCGGACTTGATGGCGTCGATGAGCTCGCGTTCGTCGCGGATTTCGGCTTCGAAGTAGGTGGCGCACTTGCCGACGTCGCTGATGGCGTGGGAGTCGGTGCCGCCCGTGCCCGGGAGTTGCATCAAATAGGCGATGCGGCGGGAGAACTCGTTTTCCTTGTCGCTGCCGCGGCCGTTCAATTCTTCGAGCGCCTGGACGTACTGGTAGGCCGGGTTGCGGGACGCCTTTTCGAGCGACGCCTTGTACTCGTCGTCGTTGCGGCTGAACCACGGCATCTGGCGCCGGTAGGGATGTGCGGCGACCATGGCGCCATCGACTTTCTCGACGTAGCTGGCCAGCTCCTTCGAGCGGTGCATGCCGAAGACGTATTTATCGATGCCGAACGCCAGGATGTGGCCATCGTCGGTGCTGATTTCGACGCCGGCGAGGACGAGAAAGTTGTGCTTGGCGCGGAGCTCTTCAATCGCCTTGTAGTCCCAGACGGTATCGTGCTCGGTGAACACGATGGCATCGAGGCCGGCGGCCTTGGCCCGCACGATCAGGTCGTCGGGGTTGAGCACGCTGTCGTGGGAGCGGGGCCAGGTGTGGCTGTGGAGGTCAATGAGCATGGCGGGCTGCCGGCTACTATAGCCATCCCGCCGTTACGGGGGCAACGCAGCCGAGCGGCGGGCGCCCTGGCCCGCCTGAATTGCACGCTCTTCTCATCCCGGAAACATTGCGTTCATCCCGGCGTGCGATGCTGCGGACATGGAACAGCTACCTGGCACCTGCGAACACCACTGGCGCTACTTCGTCAATATGCAGGCTCGTGCGATCCGGGTCAGGGAGTGCGAGCGCTGCGGAAAGCGCGGGGTTGTGCCCACGCGTCTCGAACCGCTTCCTCGCAAATCCGCGGCGCCGCTCGGCGCCTAGTCGCGGGCGGCTTCGCGCCGAGCGACCAGGTCGAGCCGCGCCTTGCGCTGGTTGGGTTCCTGGCCGAGGAACGACGGGCGGTAGTCGCTCTGGCGGCCCTGGATTTGCGCGCTGTGCTGCCTGTCGTGGCGGTAGAAGGACCGCAGCCACTGGAGGACCGTGAGGGTGCCGAACATGGGGCTCGTGGCAGTGCGGTCGAAGGCATGGAGCGGGATGCCGTCGATCAGCCCGAGGGTGTAGGCGCGTTCGAGTTCGAGGGCGCGCAGGAGTTCGGCGACCGTGTGGCTGTTGGCCCGTTCGATGGGGATGGCGACGGGTTCGACCGGGACCTTTGAGGTGTCGGGGTTGTCGTCAGCCAGCGCCGCCCGAACCCAGGAGTCGTAGGCGCGCTCCATTTCGAGCAGATGGGCGAGCTGTTCGAGGGCGGTCCACTGTTCTTCGCCTTCGGCATCGACGGGGACGCGGAGGGCATCCTCCGGGGAGAGGCCGGTGGCGGCGGCGATGAGGGCGGCCCGCTCGGCGGCCATCTTCTGCTTGAGCTCGGAAACCTGTTCAGTTGTTGCCACGAGGGCTCCCTCCTTTGATCCAGGCGCCGAGGCGCTTCAAACCCTGCCAGATGCCGTAGGGGAGGGCGGCAAGCAGGGCGGCAACCATCACGAGGCCGCCATAAAGCGTGCCGAACAACATATCCACGACCCATTCCATCGGCAGCATCAACGGGTGATTGTAGCGGGATCCGGCGCCGCCACCCGCAAGTGACAGTCGGGTGAACGGCGTCACCCCGGCAGGGGCGGACGCCATTGGTGAGGGCAGGAGGTCACCAACATGCACACAACGTTCCGTCTACTTCTCGCAGCTGTCTGTCTGCTTGCCGGTGCGGCCTGTTCTCCGGTATCCACGCCGGGTGCATCGAGCGGCTCTCCGGGGGCAACAACTCCTGAGCCGGGTGGCGGCACTTCGCCAGGCGGCCCTGCCTTCCCCATCGTGGCGGAGGCAAGCATATCGACGACGGGGAACGTGACCATCGTCGACATTCCCGGGGGGCCGTGCATCAACGTCACCGCCGCACCAATCCTGGTTGGCGACTACGTGGTCATCGCCAACCACGAGGGGACCCGCGGATGCAGCGACCGCGGCGCCTACGGGACCAGCCTGCTTGGGTACAGCATCAGCGGGGGCACGCTGCACGAGCTGGCGGAGGGGCAGAGCGCTGAAGCCACACCGGTCTACGATGCCGGGAGCGGCCGTGTGTACTGGAACGGGGTGTTTGGCGGGGTTGTGCGAGTCCTTGATGCGGCGACCTTCAGCAGCACGGCCAGTGCACCAACGACACTGAAGACCACGAGCGATTCGGCCGGCGTTGTGATCGGTGGGGTGTACTACTTCGGCACAATCAACAGCCCGGAGGGCGCGTGCCAGCAACCGGTGAATCCGAATTGCGGTGCGATCTTCGCCATCGATGGCGCGACTGGAACCGTGCTGGATTCCATCGGCACTGGCGACGGGTTCCGGAGCTGGATGGGCGCTTCGCTCACCACGGATGGGGAGCGCCTGTTCGCTGGCGGGGCCGAGCAGTTCCGGGGGAACGAAGACAGCGAATTCCTGTACGGCTGCTCCGCGGTCGTGCTGAGTGATGATCTGGATGTGGTTGGATTTGCCGATCCGGGAGTCCCCGGCTGCCATCGAACCGGCCAGGGCGGCAACGACGAGGATGCGGTCGCGGGCGAGGTCGTGCTGGACCATGACTCCGCCTGGGTGCAATGGACGCACGCGAGCGACAGCTCGAACCAGGCCATCATCGCCCGATTCGACCACGACCTGAATGAGCTCTGCCGCTTCACAGTCGACGCCGGACCGGGCATGGTCGTTGGTTACTACAGTGGCATGGCGCTCGACGGTGACGGGAACCTGTACGCCACGCTTCGTCTGGCCCCGTCTGGGAAGGCAAGCGAGCAGGAGGTGCTGTACCGCATCGATAAGGACTGCCAGGCGACCGAGGTCGCCCGGTTTGGAGGCCGGCACAATACCTCTGGCCCCACGCTGGCCGACGACCGCTACGTCCTCTGGGCAGTCGATGGGACACTGTACGTTTACGGGCTCGATGGCTCGGTGGAGGCGACCTACACGCTCGGGTCGGCCAGCGGTGTGGCGGGCAGCCCGATGATCCACGACGGCGTCATTTACACCGTGTCGCACGACGGTACGCTGACCATCATCCGGGACTCGGGGATTGACGGGTACGGTACCGCGACGTGGCCCCGGTATCGCCACGACAACGCCGGGAGCGGATCGTTGCTGACCGCGACAAGCTAATCACTCGAAGCCGGTGCTGCCCGCGCCCGCTTTCGCGGGCAGCACCGCCAGCGGGTTGCGGGCAGGGGCTGCCGTGTAACACTCGGGGCATGGGGTTTCGCAAGCTGCCGGGTAGCGGCGGTCCGCGGTTCGCGGCCGATTGGCTCGTCGTCGGGCTGGGCAATCCCGGCGAGCAGTACGCGCGGACACGCCACAACGTTGGCTTCTGGGTGGTGAACACGCTGGCAAAGCGCGCGCATACGCAGCCCAAGGCCACGGGAAGCCTGATGCACATCGGTGTGGGCGAGCTTGCCGGCCAGAAGGTCGCCCTGGTGAAGCCGAAGACGTACATGAACCTGAGCGGCCGGGCGGTGGCGCAGGCGTTGCAGTGGACGGGCTGCGACATCACGCGGACGGTCGTGCTATACGACGACCTGGACCTGCGGGTGGGCGCGTTGCGAATCCGGGCCGGGGGCGGCCACGGTGGGCACAATGGCCTGAAGAGCATCGGCCAGGCGGCCGGGCTCGACTTTATCCGGGTGCGCATTGGCATCGGCCGGCCGACGGTGAACGGCGAGCCAACGTGGGACCCGGAGGTCGTCTCTGAGTGGGTTTTGGGGGTGCCGCACGGAGAGGACAAGCGCGCGCTCGACGAAGCCGTGGAGTATGCAGCCGATGCGGTGGAAGCCATCCTGGTTGAGGGACCGGAGGCTGCCGGCAACCGTTTCAACCGGAAGTGACCCGGACATTCCCGTGATGGTGACGCGGGCGCGGCGCTGACTCTGGATATACCCACGACTGGCACCGCAGGAGTCTTTTCCGTTTGCCGTTAGGTACGAGAAATGGCACGCGGGGTTTGAGCACATGCGGGTGCAGGTTTTCGGCTTTGTGGCAGCGTTCGCATTGGGGACAGGCATCCCCGTTGCCATGGCGGCCATGTCGGGAGACGGGGAGGGGCGGGTGATTCATGCCTGCGCGGGCCCGAACGGGCAGTTGCGGGTGGTTGCGCCAGAGGAGCCATGCCGGAAGCCGGAGACGCGGCTGAGCTGGAACCAGCAGGGGCCGGCGGGGCTTCCAGGCCAGGATGGTGCACAGGGAGAAGCGGGGCCCCCGGGCGAACCCGGACCTCCCGGCCCCCGGGGCGAACAGGGGCCGGCGGGCCCGCCGGGCGCGAAGGGAGAGCCGGGGGAGCAGGGACCGCCAGGGCCGGCTGGATCCCGGGCGGTGGACGGACTGGAGATCGTGACCAGGCTCAGCGCGCGTGACTCGAGCACGTGGCGTGTGCTTGGGGCCAACTGCCCCACCGGGAAGGTCGCCATTTCGGGCGGGGTAAGCCTTTCGACCATGACGACGGGCTCGGTCGCGCTGATCGCATCGCGGCCATCGCTGCACCGCCAGGACGGGCTTCCCGGAGGGTGGATGGGCATCGCGACGGAGCTCACGCCCTACGAGGGGGACTGGGACATGGAGGTCCAGGCGATCTGCGTGAACGAACCCGGGCGCTGATTCAACGCCGGCGGTCGTTGCGCGGTCCGATCAGGATGAGGACGAAGCTGAGCAGGAGGAAGGCGCCCCCAAAGAGTGCGAAGTAGGTGATCGGCGAAGAGGCGCCCCCGGGATGAGCGTCGGCGTGGGGTGCTGCCGCATGGAGCGCAGACGGACCGGCTGCAAGAACAGCGACACCAGCCCAGACCAAGCCGAAGCGCACCAGCCGCTGCATGCCCTTCCAGACGCCGGAGGGCTCAGGAATGTTCCTCACCGAGGCGAGCGAGGAGGGCGGCAAGCGCGTCATCGGCCAGGCCGCCCGCATCGGAGAAGCGCTCGGCTTCCAGGAGTGCGGCAACAATGCCCGGGGGAAAGAGGGCTTCGGGGTCGCCGCCGGGGAGCTGGCTGCGGTGGGCCCGGAGGCAGGCGAGCTTGGTTTCGCGGAGGGAACGGATGGGAACCTGGTAGTGCCAGGGGGCCGCACCGATGGCGGACCGGGGCGGTTGCGGGGGATCGCCCATCATGCCGATGCACTTTTCGTACTGGGGGAGGA
>CAYUVT010000105.1:0-10682 GCA_964448165.1 uncultured Anaerolineaceae bacterium | reverse complement strand
TGCTGCCCTACTGGTACGACGCAATCGTTCCGGACCTGCGGGCGGGGATGCGGGTGCTGATCGGGGCGCACGGGAACAGCATCCGGGCCCTGGTGAAGCACCTCGACGGAATCAGCGATGCGGACATCCCGGAGCTGAACATCCCGACCGGGATCCCGCTGTTGTATGAACTGGGGGATGACCTGCGCCCCGTCTCGTCGCGTTACCTGGGCGACCCGGAGGCGGCGAAGGCGGCGGCGGAGGCAGTGGCCCGGCAGGCGGGCTGACCCCGCAACGGTTCCGCAATGGGAACACAAAGGCCGGGAGAACTCCCGGCCTTTGTCTGTGAGGAGTTGGAGCCGGCGCGGTGCGCTCAGTGCCCCGCCGTCGGCGAGGCCATCGCGCCTCCCCCGCTCGTGCCGCCCATATCCATGCCAAATGTGCTGCCGGGCTTGGCCGCGGCCATGATGGTCACCTCGCCGGCCTTCTCGAACGTGAGCGTGATGGGCACCACCTGGCCTTCAGTAACCGGCGCCTTGAGGTTCATGATCATGATGTGGAAGCCACCGGGCTTCAGTTCGAGCATCCCGTTGGCCGGCACCTCGAAACCGCCGGGCTTTTCCTGCATCTTCGAACTTCCGCCTTCGGTCACTACCTCGTGCAGCTGAACCATCGACGTCAATGGCACCGAAGCCTTGATAAGCCGGTCCGCCGCGCCGGCGTTCTTCACCACCAGGTAGGCGGCCGTCACGTCGTTTGTCGTGGTGCGGATCCATTGTCCGCTGATGGTGAGCGCACCAACCGTAACGTCCTTCGGCATGCCAGACATCGCAGTCGTTGCCGTCGCCTGCGGAGTCGCGCCGCCGCTCATGCTGCCATGGTCCATGCCGCTCATGTCGGGCGCGGCCTTCACCGGGGCCTCGATGGTCACCTCGCCGGCTTTTTCGAAGGTGAGCGTCAGCGAGACCGTTTCGCCAAGGCTGATGGGCGCCTTGAGGTCCATGAGCATGATGTGGTAGCCGCCGGGCTTCAGTTCGAGCACGCCGTTGGCCGGGACAGGGAAGCCGCCGGGCTTTTCCTGCATCTTCGAGCTGGAGCCCTCGGTGATGACTTCGTGGAGCTGGACGGTGCTGGTCAGCGGTGTGGTTACCTTGACGAGCGTATCGGCTCCGCCGGAGTTGTGGACGGTGAGGTAGGCAGCCGAGACCTCGTTGGTTGTGGGGCGAACCCACTGGCCGGAGATGTGCAGGTCGCCGAGCTTCGTGCCGTCGGTGACGGCGGGGGTTGCTTCGCCGTTGTCATCGTCGTCGTCGCCACCGCAGGCGGCGGCGACGAGGGCGACGGAGAGCGCCAGGAGCAGGAGGAGCGCGGCGAGCGGGCCGCGCCGGAGAATCTGTTTCACTTCGGTTGGTATCCCTTTTTCACAAGTAGTGGGAGGTCGTTGAGCCATTCGGCCTGGCCCATGCCCGAGGGGTAGACCAGGTAAGCGATGCGGTCGGTGGTAAAGGCCATGACGTAGGCGGCGTGGTTGACGGCGTAGTTGCCGCCGCCAAGGTCGGTGCGGGACGCGGGCTCGAGGCCGAGGGCGCGCTGGAAGTCATCCATGAGTTCGCGCGGGCCGGTGAGCCCGACGAAGTTCTCGTCGAACGTGTCGAGGTACTTCTTCAGCACTTCGGGGGTGTCCCGTTCCGGGTCGGCGGTCGCGAACACGACTTTGACCTTGCTCGAGACATCGTTCGGGAGCTTCTTGAGGGCCTCGCTGATCTCGTAGAGGTGGGTTGGGCAAATGTCGGGGCAGTGGGTGTAGCCGACATAGAGCAGGGTGATGTAGCCCTCGGTCTCCTTCTGGAGGTCGTACTTCTCGCCGTTTTCATCGAGGAGGACGGCGTCGGGCATCTCGATTGGTGGTGCGACGGTGGCGCCCATGTAGGAGGCGTCGTCGCCGCCAGCAGTCGAGGTGCCGCCGCCGTCGTCGTCGTCGCCGCCACATGCGGTCAGGGCGAAAGCGGTGAGAAGGACGCCCAGGGCGAGGGCCACATGGCGGGCGAATCTGTACATGACTAACTCCAAAGGATATGGCTGCCCGGGCGCGGGAGCCCGGGCGGCCGGTGGGAACCACCGCTCGTGATGATCTTCACAGATCATACGCCCGCAGGTGAGGGACGGATGGCCCCATGGGAGTGACCGGCCGGTACCGGGCACACGGGGCACCCGCCTCAATGGGTGTGACCATCGTTCTTGCCAAGCCCGGCAGCCTCATAGAGGTAGTCCCACACCGCGCCAGAGAAGTCGTGCTGGGAGATGTGGACTTTGGTTGAGAGCTCGCTGACGCGGGCCATATCGGGGGATTCGGCATCGAGGGCAACGGCGAATTCGCCGAAGAGCACCGCGAGCGCATCGGCCCGAGCCTTGAGGTCATCGTTGGGCCAGGCAGTGAGTTTGACCAGCGCCTGCATCCGGATCGTGGTGGTCCGGGCAGTCGCCGGGATCTTCTTTTCCTGCTGGATGGCATCGTCGATTTCGTGGAAACCGGCGGAATCGAGGATGCTGATTGCGGTGAGGACGGTCGCGTCGCCGGAGGGGGAATCTCCGGCGCCGGCATCGTCACCGCACGCGGCCGCAGCGAGCAGGGCGATCGCGGAGAGAGCGGCGAACGCCATGAGCGCCAGCGGGCGCGGGAGGATCGTGGTCATATCCATGTTCCCTATGAGCTGGGAGGCGGAACGCCTCGAATGCGAGCGAATGGTGCTCGCAGGGGCACGTCAGCAAGCGCGGATAAGGGCTCGCGGCGGCTCCAGCTCGGGGGAAGGGGTGAAGCCTTCGCCGGGCTTCCACCAGCGAAGGGCGAGAAGGACAAGCAGGCCAGAAACGCCGAGGAGCGCCATGGCTTCGTTGGGGAGGGCGAAGGTGACGCCCGCAGTGGCAGGAACGTCGCTGCATGAGGCGGCATCGGCGTGGCAGTGGCTCGAATGGTCGTGGCCATCGTCTGCTGGCGATGCCGGGGCGGCGCCGGGGAGCGCAAGGTAGTAACCGGTGCCCGGGATGGAGAGTTCGGCGGGCCAGTGTCCGAAGAAGGAGAGGGTGGGGAGGAGCGCAAGGGCCAGGATCCAGGAGGCCCGGCGCTGGCCCACGGCAGAGGAAAGGCGAACTCCCACGCACCGAGAATAACACTCCATGGAGTTATGGCAGTGAAACAAAGGTCACACCTGTGAGCGTTGTGTAGTTCCGCTACACTCGGCTGCCACCAACGACCAAACGGGGGCAGTTGCATGCGAGACTTGCGGGGCAGGACGGCTATCGTCACCGGGGCATCACGAGGGCTCGGGCCGTACATCGCGCGAGCGCTGGCGGCGGAGGGTGTGAACCTGGTGCTCGGGGCACGGTCGGCAGGCGACCTGGAGCGCGTGGCGGAGGAGATGCGGACATTGGGTGTGCGGGCGATCGCGGTGCCCGGGGACGTGACGGTGGCGGAGGACCGCCGGCGGCTGGTCGAGGCCGCAGTCGGGGAATTCGGGCGGATCGACATCCTCGTGAACAACGCCGGGATCGAGGTGACCGCGCACTTCGAGCGGCAGAGCGAGGAGGAGCTGGCCCAGACGATCAGCGTGAATTTGACCTCGGCGATCCTGCTGACGCGGCAGGTCATCCCGGTGATGCTCGAGAAGAAGGCGGGGCACATCGTGAACATGGCCTCGCTCGCCGGGAAGGTGCCGGTGCCCTACAGCGTGCCGTACGCGGCATCGAAAGCCGGGCTGGTTGGCTTCACGGAGTCGTTCCGGAACGAGTTCAAGAAGCGAGGGGTGAGCGCGAGCGTGATCTGCCCGGGGCTTGTCTCGGAGGCGGGGATGTATGTGCAGATGCAGCAGGACGCTGGCGTGAAGGAGAACTTCCTTGCGGGGACCGTCACACCGGGGAAGGTGGCAGCGGACGTAGTGAAGGCGATCAAGCGGGACCGGCCGGAGATGCTGGTGTACCGGGGGCCGGGCCGGCTGGTGAGCGGCTTCGCAGAGGCGGCTCCGGGGCTCTTCGAGCGCGTATTTCCGGTCTTCGGGACCTTCACGCTGTTCCGGAAGATCGCCGATGCCCGCGAGGAGCGGCGGGAGAGGGCGGGCGCCTGAGGGAACTGCCAGCACCCCTGGGACGTTTACTCACTACGGGCACAACGACGGCGGGCGGCTCGGCCGCGGCGGTCCCCCGCGCCGGGAGACGGCAGCGGGGACGAAGGAGGACGTGATGACGGGACGAAGCGTGCTGGCGTTGATCGTGGGCCTGGGGTTACTTGGGCTGGCGGCGTGTGGCGGAGATGAGGACGCGAGGGAGACCCCGACGGCCCCCGCAACGCTGACGGCAACACCCGTCGAAACCCGGGAGCCAACACCAGGGCAGACGCCGACCCCGGTGCCAACCCTGGCGGTTGCCGTGTACTTCGCGCGGGATGAGCACATCGCGACAGCGGGCCGCGCGGTGGCGGTCCCGGCGGTCGCACGCGGGGCGATGGAAGCACTCCTGGCGGGGCCGAACGCAGTCGAACGTGGCCTGGGGATGGGGAGCGCCATCCCTGCCGGGACGCGGCTCCTGGGTATCACCATCAAGGGCGGGACAGCGACCGTGGACCTTTCGCGAGAGTTCGAGTCGGGCGGCGGGTCGCTCTCGATGACGACCCGGGTGGCGCAGGTTGTCTACACACTGACGCAGTTCGAGACGGTGGACCGGGTGACGATCCGGCTCGATGGCAAAGACGTCGACGCCATCGGAGGTGAGGGGGTGCCCGCGAAGAACCTGACGCGGGATGACTTCCGGGACAACACGCCGCTGATCCTCGTGGAATCGCCGCGGCCGGGCGAGGAAGTGGGGACGCAGATCCGGGTGACGGGCACCTCGAACACGTTCGAGGCGGCGCTTTCGTGGGAAGTGCGCGACAGCTCCGGCAAGGTGATCCGGGAGGGCTTCGCAACGGCGACGGCGGGCACGGGCACGTGGGGCACGTTCGCGTTCGATGTCGACCTTTCGGGCACGGACACGGGGCCGATCACCCTGGTCGTGTTCGAGGTCTCGGCGAAAGACGGCAGCCCCGTAAACGTGTACGAGGTGCCACTGAAGCAAGTGGCGAAGTGAAGCTCAGGCGCCGCCGACGAGGGTGCTGGCGAAGATCTGCCAGGCAAGCGCGGACTTGGCCGTCAGGCTGAGGAGGATGTACACGGCTTCGCCGAAGAGGTAGTCGCGCCAGGGGCCGGCACGCCGGTACTGCAGGACCATGTTGACGGCGAAACAGTTGAAGAACACGAAGAGCGACACAAAGATGCCGACGACAAATCCCGGCGGCGAGGCTTCGAAGCCGGGGCTGGTGAAGTAGATAGCGATGGCAATCCAGGGAACCGCCCCGGCGAGGCAGCCGAAGATGAACGCCATCCAGTTGGGCTGCCCGGGCTCTTCGTAGTGCTCCATGAGCAGGCCGAAGAGGATCATCGCTGCGTTGACGCCAAAGATGGCGACGAGGGCCGCGACATCGCTAATGCCCGTGAACATCGCGATGAGCACGACCATGATCGAGGAACTGGCGGAGTATTCGATCCAGCGGGCGTAGTTGCGGTGGAGGCGCAGGTTGCGAGCGTACCAGCCGTAGATGCCCGGGGCAGCGATGAGCCAGTGGGCGGCGGCCGAGAGGAAGACGAAGAGGGCGACACCCCAGGCGATGCGGACGTCGAAGAGGTGACGCAGCTCGGGTGGAGCGGAGCCCGGCGGGCCCTCCATGAAGCTGGCCGTGACCGGCAGCGAGAAGTCGTTGGCGAGGGCGAGAATGGCCACGCCCTGGGCGGCGTGGAAAGCGCCCATCACAAGGTTGTAGGCGCGGAGGCGGCGCAACCGGCGTTCGCGCGGGTCGAGATCGGCGGTCATCGGTGTACCCCTTCGGCGGGCCGGCATGGGCCTTCGCAAAATGAACGAACAGCATGGCGTCTGCGATCACCGGATGGCGGTTAACCCGCACGGGCCGTTTCGCGTTGTTGATTCGTCCAGTCGATTAGGACTATAGTCTGCGGGATGTTCGAAAGGGGGCGCCGCCAATGACGACAGTGATGCACGCAGCTGCATTCCGGCTGCGCCTCGGCGCGCCCAGCGCCGGAAGGGTGCCCATCGAGCAGTAGACGGGACAGGTTTGACCGTTTCGAAGCCGTGGGCGCCAGACAACCAAGCGCCCACGGTTTTTTGATCCCCGCTGTCGTGCCGGGTGAGAGAGGCCGGGGGCATGCGGCCCCCGGGCCGCAGACGCCCACACCACGAGGAGGATATCAGTGACGGTGGCAGCCACAGAGCCAGAGCCGTTCCGCGGGTTGCGGATCGACGTGGACCCGGACGTCCGCGCCCTTGAAGTCGATGACGTGACGAAAGTGTTCCAGCAGGGCCCGGGACTCATCGGGCGGATGCGCGGCAAGCGCCAGGAGCGTAAGCGCGTGGTCGCGGTCGACCACGTGAGTTTCGCGGTGGAGCGTGGCGAGATTTTCGGCGTGCTGGGCCCAAACGGGACCGGGAAGAGCACGCTGATTCGCCTGATGTCGACGCTGCTGATGCCCGACACGGGACGGGTGCGGGTGTTCGGGCTGGACGTGGAGCGGGACGAGGCGCAGGTGAAGCGGCTCATCAACCGGGTCTCGGTGGAAGCGTCGTTCTTCAAGAAGCTCTCGCCGATGGAGAACCTGATGTACGGGGCGCGGCTCTATGGCGTGGACCCGGCCTACGCGCGGCGCAAGGTCGTGGAGATCCTCACCAGGCTGGGGCTGGAGAACCGGTCGATCGGCTCTTCGATGGAGGACATGTCGCGCGGGATGCAGCAGAAGGTGGCGATAGCGCGGGCGTTCCTGACGGCGCCAGTGCTGCTGCTGCTCGACGAGCCAACGACCGGGCTGGACCCGCATTCGAAACGGGAGGTGCAGGCGGCCGTTCGCGAGCTGCGCGACACACACGATGCGACGGTGGTGCTCACCACGCACGACATGCAGGAAGCCGACGAACTGTGCGATCGGATCGCGATCGTGGACAAGGGGCGGATCGTGGCGCTCGATACGCCGCCGGCCTTGAAAGAGATGGTCCGCCAGGCGGGAGAGGCGCCACCTTCGCTGGAGGACGTCTTCCTCCGGCTAACGGGGAAGAAGCTGGAAGAAGCCGACCGGGAGGCAGAACAGTCATGACGCTGGCCTATCACGAGTTACGGGCGAGCTACGCCTTTGTCGAACGCAACATCAACCTGGTGAAGCGGTACTGGGGCTGGGAGCTGGTATGGATGCTGTACACCATCGCGAATTCGCTCGCGGTGGTGCTGATTGCGCGCGGGGCGAACACGGCTGTGGGCGGGCAGCCGCTAAGTACCGCGCAGGTGGACACGCTGATCCTGTTCCTGGCGATCGGGGCGCTGGTGTGGCACTACCTGGCTGTGGTGTTCCAGACCGTGAGCGAAATGATCAGCTGGGAGCGCTGGGAGGGCACGATCGAGTACACGTTCATGGCGCCGGTGCGGCGCGGGACGCACATGGTCGGGACGGCGCTGTTCTCGCTGGTGTATGGCTTTGTGCATACAGCGGTGGTGCTGGTCATCGTGGTGCTCGTGTTCGATTTGAATATGGCGAACGCGAACTACGTCAGCGCGAGTGCGGTGCTGATCGCGGGGAGCCTCTCGCTGGTGGGCATCGGGATCATGGGGGCGGTGCTGCCGCTGCTGTACCCGGAGCGCGGAGCGGAGATGACCCACGTGATCCAGGCGGCCCTGGTGCTGATCTCCGGCGTGTACATCACGGCGAGCGAGATGCCGGAACCGCTGGCGACGATCTCGATCTTCAGCCCGGCGACCTACGTCATCGAAGGGATTAGGTCGGCGCTGATCGACGGCGAGGGGTTCGCGGAACTCTGGCCGACCATGCTCGGGCTGGTCGCAAGCGGCCTGCTCATGATTCCCCTGGGCGTGTACGTGTTCTCACTGGGCGAGCGGTACGCGAAGCGGACGGGGCGGCTGAAGCGGAGCGGGTAGGAGGGAGGAGGGAGGAGGGAGGAGTCCTCCCCAACCCGCCCACTCCCCATTCACGATTCACGGTTGGGGGAGGGGGTTGCGGCCGATGACGAGGTCTTCGACCTCCTGGCCGTTGGCCAGGTGTTCGGTAATAACGCGGTCGAGGTTTTCGGGGTTGAGGCAGCCGTACCAGGTGCCCTCGGGGTAGACGACGGCGGTTGGGCCGGCTTCGCAGATGCGGAGGCAGCCGACCTTGGTGCGGTAGAGGCGGCCGCGGTCGGGGGAGCCGTTGATCCGGGCGGCAGCCTTCTTGAGCTGGCCCCAGGCGCGGTCGCCTTCCTCGGGCGTGCAACAGTCCGGGCCGATGCAGAGGAAGATGTGGCGGTCGTAGTGGCCGATGCCGCGCTTTTCGGCGGCGGCGCGGGCGGCTTCGAGATCTGGCATGGGGGGAGTGTAGAGGAAAGACGCTGATCCGAGCCCATGCTCGTTGCTGCTGGCGCTTTGCTGGGCCGGGGTCTCCGCGACGCGAACTGTGTGTAAATATTCCATGAAGTTATTGACTGCCCGCAAATGAAGACGCTAGTCTGGCGCCACTGCACGAGCGAGGGTGCCTCAATGCCTCGCTCAGGCGCGGAGGCGGGCATGTTAGGCTTGGACCGGCTATCCGACCGCGAGCTCGAGGTCCTAAAGCTTGTCAGCGAGCATTACACTAACCGCGAGATTGCCGACAGATTAGTTCTCGCAGAGTGCACCGTTGAGACGCACCTTCATCACATCTTGACAAAGCTCCGTGTCCGATCGCGGCACGCGGCAGCGCGTCTGTATTTGGATGCTGCGGGCAAGACACATTCGGCCTCACGGAGTGTCGAGACCATACCTCGGAGCTCGTGACCAAGAATCAATGGTCGTCATGGACGCCTCCCCTGCTATCGTCGCGGCCGGAAGTTTGCTAGCTCGCAAATCGATTCCGAGCTGGGGCCGAGAGAAGGAGGCAAGATTCCATGAAAACCACTCGGCGAAACATGCTACGGCTGATGACAGCGGGAACAGCATCGCTTGCTGCCACCGCCGTGGCCGTTCGGGGGTTTGCCGACCCATTTCGTTTGATGCAGCCCACTCGTGTTCTGGCCGTGCCGGGATTTGCCGCGGACGGAGAGATATTCCACGACTTTGTGCTCCTCCCGTTCGGTGCCACCGCCCCGCCTGCGACCACGAAGCCATCGGTGGTCGCCCCGGCGAGCGAAGGTAACGGCTCGCTCGGATCTGACGCGTTCCTGCCGGCTAGGGAAGCGGCACGGCAATTCCAGGTACCTGTGCCAGCACTGGACCCCGCGGCCCTTCCCATCGCTGCTCGCGGCCTGGCGGCTGCCGAGACATACGTTCGCGTGAATGCACAAGGCCAGCTGGTGTGGTGCTCCACCGAGTATCGACGGCAGGGAACGCCGGGGGATGCCCCGGTTCTTACGATGCGGCTCGATCGAGGCGTCGGGCGCCCCATTCCTGTCGCGCCGTCCGGTTCCCCTTCATCCGGCCTCATCCCGCCGGAAAAGGTGGGCTACCTCCCTGCGCCCGGGGTGGTGCTCTCACAGGGCACCGGATTCACGGCGCTCTGGACGGAGGGCGACGCGCTCTTCGTGGTCGAGTTTGATTCGACTCTACTGCCAGGTGTCTCGCTCGACCAACTGGCGCCGTCGTTCACCGTACTTGCCGGATGACGAGTCGAGAACACTCAGGAGGATAGAACCATGTCAACCTACCTCTACGCCCCAAAGAGCGGCAACGCGGGATCGTACTTCAGCGGCGGCTCCCCCTACTATTGCAGCGGGGGTTCGCATCCCAGCGTCCGTTGCTCTTCCCCCTGGGACATCTCGGGATACGGGGATGCCTATATCTACATCGACCCCGGCTGTCTCAGCATCAATACCTGGTATGTTGGCGAGGGAGCTTGTCGCGCCTGCACTGGGTGCGCCTCCTCTCCCTACACCACCGTGATCCAGGTAGACCTCTACACGGGGACCAATCAGAGCGGCACGCTCTTCGGCTCGGTGGTCTTCGCACACGTCACGTCTGTGAACTACGGCGGCCAAAACCTCTCAACTTACGGGTCGATAAAGAAGTCGCCCAACAAGATATTCACGACGCCATCCGGCTACTGCGGTGGAGGCGATTGCGACGGCGATGGCAACGGCGACTATTGTTTCTACGGAGCACATGTCCACATCGAATGCTGCTCCGCCAACGGCGTAAACACAGGATGGGGCTGCAATTACATCTACGAAGCAAGCACATGGATGTACTACTGGTGATTCCAACGTACGCCCATTCGTCATTCAGAAGCAATAAGATTCCGTGAGAGGTGGGGGAGTCATGGTCGGCCTAATCGTGACGCTGTTCGCACTGGGCCTCGCGGGTGTCGTGGGATTCGCCGGTATCATCAAGGGTCTGCGGTGGGCGCAATACCGGACATCTGTCGCGTCGTGGGGCCTGCCGCGAAAGATGCAGCCTGCGGCCCTGGTGGGTCTGCCATCGTTGGAGGTCGTGATTCCGACGCTCGTTTTCGCCACGGTCCTTGCCGACCGATGGCGCCTCGCCAGCATGTCGGCCCTGGGAGGTTTGGTAGCAGTCCTCTTCGTCGGGCAGGTAGCCATTTGGAGGTCCGCGAAGGAGGCTCGATGCGGGTGCTTCGGCAAGCCCTCCCGGGTTACCT
>CAYUVT010000104.1:0-10694 GCA_964448165.1 uncultured Anaerolineaceae bacterium | reverse complement strand
CAGAGCGCTCCCGGCGAGGGCACCACCGTTTCGCTCACCATCCCGGTCTGATCCCGCCTGCCTACCTCCGCGTCCGGGGGTCGAGCGCATCGCGAAGCCCATCCCCCAGGAAGGTGAAGCACAGCATCAGCACGGCAATCACCGCCGAAGGCACCGCGATCATCCACTCGTTCACGCGCACATAGGTGTAGCCCTCGGCCACGAGGGTCCCCAGGCTCGCCGTTGGTGGCGGCAGCCCGAACCCGATAAACCCCAGGAACGCCTCGGCGAAGATCGCGGTCGGGATGCCGAACGTCACCGCCACAATGACCGGCCCGAGCGTGTTTGGCAGCATGTGGACGAACACCACGCGGCGCTCGCTGGCCCCCATTGCCCGGGCCGCCATCACGTATTCCATGTCCTTTAACGCCAGCATCTGCCCGCGCACAAGCCGGGCGAGCGTCACCCAGCCCACGAACGAAATCGCCAGGATCACCTGCAGCAATGGGCCAGGCAGCCCCGGTAGCTGTGGGTCGCCCGTGCCGATCACCGGCCAATCACGCTGCGAAAGCACGGCGCGCATGAGGATGATCGCCAGCAGGTCGGGGAACGCGTACATCAGGTCGGTGAATCGCATCAACACGCCATCGGTCCAGCGCGAGCCCAGTGCCGCTCCCGCCCCGACGGCGATGCCAATACACAGGACGACGAGCTGCGTCCCGATGCCTATCTTCAACGAGATGCGGGCGCCCTCCCATGTCCGCGCCCACGTATCGCGCCCCAGGTTGTCGGTCCCGAACCAGTGGCTGGCGGTCGGGCCCGTGAGGATCTCCTCGTACTGCTGTTCCGATGGCCGGTAGCGGCCCACCGCATCGGAAACGCCGGCCAGCGTCGCCACCACCAGCAGCGCCAGCAACACCACCCCGCCGGCCATGGCCAGCCGGTTCCGCTTGAGGCGCTGGAAGGCCAGCCCCCACAGTCCGACCTGTCTCTTCGGGCGCTGGATCCCCCCGTTCGCCAGCACCGCTGCGTTTTCCGAAATGCTCATGAGTAGCGAATCCTGGGGTTGGCGATGGCGTAACTGACATCCACCGCCAGGTTCAGCAACGCGATCACCGTCGCGTACAGCAACGTCATGCCCATGATGACGTCGTAATCCCGCACGCCCACTGCCTCGACGAACGACCGGCCGATTCCCGGGATGGCGAAGTACTGCTCGATGACGAACGACCCGGTGATGAGCGCCGCGAGGATTGGTCCGAGGACGGTAAGCACCGGCACCATCGCGTTCCGCACCGCATGCTGCATCACCACGTGGAATTCACCCACGCCCTTCGCGCGCGCCGTGCGAATGTAGTCCTGGCGCAGTACCTCGAGCATCGACGCCCGCGTTATCCGCGCGATAAACGCCCCGGGGTACATGCCGAGCCCGACCACGGGCAGCACCATCTGGCGCGGGTTGCCAAATTCCCACCCGATCACATCGAACCAGCCGAGACGGAGCGCGAAGAAGAGGACCAGGAACACCGAGAGAACGAAGTTCGGCACCGCTGCCCCAGCGGTCGCAATGAAGACGCCGAGGTAGTCCATTGGCCCGTTCTGCTTCACGCTGGAGACGACCCCCAGGGTGATACCGAGCACCAGTGCGAAGGCAAAGGCGCAAAGCCCCAGCTGCGCTGTCTGGGGAAAGCCGTCGCCTATCACCTGGCTCACCGGGCGGTTCTGCCGGAACGAAAGCCCCAGGTCGCCGCGGGCAAGGTTGCCAAGGAAGTTCAGGTACTGCTCCCCAAGGGAACCATCGAGGTTGTACTTCCGTTCGAGCGCTGCGACCGTGGCTGGCGGCAGGGGCTTTTCGTTATCGAACGGTCCGCCCGGAACGGCATGCATCAGGAAGAAGGTGATGGTGGCGATCGCCCACAGCAGGGGAACCATCACCAGCAAGCGGCGAAGGATATACGCGGTCATCGGTTTGTCTCGGGGAAAGAGATGGGGCTGGCAACGGTTGCTGCCAGCCCCACGGGGATGCGCCTTACTTGTCCAGGTACCAGGCCTCGACGTTCCAGTCGCCTGCCAGGTGCGCGTCCAGCGGGCTCACGTTCTCGCGTGGCCCTTTGAGTGCGGGCTTGATGAGGTAGTTGAACGATTCCTGGTAGAGCACTGGCCCAACCAGCATCGGATCG
Source organism: uncultured Anaerolineaceae bacterium (assembly GCA_964448165.1). Taxonomy (GTDB): domain Bacteria; phylum Chloroflexota; class Dehalococcoidia; order Tepidiformales; family Tepidiformaceae; genus Amarobacter. The sequence continues at coordinate 8,535 of CAYUVT010000104.1, read as the reverse complement.
GCGCTGAGCAGCTTGTTGATCTCCTGGTACTGCTTCCGGCGATCTTCATCGTTTGTGTTGAAGTACGCCTTCTTGAACAGGTCGTCCAGCTGCTTATCGGCGACACCGTAGTGATTGTTGGCTCCGTCGCTGTTGAACAGCCCGGCCACCCAGTTTTCCGGATCGGGATAATCCTGGGTCCAGCCGCCCGGGAAGAGTTCGTAATCCTCGCTGGTGAACCGTGAGGAGCGAGTCTTCGAATCCACCACCTCGATCTTGATGTCGATGTTGAGGATTTTCTTCCACTGCTCCTTGAGGAATTCTGCCGTCGCCTTCCGGTCGGGCACGTCGTTCACCACGATGGTGAGCTCAGGGAAGCCCTTGCCGTCAGGGTAGCCCGCCTCGGCCAGGTTCTTCTTCGCCGATTCCGGGTTGAAGCCCACGATCGCGTCGAAGGTCTTCTCGGTGACCCCTCCACCGACCACGGCCGGCGGCATCCACGTGGTGCTCGGGATGTAGGCGCCCTGGAAGGCGACCTTGTTCAGCGTCTCGCGGTCCGTTGCCTGCGAAAGGGCGAGCCGCACCTTCGCATTGTCCAGCGGCTTCTTCTCCAGGTTCATGTGGACGGCACGGGTGGTCACCCCGCCGACTTGCAAGAACTCCTTGCCCAGCTTCGGATCCGCCTTGATCGCCGTCAGGTTCGTCAGGTTCGCACGGGTCAGGTCGATCTGGTCCGCGCGGTACGCGTTCTCCGCAACATCGAGCTTATCGATGTACTTCATCGTGATCTTGTCGATGTTTGCCGGCGTGCCCGCCCAGTTATCATTCCGGACCAGCACCGCAGAATCCTTCGCGGTGTAACTCTGGATCTTGTAGGGGCCGTTGTAGGCCAGCTTCGTCACATCCGGCCAGGCCTGCCCCGGGTCGGTCACGATGTGGCTCGGCGAGGGGAATGTCATCCACAGCGAAAGGATCATCGGGAACGTCGGCTGGGGATTCTCCAGCTTGAACTCGATGGTCGTGTCGTTGAGCGCCGTCGCCCCAACCGCTTCCTGGAGCTTCTTCTTCTCATCGGCGCTCTTATCCGCGGCCGAGTAGTACTCGTCACAACCCACGATGTTGCTGATCGTGTCCTTGTAGTTCCCTGCGTTGTCGGGGTTGCACGTGCGCTGGATCCCGGCGACGAAGTCCTTCGCCGTCAGCGGCTGGCCGTCGGACCACTTCAGCCCCGGCTTCAGCTTGATGGTGTACGTCTTCCCATCGGCCGCCACCTCGGGCATGGCCTCGGCCATCTCCGGTTCGGTCTTGTTCCCGAGCGTCAGCCGGTAGAGCCCGCGCCAAACCATCCGCTGGACACCGATATCCTGGGCGAAGGCCGAATAGTGCGGATCAAAGCTATCCGGTTCCGCATAGGCGATGGTGATTTCGCCGCCCTTTTTCGGCGCATCACCGCTTGGTGTGTTCGTCGCGTCCGTTCCCGGATCGTCGTCGTCGTCACCACACGCGGCAAGCGCCAGCGAGGCCAACAACACGATGAGCAGGCCCAGAAGGCTATAGAACCTCAGGCGTTGCATGGGGAATATTTCCCTCCTCTTTCGGTTTCCCGACCGGTAAGGTGAGAGACGAAGTAAGCGAAGTCAACGCCTGTAGTTCATGAAATTGATCAACGAGCCGAAATCTTCAATCGTTCCCAATGAGTGTTGCGATAATGTCACAGGTTGGTGACGATTTCATGATGAACACATGATGATCCTGTGAAGAACCAGCGGGGCACCGGTCAAGCTTGCGAGAAGTTACTGTCAAGAGGCTATGAGGTTTGCAGCCCCGGCTCGCCCCGCGGGATTCCGGCTGCTTCCCGCTCCAGCTCCGAGACGGGCAGCTCAACTGTGAATCGGGCGCCGCCCGCGGGCTCGTTCTCTGCCCACACGCGCCCGCCGTGGGCCTCCACCAGCTGCTTCACAATCGCGAGGCCGAGCCCAGCCCCTCCAGTCGCTCGGGTCCGGGATGCATCGGTGCGGTAGAACCGCTCGAAGATGTTCTGCAGGTGCTCTGGCGGGATACCCGGCCCATCGTCGCTCACCACCACCCGGACGCCTCCACCGCCTTCCGCCAGGCCAACGCGGATGGTGCCACCGGCCGGTGTGTGGCGGATGGCATTCTCGAGCAGGTTCCGGAGGACCTGCGCGATGCGCCGCCCATCAACATCCACCAGCGGCGTGGGCCGCGTCTCCTGCACGATGACGATCCCCGCGGCTCGGGCTCGCGGTGCGACGCTCGCGACGGCCTGTTCGATGATCCGCGCCAGCCCCTGCGGTTCCAGGTTCAGCACCTGCCGCCCTGCATCGGCCAGCGAAAGCTCCTCCAGGTCGGCTACCAGCCGCACCAGCAGGTTCGCCTCCTCCTGCAGCGACGCGATGGTGCCCGCATCCGCCTCAACCACTCCATCCGCGATCGCATCAAGGTAACCGGCGAGGTTGTTCAACGGTGTCCGCAGCTCGTGCGCGATGTCCGAAGTCAGCTGTTTTCGAAGTTCTTCGTTCCGCTCCAGGCTTTCGGCCATGCTATTGAAGGCTCGCCCCAGGAGGGCCACCTCATCGGACCCGCGCACCTTCACCCGGCGGGTCAGGACTCCCGCCTCGAGTTCACGTGCCGCCTCTGTCAGCTGCTCGACCGGCCGCATGATCCTGCGAGTGAACCAGGCCGCCGCCCCGGTAGCCACCACCGCCACGGCAATCGTGGCGATGGTCACCTGGCGGTTCAGGGCTGCGATCGTCCGGCGCTGATCGTCCTCGAATGCCTCGATGAAACCCATATCGGCGCGAAGCGTATAGGCATCGCCCGTGCCCGGGTCGAAGAGCACCGGCTGGCTGCCGCTCTCCAGGCCCACCTCGGTGGTGAATACGGGGAACTCGTCCTCACTCCCGCCCGCGAGCCCGCCGCCCACGCGCCGCACCTGCTGGATCTGGAACTTCAGGCGATTCTGGTCGAGCTGCGAATCCGCCGTCACCCGCGCGGCAACGGCGACCGCTACCAGCGCCAGCACGGGAACAGCCGCAAGCATTGCCAGGAGCCGCCACCGCAGGCTATGGCGCATCCGGTCGATCCGCGAACCGGTACCCCACCCCGTAAACCGTCTCAATGAATTGCGGACGTTCGGCATCGCGTTCGATCTTCTTCCTCAGATTTCGAACATGCGCGTCGATTGTGCGCTCCAGCCCTTCATAGTTGTAGCCGAACGCCTTTTCCAGCAGTTCGAGCCGCGTGAACGCTTTCCCCGGCTCCTTCGCCAGCGTCATCAACAGCTGGAACTCCTTCCTGGTTACGCGCCGATCGATGCCATCCACCCGCACCTCGTGCCGTCGCCCGTCGATGCGGAGCGACCCGAACTCCAGCTCACAGGCCTCGTTCGCCTCGTTGGCGCCCCGGCGCCGCAACACGGCCCGCACGCGTGCCAGCAGCTCTCGCGGCCGGAACGGCTTGGTCACGTAGTCGTCCGCGCCCAGGTCGAGCGCCCGCAGGGTGTCAACCTCGTCGGTTCTCGCGGTCACCAGGATGATGCCGACATCCGACTCTTCGCGGAGCAGCCGGCACACTTCCAGTCCATCCATCTCCGGCATCATCACGTCGAGCAGCACGAGCCCGAGCTGGTGGCGCCGGGCAAGTTCCAGGCCTTCGCGCCCGTTCCGCGCCACAATCACCGGGTAGCCATCCCTGTCCAGGTACAGGCGAATGAGTTCGGCTGTCTTTGCGTCGTCCTCGACAACCAGGACTCCAGGCTTCATCACCACTCCGGGCATCAACGTCATAAGAGCCTGCTCCCCCGGATCGCGGGCCAGGGGAAGCAGGCGAGGGAACCACCGGCACGACGACCGGATACGCGAACGATACCGGTTCGTTTGCGAAGAAGTTGTGAAGATCCGATGCATTTTGCACAGATCTCCGCTCTCAACCTCCCTGGTTGGCACGGGCCAGGCTTAGAAGCGGCCGTGACGCCCTTCCCCGGCGGCAAAGCGGCTCGCGCCTTCCCGCGCTTCGTTGCTTTCCAGCGTGATCCACCCGCGGCGGTACTCGTTCCGCAGGGCTTCCACCAGCGGCAGGCCCCATTGCTCGTAGCTCGAAAGCCGGTCTTGCCTCAGGCACGTCCGGGGGAATGCCGCCAGCTGATGGGCGAGTTGCAGCGCCTCGTCCAGGGCGGTGCCCGGCTCGACGAGGCGGTTTGCCAGCCCCATCTGCCGTGCCTCCTCCCCGGATACGGGGCGCCCCGTGAGGATCAGGTCCAGCGCATTGCTGTGTCCAATGAGCCGCGGCAGCCGGATCGTCCCACCATCCACCAGCGGAACGCCCCAGCGCCGTTCGAAACAGCCGAACACCGCGTTTCGCGCGGCCACTCGCAGGTCGCACCACGCCGCCAGCTCGATCCCCCCGGCTACCGCGTATCCCTCGATAGCCGCGATCACGGGCTTCGAAAGCAGCATCCGTGTGGGTCCCAGCGGCCCGTCGCCCTCCTCCGTCACGCGAGTGCCCCTGCCTTCCGCCACAGCCTTCAGGTCGGCTCCCGCACAGAATGTGCCCCCGGCGCCCGTCAACACCGCCACCGAAAGGCTGTCGTCGCCATCGAAGCGCTCGAACGCCTCCCGGAGCGCCGTCGCCGTTGGCCGGTCGATGGCATTCCGCACCTCCGGACGATTGATAGTCACCACCGCGACCGGCCCCGTTGTCTCATACAGCACCGTCATTGCCTTACTCCTGTTCACGCACCGCTACCAGCTTCACCGGCAGCTCCAGCAACGCTTCGGCCGCATCTTCCCAGCCGACGGTATGTGTCGTCACGGGGGTGGGGTCGAAGGCGCCGCTCGCCACGAGGTCCAGCACCGCGGGGATGTCTGCCCGCGCATTGGCCCGCCCGGTGTGGAAGGTAATCCCCGAGACGAACATCTCGTACAGCGGCACCGGCGTCTCGGGCTGGAAGTAGATCCCGACGCTCGTCGAAACGCCGTATGGTTCCGTCGACCGCAGGGCCAGGGCGAGCCCTTCCGGCCGCGCCGATGCGTCCACCGTGATGGCGTACGGGCCGAGCTTCCTGGGCACGGGCCCGTCGATGACGTGCGCCCCAAGGCGGGCCGCGATATCGAGGCGTCGTTGGTCGTGGTCGACATAGTCCACGCGGCCCGCGCCCAGGGCCCGTGCCATCCCGGCGGCATAGAGCCCCACACTCCAGGCGCCGCCTCCGACCACGAGCACGTCCGCGCCGGGCCGCGACGCCAGGTGCGGCGCCACCGTGCGGTAGGCGTCGGGCAGGTTGTCGCTCGCGCTTGCGATGGCGACCGGGCTGACGCCGGCCGGAGCCTTCACGAGCACGCCATCCGCGTGTGGGACGCGAACGAGGTCACTGAAAAACCCACCCCACGCGCCGGCCAGGGGTTCCATCCCGAACGCGGATCGAGACGGCACCGTCGAGCAGGCGCTCGTGATGCCGCGGCGGCATCGCTCGCACGTGCCACACGAGAGTTGGAACGCCACCACCACGCGCTCGCCCGGCCGGACTGACCGGACGGCAGGACCAACACGCACCACCTCGGCGATGCCTTCGTGGCCGAGTGGGAATGGGCCCGGCACCCTGACGGTGCCGTCGATGAACCCGCGATCAATGTCGCACGTGGCGACTGCCAGGGGGCGAACGAGTGCATCGCCCTCGTCCAGGAGGTCCGGCACCGGCCCTTCCCGCCACTCAACCCGCCCTCGCTCGACGAACATCAGCTGCTTCACGCATCCTCTCCTTTCGGTAGACCAGTCGTCATAGTAGTAGACCGATCGGTCTACCGGGTGTAACGTGCTTCACATGTCCGGGGATTCCGGCACTCGGAAACGCATGCTCGCCGCCACCGCCCGCCTCGTGCAGCGCCAGGGGATGGCCGCGACCGGCCTCAACGAGATCCTCGAGGCGTCGCAAGCGCCGCGCGGCTCGCTCTACCATCACTTCCCCGGCGGCAAGAACCAGCTCGTCGCCGAGGCGATCGGCCTCTCCGCCGCGCGCGTCACCGCCGCCATTGAGACGGCGATGGCGGGTAGCCCGACCGTCGCAGACGCGATAGGGGCCTTCGCCAGCTTCTACGAGCACTCCCTCTCCACTTCGGACTACCGGGACGGCTGCCCGGTGGCCGCCACCGCCCTCGAAGCGGCAGCGCTCGGTGCCGCTGAGGTCGAAGCCGCCTGTGCCGAAGCCTTTGCCGCGTGGCAGGAGCCCATCGCCCGCCGCCTCGCCGCCGAGGGCTACCCTCCCGATGAGGCCGCCGGCCTGGCAACCTTTGTCATCGCATCACTGGAGGGCGCCCTCCTGCTTGCCCGGGGTGCCCGCAGCACCGCGCCGCTCAAGACGGTCGCCGCCCGGATTGCCGCCCTTTTCGCCTCACCCATCGCGTGAACTGCCGGGCCGTTACACTTACCGGCCGTGAGCCCGGTCATCCTTCTCCATGGCCCCGGTGGCCAGGCCAAAGTTGTGCTCGATGCGCTCCACGCTTCTGGCCGCCACGTCGCCGGCGTCCTCGATGACACGCTCCCGCCCGGGACCGCCGTGCTTGGCGTCGAAGTGCTCGGACCACTCTCATCCTGGAAGCAGATGCTCGACGCGGGCGTGGAATTCGCCGTGGCCATGGGCAATCCCGTCCTCCGTCGCGAGCTCGCCGGGGCGATCCTCGCCGCCGGGGGCTCGCTCGCATCGGTGACTCACCCGGCGGCCGTGGTCTCCCCCCATGCCCGGCTCGGCCGCGGCGTGATCATCCTTGCCGGCACGATCGTCGCCCCGGATGCCACCATCGGCGACTTCGCCCTGCTCAACGCCAACTGTTCGGTCGACCACGACTGTGAGCTCGGCGCCGCCGTCCAGCTCAGCCCCGGAGTCACTCTCGCTGGCGGCGTGACCATCGGCGAAGCCGCGTTCCTCGGCGCCGGCGCGACCGTGATGCCCGGCCCGGCCATCGGCGAGGGGGCGGTCGTCGGCGCGGGCGCCGTCGTCATCCGGCCGGTGCCGGCCGGCGTCACCGTCGCCGGCAACCCGGCGAAGCCGCTCGCTCCGCGAAGCGCCTGACGTTACAGCTGCTTCCCGAACGCCCGGCGCAGCTCCGCCCGGTGGTCGGGGTGGGCAATGTTGATGAGCTCGCGCGCACGTTCGCGGTCGCTCTTCCCATACAGGCTCGCCACCCCGAACTCCGTGACGACGTAGTCGGCGAACTGGCGCGGGACCGTGACCACGGTCCCCGGGGGGTGCTGCGCGACGATGCGGCTCAACGAATCCTCTTTCGCGGCGGCGGGGAGGATGGTGATGCTCCGCCCGTTCTTCGCAAGCGTGGCACCGATCACGAACTCCAGCTGCCCGCCCGGCCCGCTCCACATGTCCGGCCCGATCGACTCGGCGGCGATTTGCCCCGTCAGGTCCACCGTCATCGCGTTGTTGATCGCCACCATGTTGTCGTGCGCGGCGATGAGCTGGATATCGTTGGTGTAGTGCACCTCGTGCACTTCGTAGACCGGGTTCTCGTGGATGAATTCGATCTCCTCGGGCGTGCTCGCCGAAAGCGCCGTGGCCACGAACTTCCCAGGGTGCCGTGTTTTCCGCGCTCCGGTGATCACTCCCTTATAGACCAGGTCGTTCAGGCCCGGCGTCGAAACCTCGCTGTGCACGCCGAGATCGACCAGCCCGTCGAACGCGCCGTTGTTGGCGAGCTGAAGCGTCATCATGCCGGTGCCAATCTGGATCGTGTCGCCGTGCTTCACCAGGTCGTTGACGTACCCGGCGATCGCCTTCGGAAACGGCGTGGCCTCGCGCGCCACTCGGGTGGGCGGCGCATCGCCGCCATCCACGAACGCGTCGATCTCCGAAACATGGATGCGGTTTGTCCCGCCTGTCTGCGGGTACCCGGGGAACACCTCGGCCAGCACGGTGCGCGCCCGCCGGGCATACGAGAGCTTGTTCCAGAGGCTCGTCCCAAAACTGCAGAACCCGAACCGGTCGGGTGGCGAAACCCCGATGAGCACCACGTCGCAGCCGAACACGCCGCCGCCCCGTTCGTCCTCCAGCTTGAAGCGGCGGCTGAACGGTACCGAGACGAAGTCCGTATCGCCGCGCAACATCGATTGGCGTGCCACGGCGGTATTGAACAGTTCAACGTGCGTCCGGAATGCGGGGTGCCCGGGCTCGTACCAGCCCGGGTCGACGAAGGGAGCGCACGAAAGGATGTCGATGTCGCTCAGCTCGTCGCGCCGGTCCCAGATGGCATGGCACAGGTTGGGCGTGATCGAGCCGATGGGGATGACGATGGTATCGCCCGGGCGCACGAGTGCGGCGGCACCGGCGGGCTCCATCAGCTTGCTCGCGTAGTCCTCGGGCCAGGTGGCGTAGCGGGAGTCGTTCATGGATCGCGAAGTATACGGGCCTGCTCAGGGGCACGCGCCCGGGCAGCGCCGCCGCGCACGCTTCCCGGATCTGCCACAATCCCTCACCAGCTCGAAAAGGCGAGGCCGCCCGTGACACAACCACCGAACATCCCCAACCTCCCCGGC
>CAYUVT010000103.1:0-10722 GCA_964448165.1 uncultured Anaerolineaceae bacterium | reverse complement strand
CTCCCGGGAGAGCGCCATCTGCGGGACCTTCAGCGCCTGTAGCTCGTCCAGGTTCTCGCGGGGGAAGCTGCCTTCGCGGTCGTACCGGGCCGCCCGTTCAATCCACGCCCCGCGCGCAAGCTCGCGCACCCTGGCGATGAGGTCGAGTTCCCACTGTTCCATGCCGTCCGTTCGCTCCGATCCTTAGCGTGAAGCGAAGAGTATCCCATTTCCGGTTGGCGCGTTATGCGGGCCACTCGGCCTTTGGGCTGAAATCGGGACCCTCCCCGGGGTTTTGGTGAAGCGCCGCACAGAGCCCAACGCCCCCGGGTTCCTACGGTCGAATGCGGCAGGTTCCGCTGCGGGGGCCTGCAACCCCACGACGCGGAGTGCGCACTTTGGCTCGAACCGAGCGAATCATCCTGCTCACCATCCCGTTCCTCATCGCCCTGCTCCTGGCCGCCAAGCCAGGCCCGGCCGATGCCTGGAAGCCATATACCCACAACTTCACTGGCGATAACGCCTACAACGACGCGGTCGATGACGGCCACGTCACCATCAACGGCCGTGAATACGCGGTCAACCCGCGTCTGGTGATGGCGCTCCAGCAGAAGCCCGCCTGGTACAACGCGGGCGTCGTCGGTCCGGATGCCTATCCGGACCTCATCATGGGCCAGTCCGTCATCCACCCGGAAAACACCGGGCTTTGGCTGCGCCACGTGCTCAACAAGGCCTGGGATGCCCAGGTCGACCCGCGCTACACCGAGGACGAGAAGCTCCAGATCCTCGCCTTCGGTTACGGGTTCCTCACCCATGCGGCCGGCGACATGTGGGCGCACACCATCGTGAACGATTTCGCCGAGGGCGTCTTCCCCTCGGTGGGCGAGATCGCCGAAGACCCGGCGACCGCCGCCATCGCCCTCAAGCACATCATCGTCGAAGGCTACATCGGCGATGCCACCCCGGGCTTCGATGGCAACCCCGAACGCTCCCCGGTGCCCGGCGAAGTGAACGAAAACGGAGACCAGCAGTACTCCGACGACGCCACGCACGGGATCGCCTACGCCCCTCCTCCCGACCTCTTCCTCTGGGAGACGTTCATCGGCCGCGCTGCCGACGCGAACGGCCATCTCACGCTGCCCCTGCCGGGCCAGCCGACCGCCGCCCGCGGCCCGCTGCTCGAGTTCTTCTTCGACCTCCGCAACGACCTTTACGACAGCGCGGGCACCAATGCCAACTGGCAGCAGGCGCTCAACGCCTTCAACGGCCTCGCCGCGAAAATCGACCGCGTCTGGGCCGAATGCTCGGGAATCCCGGACCCCATCGAGTGCCCCCTCGCACTGGGTGCGCTCTTACTGGAGTCATTCACTGGATTCGCCGATTGGGCAACGAACGCCCTTGAAGCCGCCCTCGAGGAAGTGATCGACGCCTACCTGCGCGCCTGGGTCGACGATATCGACCACGGTCTCCAGCACTGGGGCAACGTCGGCCAGGCCTTCGCCGCCGGCCAGTTCGATCCCCACACCCGCCGCGTCCTCCAGGACGAGGAGTGCAGCGACAAAGAGGGCGGCGACCTGGTCACCGGCCCGCGTGCAAACTGCGAGGACGCTATCGGTGTCATCGATACCTTCCTCGATACGCTCGGCGAAGGCTTTACCACCGCCGACCCGCATCTGCTCTCGATGATTGGCTTCCCCGACGCCGTTGGCGACCTGATCGAGTTCGCCGACGAGATCTTCGACGCAATCGACGAGGCCATCGACCTGCCGAACCCGCTCGCCGCCCCCCTGGATGAGTTGAAGCAGTACCTGAAGGACAAGGTCCTCGAAAGCCTGAGCGATGTCCTCGGCTTCGATGTCGAAGTCTTCGCCGATGTCGTGCGGAACCCCGCCTCCTACCTCGACCCGGTGGCCCTGCCCCGGCAGCTCCCGCCCCCGCTCGATGTCTTCAACCAGGCCGGCCTCTTCGCCGAGGGCGAGCACGAGCGGCTCGACGCCATCCTCGGCCTGCCCGCGGACCATCACCATCCCGACCGCCGCCTCAAGGACAATGTCCAGTTCATCGTCGAGAACTTCGATCCCCTTGAGAACACCATCGTCACCGCGAAGCTGCTGCTCCTGAACGGCGACACGCTGAACCAGGTGATGAGCGACATCCTCGGCCGCAGCGTGGCCACCTACCCGGGCGGCGACCGCGTGAACTTCATGTTCACCGCCCTCGAGAGCGGCGAACCGTGGCTCCGCTCCATCGATTCTGACCATGCGTGGCGCCAGGATGGCCTCCCCCGCTTCTGCACCGAGGGTGGGTATTGTCCCGAAGGCGCCGAGCCGCGGCCGGCGTCGCTCAATGGCGGCTGGGGCACCATGCCTGTCTGGGAAAGCTGTGTCCTCCGCCCCGCCTTCGGCGTCCTCTTCGACAACTGGGAGACCAACCCCGAGTGGTGGCCCGCCGCTGACACCTCCACCGAGTGGCCTGCGTATGGCGACGGCGTCAGCCGCGACTCCGCTTCCGACCCCTCGGCGCCGAACATCTCATTGGTCCAGTCCGGGGCCTTCCACGACAACGGCCAGCGGAAGTTCGTCGGCGGCGACAACGTCTTCACCCTCTCGGCATCCGATACCCCGGCCGGAAAGGGTTTCGCTGAGAGCGAACTCTCTATCCGCTATCGCATCAACGGCGGCAGCTGGGTAACCGCCGAACAGGGTGACCAGTTCAGTCTCTCCGGCCCCGATGGCAAGTACGTCATCGAGGTCCAGGCTGCCGACCCCTGCCATCCCTTCGACGCACCGGCCGGGCTCGACCCCGCCGCCTCAACCGTCGTCGAGTACTGGCTCGATACCACCGCCCCGGTGGTCACCTGCAAGACCCCGCCGTTCGGCATGACCTTCGACACCGACGATTTCGCCACGCTCGACTACGACGTGGCGGATGGCGCCGATGGTTCCGGTGTTGCCAGCATCGGCTCGACCATCGATGGGTACCTGGCGCCCGGCGGCACGAAGGTCGTGGTGGATGGCGAAGTGCTGGACATGTACCAGTACTATCCCGACACCCGCACCGTCACGGTCTCCGCGGCCGACAACATCGGTAACTCGGGCTCGACGGGCTGCGCGTTCGAAATCGAGGCTACGCCCGAGAGCCTCATCAACAACCTCAAGCGGGCCCGGGCCGAAGGCCTGGTGCCAAACGCCGACGTCTACCGCGGCCTGATGGATAAGCTCGAACAGGTGCAACGTCAGCACGCGAAGGCGAAGCACTCCGTCGAGTGGAATGCCCTCGATGCGTTCATCAACCAGCTCGAGGGCCAGCGTGGCAAGGGCATCGACCTCGTCACGGCGGACCGCTTCATCGCCTACGCGGCCGAGATCATCGCCGCCGGCAGGTAGACCGCCCGGGCACAGTACACAGGAGAGGCCCGGCAAGACTGCCGGGCCTCTCCTGGTGGTTGCGGTGCTGGCGCTATAGCCGCGGCAGCGGGATGCCCAGCGCTTCTTCCAGCTCGTCGATGGCGCTGGTGGTGTGGTCGACCTTGATGGTGCGCATGCCCAGCGCCTTCGCCCCCTTCAGGTTCGCCCCCATATCGTCGAGGAAAACCGCCTGGTGCGGTTCGATGCCCAGGTGCTCGCAGGCGATCTGGTAGATCCGCGGCTCTGGCTTGCGCACGCCGACGATCGCCGACTCCACCACCACATCGAACAGGCTGTGCACGTCCAGACCCGAGGTGCGGCGCTGGGCCGGTTCATCGCGCGCGACGTTGTTCGTGATCGAACCGAGTTTCACCTGGCCGCGCAGGTGCTTCACCACCGCGATCATTTCGGGCCGCTCACCGAATCCCTGGAAGAACCACTCCAGGAAGAACTTCCCCGTTGCGCCTGTCCCCACTGCTGCCAGGTGGCGGTCGAACTCGCCCGCGAACCCCTCCGGGGTCAGCTCGCTGCGCTCAAATCGCGACCACGGCCCGTCTTCGGGGCCGAAGACCGCGATACGGACCTCATCCGGGATCCCGTGCTCGCGGCAGAAGTCTTTGATGCGGGTGACCGGCGAATGCGTCAGCACCCCGCCGATATCGAAAATCGCTGCCTGCAACTGCGTCATACCTCGAAGTGTACCCGCCGGGGCGGCACTCAGCCCGCGCCGCTGAACGTTACCGCTACCTGCCCCAGGCCGAAGCCGTACTCGGCCACCACCCGGTCGCCCGGCGCCACCGGGAAGGGCGCGATGTAGCTCCCGCAGATCACGCGGTCGCCTGCGAGCAGCCGCTCGCCGCAGTCCTCCAGCGCCGCGGCCACGAGGGCAACGACCTCTGCCAGGTCTGCAGGCACGCGGCCCGGGATCGGAGGGGCAACGGCCTCCCCGTTCTTGAGCACCCGCACCAGGGCTGCGCTCGCATCGGCCGGGATCCCCCTCCGCCGCTCGCCCACCACCGTGCCTGCATGGAACATCGAAAACTCCACGATCCGCGCCAGGTCCTCGCCGGGGAGCGCGTAGTCGACCAGTTCGATCGCCGGGGAGATGCCAGCGATGGCATCGCCGTGCACTTCCAGTGGCTCGCGCGCGGCCACATCTTTCCCGAGGTGGAGCATGACTTCCGCTTCGATGCTGACCCGCTGGCCCGCGCCCAGCGCCACCATCGCACCCGATTCCACGGCCCGCTCCCCGTCGATCCAGCCCACCGGCGGGCGCGCAAGGCCAAACCGCTGCTGCGCCGCCGGGTCGTTGAAGGCGACCTTCCAGCCATAGCGCGGCACTCCCGCCTCCAGGGCTGCGTGGAAGCGCGCGAGCTGGGCCGCCATTCCCGGGACGGGGTCGTTCACTCGTTGATGCCCAGCTCGTTCCGGATCAGCTCACAGATCTCGAACGTCGGCCCTTCCGCCTGCAGCGTCGATTGCATCTTGTTGATGGTGACCGCAATGGAGAGCCCCACCTCTGGGTCGGCGAAGGCGATGGAACCGCCCGCGCCAGGGTGGCCGAAGGCGGTCCGGCGCGGGCCGGTCGCGCCGTGCTGGCCCATCACCTTCCCGCCGTTGAAGAACCCGATGCTCTTGGCGAGCGGCATCATGATCACCCGGTCCGGGGCATCGACCTGGACCGTGCTCATCAACCGGATTCGCTCCGGCGAGAGCAGCCGCACGCCATCGACCACGCCACCGTTTGCCAGGGCCCCGTACATGCGTGCCAGCGCCCGCGCGGTGAAATGCCCATTGGCCGAAGGCACGCACGCCTTGCGAACTTCCATATCGTTGAAGTTCCAGCCCATCGTGGGTGGCATCGCCTTGAAGAAGTCGTGGTCGGGCGGGATTTGCATCTGCGGGCGCCTGCTTTCCCCCTCCGAGGCGGCCTGCTTTTCTGCTGTAAGCAGGCTGGCCAGCCGCGGCTCCACACCGTCGGGGATGCCGATGAACATCTCCTCACCGCAGCCGAGCGGGCCGGCGATGTCCCCGGCCAGGACCTCCTGGATGTGGCGGCCGCTCGCGTACTGGACGATCCCGCCAACGATCCACGCGTACGTAACGGCGTGGTAGCCGGTGGCGGTGCCGGGCTCCCACGCGGGCGTGCCGTTTTCGATGTAGGCGAGGCCGTTTTCCCAGTTTAGCAACTCGCGGCACGCGGCCGGGTCCGCGGGCATGGCGTGCAGGCCCGCCTGGTGGCTCATCGCCTGGGCGACCGTGACCTTCTCCTTCCCGTTCTTCGCGAAGCCTGGCCAGTACTTCGCCACCGGCTGCTCGTATTCGATGATCCCCCGGTCGGCAAGGATGTGGAGCGCCGTCGCCGCCACGCCCTTGGTGGTCGAAAAGCTGCTGAACAGCGTGTCTCTGTTCACCGGGCGCGAATCCCGGGGGCCCATATCGCCCGCGCAAACGTCCACGATCTTTTCACCGTAACGGTACGCACAGACCTGTGATCCGAGCTGCGTTCCCCGGCGAATCTGGTCGAGGAGCAGATCGTGAACCCTGGCGTTCAGGGCATTCTCAGTCGTGGTCATACGGGCACTCCGATGGGGTTGTTGGCTGGATGCGAACTATATCGCGTGCGAGGGCCCGGGGGGACATGCTACCGCCGATGCCAGGTCAATATGTCTTGCCCTTGTCTGCATCGAGGGCTGGCATGCAGCGAGACCCGGCACATAATCGACGGTGGCCCCACCACAGGGGAATGGGAGGACGTGTGAAATTTCGAATGCTGATGGCGCTGGCGCTGGCCGGCACGCTCACCGCGGCAGCCTGCGGTGGTGACGACGACTCGGGTGACAATGGCGGCAACGGAGCCGGTGGAGAATCCACGCAGACCGCCGGCGGCAGCACCCCCTCCGGCGGCACTGGCGGCTCGGCCACGTCCACCGGTGGGAACGACAGCCCCGTCTCAGACCTGCTTGCCGATGCCTCCGACAAGACCTACCGCGTTTCTTACGAGGTCGCCTTCACCGTCGATGGCAAGACGCAGGAAGGCAAGATGACCTTCGCCCAGAAGCCCCCGAAGAACCTCATGAGCATCTCGATCACCGGCAGCGAGGACTTCGAGGAACTCGCCATGATCGATGACGGCAAAGACTCCTTCACCTGCTTCAAGTCTGGCGATTCCGGTCAGTGCCTCAAGTCGTTGGGCGCGGGTGGCCTCGGCGAAAACTTCACCCTGTTCGATATGAAGAAAGTCACCCAGCGCGTGAAGGAAGACAAGAACGTCAAGGAAGTCTCTGGCCAGAAGATCGCCGGCCGCGATTCCCGCTGCTTCGAAGGCACCTTCGACGAGACCAACGAGAAGAGCACCGTCTGCATCGACAAGGGCGACGGCATCCTGACCCTCGTCGAAAGCAAAACGACGAAGATCAAGGCCACCGAAATCTCGACGAGGGTCGACGACAAGCTCTTCGAGCCGCCCTACCCGGTCATCGGCTAGAACACTCCCGGCGACGACGGCCAACAACGAGGCGCGGAGGCACGGAGGAACTGAGAAGATCCTCTGCGCCCTCCGCGCCTCTCTGCATGAATCCAACCTGGCGTCTTTCGCGTCTTGGCGGTTAGTCCGTTCCCCCACTTCGCACGGGGCAGCTCGCCAGGTGGTCGTTCACCATCCCCACGCTCTGCATGAAGGCGTAGCAGATGGTGGTGCCCACGAAGGTGAAGCCGCGCTTCTTCAGCGCCTTCGACATCGCGTTCGACTCGTGCGAGCTCGCGGGGATGTCCTCCATGCGCAGCGGCGCCGGCCGGGCGAGTGTCCCGCCACCCGTGAACGCCCAGATGTAGCGGTCGAACGACCCGTGTTCCGCCTGCGCGTCGAGGAAGGCGCGTGCGTTCTTCACCGCGCCCTCTACCTTCAGCCGGTTGCGGATGATGCCCGGGTCGTTCAACAGGCGGGCGATGTCGTCCGGGCCGTAGCGAGCGATGCGCTCAGCGTCCCAGCCTTCGAACGCGCGCCAGAAGTTCGCGCGCTTGGCGAGGATGGTCGACCAGGAGAGCCCGGCCTGGAAGCCTTCGAGCATCAGCCGCTCGAAGAGCTCGCCGTCGTCGTGGCAGGGCACGCCCCACTCGGTGTCGTGGTAGGAAGCGTCGAGCGGCCCGACCATCCCCCAGCAGACGCGCACCTTCGGTTCGGTAACTGCAGCCATCCCTGAAGCCTACCAGTCCCCTCCTGACAGCGGTGTGGCGGGAGCAGCGAGCGAGGACGATTGACCCTAGCCCAGCACCTCGAAGAGCTTGTGGTTCCTCATCGCCGGGTTGTCCTTGTAGCTCTCGTAGCTTTCGCCGCGGTGGCCCTTCGTGAAGTTGTCCGAGGTGATCCACGCCTCGAACGACTTCTCGTCCTCGAAGCGGGTGAGCACCACGTATTCGCCGCGGTCGGGCAGGGCCAGCAGCTCGGTGCTGATGAACCCCGGAAACGTATCGACCGCGCCGACGCGCGACTTCCAGGTCTGTTCGAACCCGGCGCGCGCCTCCGGCGGGAGGGAGATGGGGAAGTATGAGATGACGGGCATGGGGCACTCGATTCCTATGTTTAGGGTGAGCCTCCAGCGTACCGCACGAGGCGGCTAGGGGGTCGGCACGGGAAAGTGCCGCCCCTGTTACTTAGACCAGACCAACCAGAAAGCGGACATCAGGAGTGAGCGGAGCGAGATCGCCCCTGCCTAGTAGCCGCTGGCATACCAGAGACGCTGGGAGTGGTGCTGACCCCATACGTTATCGGTCTGGCAACCATAGTCGTTGTTGCACGACGCTCGCGTCGGGTAGTAAGTGTTCCTCGTCCAGTTGGTGGATCCTCTCTCCTGATGAAGGTGGGCCGGGAAGTATCCGCAGTCATTGGCAACAGAGGAGCCAACGATGAATGAGGTTGATGAGGGGTACAATCCACTCCAGACATATGGGGCGGAGCCAGGAATGGAGGGCTGAGTGTGCCGATAGAGGATGCCCTCCAAAGACGTACCTAGCGGGGTCCTTACCTCGGCGTAAGTTCTGTAGCAAGAACCCCAGCTTAAGTCGGCGACGTAGACCCTTCCGACCCAGCTTATACCCTGACTGTTAGAGCTCAACGAGCGCCAATATACCGAGCTGGAGTTCATCCAGTCCAACGCATCTCCATCAGAGCCGTACGTGCAGTCGTTATGCCAACCACACGTTAGCGTTGCGCTGCTGCTGTTGGTTCCTGGTTGGTTCCAAACATAGTACGTGTATTGGGTCGCCTCAGCCTCTTTCGGCAAAGAGAGCCCTATCATCACGCCGATCGAGAATGCCATAAGTGCCAGCAGCCGTAGGATTACGCTTCTCATCAGTAGAGGGCCTCCGCGATGATTTTGAGGTACTCAAGGCCAACATTGCTGCTAATGAGCATGGTCGAGCCGCCCGTCTCCTCGTCGAATACGATGACGGCGGTCTGGCCGATGCCTGAGAGGCCGACATCCGCAAACACCGCGGGGCGGCCTGCGATGGTGCCGGTCGTGACTTTGTCGGCGAGGAACTCCTGCCGATACCATCGGACAACTTCCCCTCTGCTAACCTGGACTACGCCAGTGACCCCGTTGACATCCGCGCCTGGTGCAACCTCAAGAATCGCGATGATCCACATAACGCGACCGTCATCAGCGCATCGACCGACGTCCGGCATTCCGAATAGCGAGACGCGTCGCGGCCATCGGCTGCGGTTCAGGTCGAATGGTGTTCCCGCGGTTGCCTCTTCCCAGTCTGGTTCGCTGTACGGCCGGGCGCAGACCGGCGTGGGTCCGGCCCCCACCCCGAGTTGAATCCCGTTCAGTTCGCCATGGAACTTGGGCGCCGCAGCTTCTTCCTCCAGATAGGGAACGTACCAGTCCGGTTTGGACTTGTCTGGCGTCGCTCCTGCGACCGGGGTCGATGGACCGTTCGCCGTCGGCTGTGTCCCAATCGGAGTCGCGGCTCTCTGGTCAACCTTAGAGATCGGGTCGTCCGCCTTAGCTCCGGGCTCCGAAAGCGCGCGCCCGACCAATAGCCCTGCACCGCCAAGCGAGACCAAGGCAACCGACAGGATCAGCCACGTAGCGAGGGTCCGGTTGGAAAGCGTTAGCACTGCTGCGCTCCATATCTGCCCGTACGGGCGGACAAGGCGACGCCAATGTCTTGGGCGCTGGGTCCGCCGCGCCGTGCCTGCGAAGATGGATACCACGTTAACCACCCACGCTGGCAGCGCAAGGCCCTCTTTGTGGGTACCTAAATTGAGGGCCGCTTGCCGCTTGCCGCGTTACTAGCTTCGGACGTGCCTCAGGAACTCGGCTGCCGCGGCTGTCCGATTAGGAACGCTCAGCTTCAACAAGATGCGTTTCAGGTGGCCCTTGACGGTCTCTTCGCTTATCGGCGGGTCGAGCAGGTGGCCGATTTCCTTGTTAGCCAGCCCGCGCGTAACAAGCGCCAGCACCTCGCGCTCCCGCGGCGTTAGCCGCTCTATGCTTCCGGTCATTACCCTCCTCCTTGCCAGTTCGTGTTTGGCGGGCACACTGCCCGACCTTTGGCCAGATGCGGCGCCTCCATCGGGAAGCCTGGCGCCGTCATCCCTGCGCAGTGTTTCGCAGGGTGTTGACCTTGGTCCGGTTTTGCGCCGGACTCGACAATAATGCATCGTATAACGTCATCTTGGAGCCTGTCGCTGGCGACCCTGCGATGACCGTCCGAGATTCTCAACACCCTGTTAGGGCTTCCCCGGGGAGGTCCGCCCGATTCGCGCAGCTATGATGGTGGTATTTCACATGCGTCATCGTCAAGTGCTGATCGCACCCTCTACCCCACCTCCACCACCTCGCCCTCGACCACGTCGCCGCTCTCCGGCGACGCCGGCGAGTCGCTCGCGGTGAACTGGTACGCGCCGTCGCGGAAGTCGACCGTGACCTTCTGGCCGTCGTGGAACTCGCCGGCGAGCACCCGCCGCGCTAGCTCGTTTTCGATCCGCCGCTGGATGGTGCGCCGCAGCGGGCGGGCGCCATACGTCGGGTCGAATCCCTCGCGCACCAGCTCGGCGATGGCCGCCGGGGTGAGCTCGAAGTCGAGCTTGCGGTCGCTCAACCGTTCGCGCACTTCGGCCGCCAGGATGTCGACGATCCGGGTCAGCTCGGCCTGGGTGAGCGGCTCGAAGATGACAATCTCGTCGATCCGGTTCAGGAACTCGGGCCGGAAGAACTCGCGCAACGCCTTCTCGATCGACCCCTGCAGGACTTCGTGGTCCGTCAGGTTCTCGCTCCGGCGGGTGAAGCCGAAGGTGGCCTTCTCCTGCGCCCCCGTGCCCAGGTTG
>CAYUVT010000102.1:0-10771 GCA_964448165.1 uncultured Anaerolineaceae bacterium | reverse complement strand
GCGCGCCTGCGCGATGACTTTTTCGAACGACATGGGAGCCTCGAATCGGAGGGGGTTTGTGGCCCGGATTGTACGGGAGCGCCACCCCCCGGGCGAGCGCGGATCCGGCTGGCCACCGCCCTGCGGGATGGCGGCGAGCGCGCTACCCACGTAGATTCTCCGCCACGTGGAGGGACAAGTGGACGTGCAGTTCGACGTGATCGTGGTTGGCGCCGGCTCGGCCGGGGCCGTCGTGGCGGCCCGGGCGAGCGAGGACCCGTACCGTTCGGTGTTGCTCATTGAGGCGGGCCCGGATTATCCCGATACCGCCAACACTCCCTACGACCTGGTCAACAGCCACAACAACTCCTACACCGACCACGACTGGGGCTTCGACTATCAGCCGACCGCCCGGAGCGGGTCGCGCCCGTTCCCGCGGGGCCGCGTGACCGGCGGATCGAGCGCCGTGAACACCACGATCGCCCTGCGCGGTATGCCCGAGGACTATGATGGCTGGGCCGCTGCCGGGAACCCGGAGTGGGCCTGGGCGACGGTGCTTCCCGCGTTCAAGCGCCTCGAGCGCGACCTCGAATTCGGCGACCGCGACTACCACGGCGACGCCGGCCCCATCACCATCCGGCGCTACCGTCACGACGAGATGACGCAGGTTCACCAGGCGTGGCTGGCCGCCGCCGAGGAACTCGGCTACCCCTATTGCGAGGATGCGAACGACCCCTGGGGCTGGGGCGCCGGGCCCCATCCGATGAACAAGATCGGCCGCCTCCGCATCTCTACTGCCATCGGCTATCTCTCGGCGGCGCGCGCCCGCCCCAATCTCACCATTCGAGCAGACACTCTCACGCGCCGGGTCATCATCGAAAACGGACGGGCCGTGGGCGTCGAGGTGGAGACTGCCGGGGCCATTGAGACGATCCGCGGACGGCTGGTGGTGCTCTCCGCCGGCGCTCTGCAGACGCCCGCCATCCTGATGCGTTCTGGCATTGGCCCGCGCGAGGAGCTCGCGCAACACGGAATCGAGGTGGTCCGCGACGTGCCCGGCGTCGGCGCGAATCTAAGCGACCACCCTGCACTCGCCGTCGTTTGCCGTGCGAAAGACCCCTCGCTGCTCGATGCCGATCAGCCAATCGTGCAGACCATCCTCCGCTACACGGCCCCCGGGAGTGAGCACCGCAACGACCTCCAGATCGAAGCATTTTCGTTTTCTCCCAGGGGTGGGCCGCTCAACAGCTTCGCCATCGCGGCGGTGCTCGAGCAGGCGTACAGCACCGGGACGGTCCGGCTCGCATCGGCCGACCCGCATGCCGGGCCGATAACGGAGCAGCACTTCTGCGAGGATGAGCGCGACCTGAAGCGCCTCGTCGCCTGCTTCCGCGACACCGTGGCGTTCACTCGTACAGCGGCCATGCGCGAGCTCATCGCAGAGGTCACCTTCCCGGACCCGCGCCGGGACCTTTCCGACGAAAGCATCGCCGACCTGGTACGCCGCCTTGCAGCGAGTGGCTTCCACCCCTGCGCCACGGCGCGCATGGGCCCTGCTGGCGATGCCACCGCTGTGGTCGACCAGTATGGCCGCTGCCATTCGGTCGATGGGCTCGCGATCGCTGACGCGTCCATCATGCCCACCGTTCCCCGGGCGAACACGAACCTCACCTCGATCATGATCGGCGAGATGATCGGCGAATGGGTGCGGACCCGCCCGGGCGCATACGGGCTGTAGGCGGACCGGCTCTCGATTAACGCGGACCCTCAGAACGCGTTACCACTCCAGTGAAGCTCTTCCACTTCTCCGAAGACCCGGACATCCGCCTGTTTGTGCCAAGGACGCCCTCCCATCGCCCCGAAGTGCCACCCATGGTGTGGACCGTCGATGAGGAGCGCGCATGGACCTACCTGTTTCCTCGCGAATGCCCCCGGGTGCTCCTCTGGCCCACACCCGCAACCACACCGGCTGATCTCGCCCGCTGGTTCGGTGGCCGCGGCGATGCGCGCATCGCCTGCATCGAGTGGGCGTGGCTCGAGCGGATGCGCACGACGCCCCTCTTTCGCTATGAGATGGACCCGGCCGGCTTCCGGCCACTCGAAGACGACCCGTGGATGTGGGTCAGCGACGCCCCTGAGCTGCCGCGTTCGGTCGAGCCAGTGGGCGACCTCATCGCGGCGCTCGGAGCCGAAAACGTCGAGCTCCGGCTCATGCCGTCACTCGCTCCGCTCTACGGAGCCTGGGAGCACAGCTTCCATTTCTCTGGTATCAGGCTCCGCAACGCGGCGGGGTGGCCCGCGTCCTAAACGGGCCGGAAGTACGGAAGCGCCACCTCATCGGTTACGTCGTCGAAGACAACCTCGACCGGTGTCCCGATCTGCACATTGTCGGGATCCGCTTCCACCACCAGGCTGGTCATCCTTGGGCCCTCGGCGAGCTCGATGACACCGATGATGTAGGGCACGTCCTCGGCGAACTCCTCCGAGGTGGGGCGCCGTGCCACCGTGTAGCTGTAGATCGTGCCTTTGCCCGAGGCCTCGACCCACTCGAGCTGGTTCGAGAGGCACCGTGGGCAGTGCGAACGCGCGTAGTAGAACACGTGGCCATTGTTGCAGCGCTGGAGCACCAGCCGGTGCTGCTTTGCCGCTTCCCAGAACGGCCTGGTGATTGGAGTCGGGACAGGCAGGGGCTCGACGCCTTTGCGATACTTCGGCATGGTGGTCCTCCCTATTCGCCGCGCAGGATGAGCGAGACCTGTTCGCTCATCAGTCCGCCGTTGCCGTGCACGAACACCGTGTCGCAGCGCTTCAGCTGGCGGTCGCCAGCGCGGCCCGTCATTTGCAGGTACGCCTCGGTGATGTGCGAAATCCCGCCGGCAATACCAGCCTGGCCGAAGCTCAGCTGGCCTCCGTGCGTGTTCATCGGGAAGTCGCCCTTGTACGTCAGGTCATGTTCCTCGACGAACTTCCCCGCTTCGCCCTTCCCGCAGAAGCCGGTGTCTTCCAGCGTCAGCAGCACCGTGATCGTGTAGCAGTCGTAGAGCGATGCGAGGTCGATGTCCTTTGGCTTGACGCCGGCCATCGCCCAGGCGCGGTCGGCGGCCGCCTTGATGGGCGTGTGGGTCATATCCGGGTCGTAGGTCACTGAAAGGTGGGTGGTGTTCTCGCCGCCGCCGATGATGTAGGCCGGGCGGTGCTTCGCCTTCTTCGCCTTCTCCTTCGATGTCACCACAATCGCGCCGCCGCCGAAGCACGGCATCACGATCTCCAGCATGTGGAGCGGATCGACGATCATCGGCGAGTTCAGGACGTCGTCGATGTCGATGGGCGAGCGAAAGACGGCCTTCGGGTTCGCCATGGCGTTTGTGCGCTGGTCGACGGCGACCTTCGCCCGCTGCTCATCGGTGAGCCCGTACTCATACGCGTAGCGGTTGGCGATGGTCGCGTAGGCGAAGTTCTGGCCAATGGCGCCGTAGGGGTAGTCGAACTCCGTCATCGGCGACCCCCAGTTCCGGCCCCAGCGCTGGCTGCCACCCATCGGGTTCTGGGGGCGCGGGAGCGTGTGGAAGATGCAGAGGGCCGTCTCGCACATGCCCGTTTCGATCGCCATGGCGGCGCGGAGCACCGCCCCGGCGCTCGCGGCTCCGCCCAGGTCGACAATCTCCGAGAGGTGGGACTGGATGCCCAGGTACTCGGTCAGGTGGCCGGGCATGAACATGGGCCCGGCCTCGGCCACGTGGCCCGTCATCAGGGCATCGACATCGCCGGCGGTCATGCCCGCGTCTTCGAGCGCCTGGCGCGCGAGCTCTGCGTAGGCCTCCATGCCCATCCAGGTGCGGTCCGGCTTCCGGACCGGTGCAAATTCGGCGATGCCCACGATCGCGGCCTCGCCCCGGAGTCCACCCATGCTGGTGCTCCTGTGAAGAGTGATGGCTGGATGCTACCGGGCCGGCTGTGCCTACGCGAGGACTGGGGGCGTGAAGCCTGGTGGGGATCAACCACGGCCGCTCAAGGGGGATCGATGCAACGCGGGAGAGATGTTCGCCGCGGGGACTTTCGGAGTTGGAGGCGCCAGCCGGATTCGAACCGGCGGTGAAGGTTTTGCAGACCTCTGCCTTACCACTTGGCCATGGCGCCGACCGAACCAGTGATGGTGCCCAGGGTGAGATTTGAACTCACACGCCCATACAGGCACTGCCCCCTCAAGACAGCGTGTCTGCCATTCCACCACCTGGGCAATGAGGCGATGTTACGTACCGGATGGGCCCAGCGGCAAGCCGCGTGAGGGTCTCGGCCCAAAGGTTCTGGCAGGGGTGGCAGGACTCGAACCCGCGACACTCGGATTTGGAGGCCGATGCTCTACCAGCTGAGCTACACCCCTGCGCAGACCACCATCGTACCAAACCGCCAGCTACGGAAAACGGCTCGAAACGCCTACGCTGCGTGGGGCTGTGCCCCGAACGCCCCGCAAACCGGGCAGCGCGGGACGCGCGTCACCCGCGGAGTCTGGGCGAAGTTGAACCGGGCGCCACAGCGTACGCAATCCATCCGCTCGAACATCTTGCCTTCAGCGAATTTTCGCTCCCAGGCCGGCCGGATGATGCGCTGCTCTGCCACGGGGTGCCTCCTGCCATCAATTACGGCAGAGCGCCAATGGCTCCGCATAGGGCCCATCTCACACTCGCGACAGCCGGACATAAGCTCAGGCGTTTCCTATACTCGGGCGATGCACACCAACGTACGGCACCTCCTCTCCTCCGCCGACATCTCGGCCGAGGAAACGGCCCAGCTGCTCGACATCGCGGGCAGGTTGAAGGCGCATCCGCAGAAGCTGCTCGATGGCCGCCAGCTGGCGCTCCTGTTCGAGAAGCCATCCCTCCGTACGCGTGTCAGCTTCCAGGTGGCGATGCGCCACCTCGGCGGCGAGACCATCTACCTGGCTCCCCAGGAAGTCGGGCTTGGTGAGCGCGAAGCCATCAAGGACGTGTCGCGCGTTCTCGCCCGCTACGTCGATATCGTTGCGGTCAGGACCTACGGACAGGTCATCGTCGAGGAATACGCGCACTACTCGGCCATCCCGGTCATCAACGCGCTGACCAACGAGGAGCACCCCTGCCAGGCCCTCGCCGACCTCCTCACGCTCAAGGAAAAAGTCGGCGGCCTGAGAGGTATGTCCATCGCCTTCATCGGCGATGGCAACAATGTCGCCGCCAGCCTGGTGCTCACCGCCACTGGGCTGGGCATGGACGTACGGATGGCTTCGCCCCGGCGCTATAGCCTGCCGGAATACGTGATTTCCGAATCCACCGCCCGGGCGGAGGCGAGCGGCGGGAAGCTTACGCTGGTCCACGACCCGGTCGAGGCGGTCCAGGGAGCCCAGGCCGTGTACACCGATGTGTGGACTTCGATGGGCCAGGAGCGCGAATCGGAGCGCCGCCGTATCGATTTCGCGGGGTATCAGCTCAACAGGGAACTCATGGAGCACGCAGCTTCGGGCGCGTTCGTGATGCACGACCTGCCCGCCCACCGCGGCGATGAGATTACCGACGAGATGATGGAGAGCCCCGCCTCGATCATCTTCGACCAGGCCGAAAACCGCGTGTGGGCCCAGGCAGCGGTCGTCGCGTTCCTGCTCGGCGTCCACGGCCAGGTCGATGGCTAACCCGGAGTTGCTCCTTTACGTCGTATCATGGATGGCACCATCAGGGGCTTGCCGCGCCATCCATGCTCGACAGCGAACACTTCCGGGACGTCCTCGCCCAGTTTGATGTCACGAGCGCGATCGACATCTTCCTGATCGCGCTCGTCATCTTTGCGACCCTGCGCGTCCTCAGCGGCACACGCGGGCTGACGCAGCTGCGCGGCGCCCTTGCGCTCTTCCTGGTGTTCGTCGTTTTTGGGCGGCTGTTCGACCTGACGGTGGTCAACTTCCTCGTCGCGAATTCGGTGACCGCGCTCGTGGTGGGCGCCGTGATCATTCTTCAGCCCGAGATCAGGCGGGCGCTCGACCGCCTCGGCCGCACCGGGCTCCAGGGCTGGTTGACCGAAGGAAAGTACAACGAGCTCATCGACTCGGTGGTCCGAGCCGCCAGCCGTATGTCGGCCGAGCGGCACGGGGGCATTTTCGTCCTGGAACGGGAAACTGGCCTGCAGGATGTCATCGAAACCGGGATCCCGGTCGACGCGAAAGTCTCGCCCGAGTTGCTCGGCGGGATCTTCTACCCCAATTCGCCGCTCCACGACATGGCGGTGGTGCTGCGCGACGGGCGCGTGGTGGCCGCGAGCTGCGTGTTACCCCTGGCGAACGACCCGGACGACCGCCACCTTGGCACGCGCCACCGCGCCGCCATCGGCATCACCGAACAGACCGATGCCCTGAGCGTGGTCGTTTCCGAGGAGACCGGCGAGATCAGCGTGGCCCTCAACGGACGGCTCACGCACATCCCGGACGAACGCCGGCTCCGGGCCGTCCTCGAGTGGGTGCTTGAGCCGGGTGCCGCGGGCCGCAATGGCCGGGCGGTGCCGGCATGATTGCCCCGTTCCGCTCGCGCTTCTCCTGGCTTCAGCTCACCCTGGCCGTAGTTCGATCCTCGGCCGCCAGCGTCTACCGCAACTGGCTGCTGGCGTCGTTCAGCCTGGTCGCCGCGTTCGCCATCTGGTTCATCGTCGAAGACGTTGAGAATCCCCGGGTCACCGTGCGGTTCCCCGCCGAAGGCCTCCCGGCCGCCATTCCCGTCGAGGCGCGTAACGCCGGAGACCTCATCATGAAAGACAGCTTCGCGGTTGCGGTGGTCATCGAAGGGCGCGACGACGACATCCAGAACCTTGTCCCGGGAGACTTCCGGGCCTTTGTCGATGTGCAGGGCATGCAACCAGGTATCGAGGATGTCCGCGAGGTCCGGGTCGAGTCCCGCCGCAGCGGCGTCCAGGTCGTCGAAGTCATTCCCCCGTCCGTCCGGGTGACAGTCATTCAGCCTGCCGTCCGAGAAGTCCCGGTGACCATACGCCGCTCCGGGCAACTCGCCGCCGGCTACCGCGAAGTCGAATCGAGCACCACGATCGAGCCTTCCACCGTCACGATCAGCGGCCTGCCGGAGCGCGTGGCCAGCGTGCGCTCAGTTGACCTGGATGTGAACCTGAGCGGCGTGCGCGATAACACAACCGTGGAGGGGGACCTGGTTGCACGCTCCCAGAGCGGCGCGCAGGTGGTGGTGAGCATCACCCCCGCCCGGGCCAGGGCGTCCATCCAGGTTGAGCAGACCTTCGTCCAGCGTACCCTCCCCGTTGAGGTGCTCACGACGGGCGATGTGGCGCCGGGATACATGATCACCAACGTCAAAGTCGAACCGGCAACCGTCGTGGTCACCGGCCCCCAGGCGGTGGTGGCGGGGCTGACGAAGCTCACGACACAGCCGCTCGATGTCTCCGGCGCCCGCAGCGACCAGACGCTCATCCGGGCGATTGATGAGCCGGCGAACACGTCTCTCGGCCGGCCCTCCGTGACGGTGACGGTCGAAATTCGCCCCATCGAGTGTGCGAGCGGCCCGGCCGGAGCCCCCTGTGGAGGCACGACGTTCGTGGTTGGTCCAACGTTCGAGAACGTCCCGGCCGGCCTCACCCATTCCGGCTTCTACTCGGTGGAGGTGAAGGTGACCGGCCCGTTAACCCAAATTCGTGAGCTCAAGCCGGCCGATATCAAGGTCACCGTCTCGCTGGCCGGTGGGACCGCTGGCACCAGGGGGTATCCCGTGACCGTCACGCTGCCGGGCGGCCTCAAGGCCGAACCCGTGCCGAACCTGCAGGTTACGCTGGTGAGCGCGCCCGGGGGTGCTGGCCAGTGACCGCCGCATCGGATGCCCTTCCACGCGTTGTCATCGTCGGCCGGCCGAACGTCGGCAAGTCGTCGCTCTTCAACCGGATCCTGGGTGAGCGCCGCGCCATCGTCGAGGATGAGCCTGGCACCACCCGGGACCGCGTGGAGGCCGATGTTGAGTGGCGCGACCGGCGGTTTCGGCTGATAGATACCGGTGGGTATGAAACCGACGCCGAGAACGTCTACGCCTCGCTCATCATCGACCAGGTGAAGACTGCGCTCGAGGGCGCCGCCGTGGTGCTCTTCTGTGTCGACGCCCGCGACGGCCTTACCGCCAGTGATTACGACATGGCCGATGTGGTTCGCAGGGCCCGGCGGCCCACGATCGTCGTCGCTAACAAGGCCGACAACGAGAAGCGCGAATTCGAGGGTGTCGCGGAGGCGTCGGGCCTCGGCCTCGGCGACCCCATCGCCGTAAGCGCGCTGCACTACCTGAACGTGAGCACGCTGCTCGATGCAGTGATTGCGCTCCTCCCGGAAACGGAGCCGGTGGTGGAGACCGACCGCACACGGATCGCGATCATCGGGCGGCCGAACGTGGGCAAGTCGGCACTGGTCAACGCTATCCTGGGCCAGCAGCGGGTGATTGTGAGCGATGTCGCGGGGACCACGCGCGACGCGATCGATACGGAGATCGACACGCCCGAAGGAGCGTTCCTGCTCATCGATACCGCTGGGATTCGGCGCCCCGGCAAGCTCGGCAAGGGTGTGGAGCGTCACTCCGTGATGCGCTCCACCGCCGCCGTCGAGCGGTGCGATGTCGCCGTGCTCGTGGTCGATGGCACCGAGGGCGTGACCTCCCAGGACACCCACATCGCCGGCATCGCGGTCGACCACTACAAGGGGCTCTTGATTGCGGTGAACAAGACTGACCTCTGGGAAGACCCGGAGGCCGGGCGGGAATGGGCTGAACGCCAGATGCGCGGCAAGGTGAAATTCGTCCCCTGGGCGATGGTGACGTTCATTTCGGCCCTCGAGGGGCGGGGCCTCGGTCAGCTCCTGAGACTCGCCCGCGAGGCACGGGAAGCGCGCCGCCGCCGGCTCACCACCGGTGAGCTGAACGCGCTCCTGGCGAAGGCCATGCGGGAACATGTCCCGCCGCTGGTCCACAACAAGCGCTTCAAGCTCTACTACGCCACGCAGGCAGGCATCGACCCGCCGACGTTTGTGCTGTTCGTGAACGACCCGGCGCTCGTCCACTTCAGCTATCGCCGCTACCTGGAACGGGCGATTCGCGAGGCCCAGGACTTCGAGGGCACCGCCATCAAGCTGGTGTTCAGGGCCCGCACGGAGGATGATTCGCGGTCGTGATCGTCGAATTCGCCGCGAACATCGCACTTGGTTACCTGCTTGGCTCGCTCCCCTGGGGGCTCATCGTCGGCTATCTCTGGCTGGGGCGTGATATTCGCGAATCGGGCAGCGGGAAGACCGGCACCACCAACGTCCTCCGCACCGCCGGAAAGATCCCCGCGGCGCTGGTGATGATCCTGGATATCGCGAAAGGCGCGGTTCCCGCCCTTGCCGGCCGCCTGGTCTTCGATAGCAACGAAGTGGCGGCTGCGGGGGCCGCGGCTGCCGTGGTCGGCCACATCTGGCCAGTGTTCGCCGGGTTTCGCGGTGGCCGGGGCGTCGCGAGCACCTACGGTGGCGTGCTCGGCCTCGCGCCCCTGATTTCGCTCGCCTTCCCGCTCATCGGCGCGGTGCTCGTTGGGGCCACCCGGTACGTCTCCGTCATGTCGGTGGTTGGGGTGCCGGTGTGCGCCGCCATCATCGTCGGCGCCGCTGCGGGCGGCTGGACCGACTGGTCGTTCGCCTGGTATTCGCTGTTCGCCACGGCGCTGGTGGAATACAAGCACATCCCGAACATCAGGCGGCTCCTGGCTGGCACTGAGCCACGGATCGGCCAGGGCGGAGACCGCCCGGCGACCGGCTGACATGGCGCGCTTCGGCGTCCTTGGCGCCACCTCGTGGGGAGTCACCATCGCCGGCCTCCTGGAACGCTCCGGCAACGAGGTGGTCATCCTCACCCGCACGGCTGCGGAGGCTACGGCTGTGGACATCCGCCGCGGCCTCGAACGCCTACCGGAGCTGCGGCTCGGCGCCCGGGTCGGCGCACAGGCCGCTGGCTCGGGCATCGCTCTCGATGGCGCCGTTGTCGCGGTTCCCGCCCAGAGCCTGCGCGCCTCGATCCGGGCGAGCTACCTCTCGCGGGAGCTGCCGGTGCTCTCGGCGGCAAAAGGCATCGAGTTCGAAACCGGCGCCCGCATGAGCCAGGTGCTCGAATCCGAGGGATGGGCGCCGGAGCGCATCGCGGTGCTCTCGGGACCGAACCTCGCCCATGAGGTCGCTCGCGGGCTGCCTGCCGCCTCGGTGGTGGCCAGCAGCGCGCCCGCCACCGCGCGGGCCTGGCAGGAGGCGCTCGCGGGCCCGGCATTCCGGGTGTACACCTCGGCCGACGTGGCCGGCGTGGAGCTTGGCGGTGCCCTCAAGAATGTGATCGCGATCGCCGCCGGCGCGGCCTGGGGGCTGGAGTTTGGCGCCAACACGGTGGCCTCGATCATGACGCGCGGGCTGGCGGAGATGACACGCTTTGGCGTGGCCTGTGGCGCCGATGCGCTCACCTTCCAGGGGCTTGCCGGGGTCGGCGATCTCGCCGCGACCTGCTTTTCGCCCTTGAGCCGTAACCGGCGCTTCGGCGAGCTCCTGGCGCGTGGACGCGCACCGGGCGAGGCCCGCGCCGAGATAGGCGAGACGGTGGAAGGAGCGGCGACCGCGCCTGTCGCCCTCTCGCTCGCGCGGGACCTCTCTGTCGACCTTCCCATCACGGCCCAGGTGGCGCGGGTGGTGGCGGGCGAGGCCACCATTGCCCAGGCAATGGTGGAGTTGCTTGCGCGGCCCCTGAAGGGCGAGGCCGGTTGG
>CAYUVT010000101.1:2153-10791 GCA_964448165.1 uncultured Anaerolineaceae bacterium | reverse complement strand
GTTGCGTGTTCCGTCTCCCAGCCCCCCTATGCTGGCCAAATTCACCCCCGAGTTCCCAACGGGCGTTGGCTGGCTCTTCGTGCCAATGTGGGTTGGCTTCCGCTGCATCGTCTTCTTCGATGGCGCCGCCCCGCCTTACCTCCAGTCGCGCGACCTCAAGCCCCTGGCACGCTACTTCCCCGAGCTCGTCGACGGCCTCGCCGCCGCTTTGCCCGCCCCCGCGATCCTCGATGGCGAAATCGTCATCATGGGGTCCCGGGGCCTGGACTTTGACGCCCTCCAGATGCGCATCCACCCCGCCGAGTCGCGCGTCCGCATGCTCGCGCGCGAATCACCCGCCGCCTTCGTTGCCTTCGACATGCTCCGCGATGGAGAGGACGACCTCCTGACGGCCCCCTTCGCCGAACGCCGAGCCCGTCTTGAGCGGTACTTCACGAAGGTGAAACCGCCCGCCTACCTCACCCCCGCCACCGCCGACCGCCAGGTCGCGCTCGACTGGTTCGAGCGCTTCGAAGGCGCCGGCTTCGATGGCGTCATCGCCAAGAAGCTCTCCGGCACCCACCAGCCCGGCAAGCGCGTAATGGCCAAGATCAAACACCTGCGCACCGCTGATTGCGTCGTCGGCGGCTTCCGCTGGAACCGCGGCGAGGAGGGCAAGTCCGTCGGATCGCTCCTGCTCGGCCTTTACAGCGACGATGGAATCTTCCACCACGTGGGCCACACCTCCAGCTTCAGCGCCCGGGAGAAACGCGACCTCGTTGCTTTCCTCGCCCCGTACATCTCCGGCGATGAAAGTGAATCGTTTGGCCAGGGCCGAACCCCTGGCGCACCCAGCCGCTGGACCGGCGGCAAGGACCTCTCCTGGGTCCGGCTTCGCCCCGAGCTCGTCTGCGAGGTCTCCTTCGATTACCTCCAGGGCAACCGCTTCCGCCACGCCGCCACCTTCAAGCGCTGGCGCACCGATAAGCCACCTGAGGCGTGCCGGTTCGACCAGTTCGAGGCCGCCGTACCGTATGAGCTCCGGAAAGTCTTCGAAGCGAAGTAACCTGCTGCCAGGCACACTCCCGCCAGACCACATTGACATCGTCCAGCCGATGGCCCATCGTGCTCGCCAACAACTGGGGTCAATCCGCCCGGAAGGAGCCGCGTGATGACTGTGCACACCACCCACACCACCGCATCCGCGCGCCCTTGCGGGTTCGCCGCCTGAGACACCCGGACGTCCCGTTTCGTTGGTTGTGCGGCCGCCGCGATGGCGGCCTTCTTCATGCCCCCGGCATGCCACCCCACGGAGCTTACTGTTGTCCCCCGTTTCCGAAGAGAACACGTCCACGCGGTTCAGCGACCGCGAGTCCGATGCAGCCGACATGCGCGCCATCCAGGAGTTCCTGGATGAGGCGATGATCACCGGGGTCCTCAACGTCGTGAAGAGCGGCAAGGAAGCCACGGTCTACCGCTGCCGCGCCCACCCCTCCCTCGGCGTCCCCTATGCCGCCGTCAAGTGCTACCACAGCGCCTTCCACCGCTCCTTCCAGCGCGGCGCCATCTACGAGGAAGGCCGCGTCATTGGCAAGGGCCAGGTCGAACGCGCCATTAAGGGCCGCACCGATTTCGGCCGCGAAGCCCAGCTCGCCCTCTGGGTCGACCACGAATTCGATGTGCTGAGTACGCTGCACCACGCCGGCGCCGACGTGCCCGAGCCTTTCGCCTGCACCGATACAGCGATCCTCATGGAGCTCCTCGGCGACGAAAGCGGCGCGGCCGGCCAGCTCCAGTTCGCCCCTGTCGCACCCGAAGATGCTGACGACCTCCTCGACCGCATCCTCTGGAACATCGAGCTCTTCATGCGCGAAAACGTCGTCCACGCCGACCTCTCGGCCTTCAACATCCTCTATGCCGCCGGCCGGCTCACCATCATCGACTTCCCCCAGGCGGTTGACCCCCGCACCAACCCCTCCGCCCTGAATCTCCTGGAGCGCGACTTGCGCAACGTGCTCAAGTATTTCGCGCGGCACGGGGTGGGCCTCGAAGAGGATCCCGTATCGATGGCCCGCCGGCTCTGGGGCCTCTGGAAATTCGGCGACCTGTGAGGGAGCATGGGCCGCGCGTCCCGTAGGATCCGGCCCATGCACTACCTCCTCTTCTACGATTACGTTCCCGATGTCCTCACCCGCCGCGACCCCGTGCGCCCGGCCCACCTCGATTTGGCCCGCGCCTTCCTGGCGAACGGCACGCTCAAGCTCGCAGGCGCCTACGCCGACCCGGTCGATGGCGCTGTCTTTGTATTCACCTCCCGCGAGGCGGCCGAGGATTTCATTGCCCGCGATCCCTACGTCGCAAACGGTCTGGTCACCGGCCATCGCATCCGCGATTGGAACGTGGTCATCGGTGGCTAGCGCCTGCTAGGTCTCCTGCTCCCGTGGCGCCATTCGAGATGTCCGCCGGGCTCCCCCGGCGCCATCCTTGCGTGCCCTGCTCGGCTGCACGCGCCGTGGTTCGCCCGGCGCCTTCGGGTAGTGGGGAGGGTACGGCGCATCGCCCATGCCCGCCTCCGCTTGCTGCCGGCTCAGTGCCAGCAACGGCTCAAGCGAGAACGCCCGGTCGTCGATCGCCGCCCCCGGGTCGCCCCGTTCCGCAAACCGCTGAGGCACATTCGCGATTGTGAAGTCCGCCAGCTCCACCGTTGCTACCTCGTCCCACTCCAACGGGGTCGAAACCTGCGCGTTCGGCGTCGGCCGCACCGAATACGCCGATGCCACTGTCCGGTCGCGCGCGTTCTGGTTGTAGTCGATGAACACGCCATGCCGCTCTTCCTTCCACCACTTCGTGGTCGCCAGCCCTGGCGCCCGCCGCTCGCACTCGCGCCCAAATGCCAGCGCGCATTGCCGCACCTCAGTGAACGTCCACCGCGGCTCGATTCGCACGTTGATGTGGATGCCCCGGCTGCCCGAAGTCTTTGGAAACCCCCGGTAACCGAACTCAGCGAGCACATCACGGCACACCAGCGCCAGCTCGCGCACCCGCGCGAAGTTAGCCCCTGGCGTCGGGTCGAGGTCGATCCGGAGTTCGTCCGGGTGATCCACGTCGTTCGCCCGCACCGCCCACGGGTTCAGGTCCACGCACCCCAGGTTGACCACCCATGCCAGGTCCGCCGCATCGTCGATTACACACAGGTCGGCCGAACGCCCGCTCGGAAAGGTCACGTGCGCTGTCTCGATGCCTGGCGGCAGGTTCGCTGGAGCCCGCTTCTGGAAAAACGGCGCCTCGTCCACGCCGTTCACATACCGCTTCAACACCATCGGCCGGTTCATCACTCCCCGGAGGGCGCCCTCCGCTACCGCGAGGTAGTACCGCACCAGGTCGAGCTTGGTGTACCCGGCCTTCGGAAAGAACACCTTCTCCGGATTGGTGATGGTCACCTCCCGGCCAGCCGCCTCAATCACGATCGACGGGTCCACCATCCCGGCAGTCTACCCGAAGGCACGGATGCCTGGCCGAATCCCGTGCACACGAAGGCGCCGGGCCATCCTCTCGTTGGTGGCCCGGCGCACGCTGCTGGCTGAACTCCGGGGGACGCCGTTCCGCTAGGCGACTGCCGCCGGGTACGTGGTCTCCATCTGCGACGAGATGTCGAAGTACTCCTGGAACGTCTGGTTGAACCGGTAGAACGCGTCGCGGCGGTGGTAGTCCTTCCCCCGCGCGAATTCCTCCGCGCTCCGCAGGTCGAGCGAATTCAACGTGTACTCGTGCGTCGCCCGGCCATGCGCCTTGATGTCGTCGAGCATCTTCCTCCAGTCATCGAGCGACTGGACGAGGACGAAGTCGAGCTCTTCGGCGCGGGCGGCGTCTATTTCCTTGACATCCTTGACCTCGAACGCTTCGAAGTCGATCTCGTAGTACTTGTTGTCCACCTGCACGCCCATCTCGGCGTCGCAGGTTCCGAGCCGCTTGAAGCTATCGGACTTGTTCAACAGGTCGGCTGCGGTCTTGAACCACTCGACAGACGGAAACTCAGGCATTGGGCACCTCCATGAGCAAACGGCCCGACTCGGGCACGGGCTGCGTGCGCCGGAGTCTACCGCACGGTCGAACCGTTGTCAGGCGGATGACGTTTCTCTGCGAAACCCTGCCGCAAATCCTCGACGCCCTGCGGCCGTGCCCCCAGAATCACACCACCCACCTCCGGAGCATCCCATGGCCACCGTCGAAACCGCCCTCGGCCCCCTCCCCGCCGAACAGCTCGGCACCGTCCTCAGCCACGAACACGTCCTCGTCAGCATGGGCGAGGACAACCACCACTACCCCTGGCGGTTCGATTGGGAAGCCACCCGCGCGAATGCCATCCGGGAGCTCTCCGAAGCCAAAGCCGGCGGCGTCGACACCCTCATCGACCTCACCACACCCGACCTTGGCCGCGATGTCGACTTCATCCGCGATGTCTCGCGCGCCTCCGGCGTCCACGTGGTCGTCGCCACCGGCATCTGGCGCGACATCCCCCGCTCGTTCTGGACCCGCGACATCGATGAAATCGCCGACATCTTCGTCCGCGAAATCGAAGTTGGCATCGGCGATTCCGGCGTCAAAGCTGGCTGCATCAAGGTGGCCAACGATGTCGGCGGTGTCTCGCCCGAAGGCGAACGCATCCTACGCGGCGCCGCCCGCGCACTGAAGCGCACCGGCTGCCCGATCAGCACCCACCACTGGGCTCCCGAAGAAGTCGGCCGCCGCCAGGTTGAGATTTTCCGTGAGGAACGCGCTCCCATGGACCGCATCGCCATCGGCCACAGTGCCGATACCACCGACGTAGCCTACCTGGAGGACCTGCTCCGCGCCGGCGTCTACCTGTCCATGGACAGGTACCCCGGCGCTGCCGGCCGCCCCAACTGGGAGCAGCGCAATGCCACGGTCAAGGCCCTCATCGACCGCGGCTGGGCCAACCGCCTCATGCTCGGCCACGACCATGCCCCCTCCGCCGTGGTCCGAGGCCAACCGGCTCCTGCCAACAACGGCCCCACGCGCTACCTCTTTGTCAGCACGGTCGCTATCCCCGCGCTCATCGCCGGGGGCGTTTCCCAGGAAACCATCGACCTGATGATGCGCGAAGTCCCCCGCCGCTTCCTCGCCGGCGCGTAGCGCCGCCTATTCGGGCGCTTCCTCCCGCACGATCCGCACCACCCGCGCAAGCGTCTCCAGCCGCTCGTCCATGTTCGCGCCCTCGGGCTGTACCCGGATGGTGTTCACGCCAGCATCCCGGTGCTTCCGGATGCGCTCGC
The DNA here is from genome assembly GCA_964448165.1 of uncultured Anaerolineaceae bacterium. Lineage (GTDB taxonomy): Bacteria > Chloroflexota > Dehalococcoidia > Tepidiformales > Tepidiformaceae > Amarobacter. The sequence goes on along the minus strand of CAYUVT010000101.1, from coordinate 5,518 downwards.
GTACCATCCCCTCGGTCCCGAGCAGGTTCGACTGCAGCACCATCTCATCAGGCACCAGCTCGGCCGCTTCGTCCCGCTTCCCCTCGAGCCACAGCCGTTGCACCGCGAGCGCCTCGTCGGCGTAGCCCGCCCGCCGGTAGGCCGCGTTGTAGAAGTTGTGCTGGCGCGAGCCCATCGCCCCCAGCGTGAACGCCAGCCCGGGCTTCCGCGGCGGGATGATGCGCTCCAGGTCGTCCGAGAACTGCACGACCCCGCCGGCCGCCTGGAGGTCGATGTCGGCCAGGCTCCGCCCTGCCCGCTCCGCTCCGCGCCGGATCGCGTCGAAGAAGATGTCCGCGTGCTCGGGCATGAACGACGTCCCGATCCACCCGTCCGCGATCTCGCCGGTCAGTTCGAGTGATTTGGGGCTGAGCGTGGCCAGGTACACCGGGATTTGCGCCGGCGGCGCCGAGCTCTTGAGCGCCTTACCCTCGCCGCCCGGGAGCGGCAGTTCGTAATACTCCCCCTTGTAGGCCACCCGCTCGCCTCGCGTCACCATCCGCACGATATTCACCGCGTCGCGGATGCGCGGCAGCGTCCGCGCGAACCGGACACCGTGCCACCCCTCCACCACCTGCGGCCCGCTCGCGCCCAGGCCCAGGATGAATCGCCCGTTCGAAAGCGAGTGCAGGGTCAGCGCCGTCATCCCCAGCATTGCTGGCGAACGCGACCCCAGTTGCATGATCCCGGTGCCCAGCCGGATCTTCGCCGTCTTCCCCGCCAGGTAACCGATCGGCGTCGCCGCGTCGAACCCCCAGGTCTCCGCGCTCCAACAGAAATCCACTCCCAGCTTTTCCGCCTCCTGCACGAACGCCGTTGCCCGCGCCCAGTCCGGGCCTCCGCCGAAACCAATCGCTACACGCATCGCAGTCCTCCGTGTGCGCGAGTCTAGCGGCTTGTGGCGCGCGCCACAGCCACGCCGGCACCTGCGTCCGTATACTCCTCCACCTACCGGACGGTAAATGGAGATCTCATGAGCACACCGCAACCTGGCGACCCGCAGCCCAATCTCATGGACCCGGCATTCATCGCCAATCCCTATCCCGCGCTGCATGCCCTGCGCGAAGGGCCCGGCGTTGGAACCGATGTCTTCGGCGCCCAGTGGTTCGTTACCCGTTACGACGATGTCTACCGCATCCTCTACGACCGCGGCCTCTCCGCCGACCCGGCGAATGCCGATCCCGGTACCTCGATGGGCTTCATCCACGCCGCGGGAGGTGACCATCGCGACGAGCCGCAGAGCATCCTGATGATGGACGAGCCCGGCCACACCCGCCTGCGGAAGCTGGTGAACAAGGCCTTCACACCCCGCGCAGTCGAATCCCTTCGCCCCCGCGCCGGGGCCATCGCCGCCGAACTGCTCGACGCGGTCAGCGCCATGCCCGAGTTCGACCTGATGGCCGCTTTCGCCCGGCCCTACCCCACCACCGTCATCGCCGAGATGATCGGCGTGGACCCGGCCGACCGTGCCCAATTCAAGGCGTGGTCGGACCGTTCCGTCCGCGCCCTCGATCCCTTCCTCTCGGCGGAGGACCGCGCGCTCACCGCCGAGGCATCCGGCAAGCTCCGGGAGTACTTCCGCCGCGCGATAGCCGAACGCAGGGGCGCCCCCCGCGACGATCTGGTCTCCCGCCTCATCACGGCCCACGAGGAGAATGACGCCCTCACTGAGCCCGAAATGGTCGTGATGCTCGCTCTTCTCCTCACCGCCGGTAACGTCACCACCACCGACCTCATCGGCAATGGCGTCAGGCTCCTGCTCGAACACCCGGCCGAACTCGAGCGCCTCCGCGACGATCCCGCTCTCATTCCCAACGCTGTCGAGGAGATCCTCCGCTTCGACCCGCCAGTGGTCGAAACGTGGCGCACTTCCTCGGAGGCGGTCCAGGTCTGCGGGCACGCCATCGCAGCCCGGCAGACCCTCGCACCTTCGCTCGCGGCCGCCAACCACGACCCCCGCCACTTCCCCGACCCCGGGCGGTTCGACGTCACCCGCCAGGAGATCGACCATCTTTCCTTCGGCGGCGGCATCCACTACTGCCTGGGCGCCTCGCTCGCCAGGCTCGAAGCGCAGGTTGCCCTCAGGGCCCTGCTCGACCGGTTCCCACGGCTCCGCAAGGCCGAGGGTCGCGATCCCGTGTACCGGGCGCTCCCCGGCTTCCGGGGCATGGAGTCGTTCTGGGTACGGGTGGATTAGCCCTCGGGCGCGATGATGGGAGGGTAGTAGTGCCGGTCCCCGAGGGCGTGCACTGCCTCCCAGTACTCCCGCCCCATCGACTTGCCCTGCTGTTCGAGGTCCAGCGCCTGGCGCCGGTACTCCCAGTTCTCCGGGTGGAGGCGCACCGCTTCGGCGAAGTGCGCCTGTGCGCGCTCCGGGTGGCCTCGCTCCCACAGGTGCTCGCCCAGCCGGAAATGCGCGCGAGCCAGCTCATGCTCCTCGCTCGGCCCGGCCAGCCGCCTGCGCACTTCCGCCTCGTCGAGCGCCCACGGCGATTCGCTCCCCCGCCGCGCCCAGTCACGAATGCCGGCGAGGTACCGCTGCCGCTCTCCGCGCAGGATCTGCAGGTCTTCCTGCGCCAGGCGGCCCGTCGCCGGGGCCATCTTGCGGAAGGCGTCGTTTGTTCCGGCTGGCTCCGGTGGCCGGACAATCCGCCCTTCTTCGTTGATCCACACCGCCGTCGGCACGTTGACCATCCCGAAAAGCTCGGCCACCACGTGCTGGCGATCGATCAGGCACGGGTACGTCGGGTGTGCCACCTCGATGTAGGGCAGAGCGGCCTCGATGCCGCGCGACTCGAGCGCCACCGACACGATGGTGAGGTTGGTATCGGCCAGTTCTTCGGTCAGCGCCTGCCACACGGGCAGGTCATGCCGGCATCCTCACCACGATGCCCACGACACGAGGAATACCTTCCGCCCCAGGAACTGGCCGAGCGTGTACTCCGTCCCGCGGTAGTCCGGGAGCCGGAAGCCGGGCGCCATGGCCGAATCCAGGGAAAGGGCACGGTCCGCCGGGGCCTCGCCGATGCACCACGTCCCGGTCTCCGCATCCTCCACAACCGGTTGGCCGAGATGCGCTGCCAGCGCGGCCATGTTGAACCAGCCGCCCCGTTCGAATTCGTTCGCCCGCTCGTGAGGTAGCGGCACGCACCGCTCACCCAGGCACGCGCCCTGGGGCTTCAGTTCCCATTCCGTCAGCGCCGCCATCTGGTCCACCGGCACCCACGGCCCGCTCGCAGGGCCCCCTGCCGGGATCCCGGATGCGCGCCCATGGATGAGCAGGATCGCCACGCGGGCGAGAATACGCGCACTTTGCACGCGCAACC
>CAYUVT010000101.1:0-2143 GCA_964448165.1 uncultured Anaerolineaceae bacterium | reverse complement strand
TTTCCCTTACCGCCCCGCGGGCGACACTCCCCGCATTTGGCCCGCCAAACCTGTGGGGGCCCCCCCCGCCCCCGGGGGGGGGGCCACCGCGCCTGCCGAACAACTGGCCGCGCTCGGTCCAGGCACTATCCGACCGGGTCCAGCCCCAGCCCCAGCCGCCCACTAAACACCATCTGCTGCTTCTCCGGCAGCGGGTGGTAGTGGCTCGCCCGCACGTCGCGCAGCAGTCGTTCGAGCCCGTTGCAGCGGTAGAAACCCGCCCCACCGCTCGCGTCCATCGCCGATTCGACCGACTTCTTGGCCTGCTCCACAGCGTGCGTCTTCAGCATCAACACTTCGTTCGTGTTCTCCACCGATGGTGTGAAGTCGAACTCGTTCGCGAGCCGCACCATCGCATCGTGGCAGGTCTGCGCCACCTTCAGCGCACTCAGCGTCTCGCCGATCGACCACTGCACGGCCGGGTCGTTCGCCCGCTTCTTCGCGAGATCCACCGCGAGCTCGGCCGCTCGCTCGGCGACGCCGACGTAGACGCCCGCGATGAACGGCATCGCCACCCCGATCACCACGTTGAAGATGGCGGCGAAACCGATGCGGGACCGCGTCAGCGAAATGGAGCTCTCCGGCACGAACACGTTCTCCATGATGATCGTGCGCGAGCCGGTGGCCCGCATCCCGTGGACGTACCAGTCATCATCCAGTGAGACGCCTTCCGCGTTCAGCGGCACGCCGAAGTGCAACACCTGTGGTCCATCGACCGGGTGGTCGTACGGGGCGCTGGTGACTGCGACCGCCCCGGCCGGGCTCCCGCTGGCGAATGCCTTCCGCGCCGAGACCCTGAAGCCCCCCTCAACGGCCTTCACCTGGCCGTTGGATTCCAGCCAGTCGCGGGCGCCGGTGCTCACCAGGACGATCTGCTCCTTTGCCACCCGGGGGAGGAGCGGCGCTGGCCGCCCGTTGCGATGGTTGAACACCTGCGCCGCCACAAGGTGCTGGTGCATCGCGAGGGCGAGCGCCGTCGAGCCGTCGTGGTAGGCCAGCCGGCGCAGGATTGCCGCCATCGTGGAGTAGCTCGCCCCGCCGCCGCCAAACTCTTCGGGCACCAGTGCGGAGATGAGCCCGCATTCCTTCAATACCGGGTAGTGGTCGGCCACGAAAGCGTCGCTGGCGTCTCTCGCGGCCGCCGTCTCGGCGAACCGCGGCCCGATCTCATCGACAACTCCCAGCCAGTCTTTCGCGTTCGTCGCGTCGCGGGTCATGGTTGCGGTCATGTCGTTTCCCCCATGGGTCTGAATCTCCCGATACGGTAGCACCAAAAACGCAGTTTTCAAGCGTTTAGCGTTGTTTAACGTTGTCTATGGTTGTCCAAAAGAGTGATGCGTGTCACACTGTGCCCAGGATGTCAGACGTACGCGAGCAAACGCTTCGGTGGGTTGAATCCAGTTCGTTGGGCGCGGCGAACGACCGCTTGCTCGAGGAACTCGGGCTCGAATGCGCGCAGGAGGCCTTGCGCCTCGGCGCCAACCAGGTCACCGTCGACCTTCACTTCCTCGTGTTCCTCCGGCGTTTTGCACGCTTCGGCTTCTTCCAATTCGGCCCCCTCACCATCGATGTCAGCCTGATCGAAGATGCGGTCGAGCGGACCCTGCCGCGCGGCCCGGCCGGGAACGTGGTCCTCGGCGATGACGTCGTTCGGTTTTCCCGCGCCCTTGCCGAAGAGGCGCGGCGGAGCGGCCGCAAGCGCATCGATGAACTCGTCTACCTGCTGTCGTTCATGCGCTGGAAAGAAGGGCTCCCCGCCCGGGTCTTCGGCGAGCTCGGCGTGACCGCGGAACAGGTCGAGGCGTTCGCCCGGCACCAAAAGGCCACGCCCGTCGAGCCTGAAAAGCTCTACTCCCCGGAAGAGGCCGCCGAGTACCTGGGCGTCCATGTACAGACCGTGCGCGCCTGGATCCGTTCCGGACGGCTCCGCGCGAGCCGCCTCGCGGGCCAGCGCGCCCTCCGTATCCGCGCCAGCGACCTCCAGTCCGTGCTCGAACCTGTCGATCCCACCGAGATCTGATGCGCATCACCTACCACTTGTGTCGAAGGGCTAGACTGTCTTCCTGATCGAACCGGGGTGCCCACCTATGCCGCTCTATCGTGT
>CAYUVT010000100.1:7735-10877 GCA_964448165.1 uncultured Anaerolineaceae bacterium | reverse complement strand
GCCTCCGCCCGCGCAGCCCGGGCAGCCTACAGCGCCGCACCTGCCCCTCACCCCGCCGCGCCGGGAGCCTCGCTTGCGGCCCGGGTCGCCGGGAATGGCGTCGATGTGGCCGCGCTCGCCCGCCGCATGCGGAAGAGCGAGGAAGAGGTTCGCCTGCTCCTTCGCCGGCAGGGGATCGCCAGCTGATGCCCGCGCGACTCGTCGCCACACTCGCAGCGTTGCTGCTGCTCGTGCCGGCCGCGTTCGCCGCAACTGGCGCGCGTGCCAACGGCGTGCCTCAACTCGTCAAGCTCACCTACCTCGAAGGCGTCTCCAACTTTGGCCCCCACGATGCCGAAGGTGTGCTCGAGTTCTCCTTCGCCGAAGCCTACGCCCGCGTCGATGTGAAGAACCTCCGGCCAGCGGATGGCTACACTTACGAAGGCTGGCTCACCGGTGGCCATGCCGCGCCTTTCTTCGTCGGCCAGATCAGCGTCGATCCGGCGGGCATGGGCGCCCTTGAAACGAAGCTGTCCGGCCTCGCCAGCTACGATTACGACCTCTTCGTGGTCGCCGCGCGCGGCGCATCTTCCCCGCCGGGCGCCATGCCTTCCGACCGTTCGATTGCCGGCCGCTTCACCATCATCTCCGACGCCTCAGGCGCGGCGGGTGGCGATGTCAGGCCTGGCTCCCTGCCCGAGACCGGCGAGAAACCGCCGCTCACCACCACGCAGCGGCTCGGCCGCACGCTCATGGTCGCCGGGGCCGCGGGTGGTCTCGCAGTCATCTTCCTCAGTCTTCTCCACCGGAGGGCACGCCAGTGATCAAGGGACTCTATACCGCCTTCACCGCGCTGGAGGCAGCGTGGCGCTACCAGGACGTGCTCGCCAACAACATCGCCAACTCAAACACCGTCGCATTCAAGCGCGAGCACGCCTCCCTTGCACCCTTCGAGGATGTCCTCATCTCGCAGCAAGCCCCGGTGCCAGCCCCCATCTCCGCTCGCATCCAGGCTGTCGTCGGCCAGATCGGCACCGGCACCTTCATCGCCGAATTCGCCACCGACTTCTCCGGCGGCATCCTCACCCCGACCGGAAACGAGCTCGACCTCGCCCTCGGCGACGGCTTCTTCCAGGTCGAAGGCCCCGGCGGCGCCACCTTCTACACCCGCGATGGCCGCTTCAGCCGCGATGGCGAAGGCAACCTGGTCACCAGCCAGGGCTACTTCGTGCTCGACGCGCAGGGTCAGCGTATCTCGCTCCCGTCGGCAACCGTCTCCATCACCGCCGATGGAACCATCCTCGATGGCCAGGAACAGGTGGCCCGGCTCGCCGTCGTCGATTTCGCCCCGGGCCAGCTCGTCCGCTCCGGCGAGTCCTACTTCCGCTCGGAAGCGGCCGGTACCCCGGTCAACGGCGGCGTCCGCCAGGGATTCCTCGAAGGCTCGAACACCAATCTCGTCGAGGAGCTGACCTCGCTCCTCGCCGTCCAGCGCACCTACCAGGCGAACCAGGCCGTCCTCGCCCGCCTCGACGGGACGCTCGACCAGGCTGCCGGCGAAATCGGCCGGCTGGGAGTGTAATCCATGCCCACCATCCTCGGAGCCGCCGCCAGCGGCATGGCCCACAACCAGAACGTCCTTGATGCCGTCGGCCATAACCTGGCCAACGTCAACACTGCCGCCTTCAAGAAACTGCGAGCACTCCACCAGGGCAGCATCGACCCGCTCCAGGAGCCCGAGGGCGGACGCATGGGCGTCGGCCAAACAACCGTCGACCTGCTCCTCGACCCGGCCTCGATACAGCCTACAAGCAACCCGCTCCACTTCGCGATCGAAGACGGGTCGTTCCTCCGCGTCCGCGAGGCCAACGGTTCGATCGTCTTCACACGCTTCGGTGCCCTCGATTTCGATGTTGATGGCACGATCGTCGCATTCGGTGGCCGTCCCGTGCTTGATGCGGCCACCGGCGAATCGATCGTCGTCCCCCAGGGCTGGACCTCGCCGGCCGTCGACGCTTCTGGCACGGTCTCAGCCCTCGATGCCGATGGCGAGCGGCAGCCAGTCGGGCAACTCTCCCTGGCCTCGTTCCGTAACCCGCAGGGCCTCGAGGCCCTCGGCGATGGCCTTTACCGCGATACACCGAACAGCGGCGAATTGACGGTCGGCACCGCCGGTTCTGAGGGTTTCGCCGCATTGCGGCCCGGTGCGCTCGAAGGCTCCAATGTCGATGTGGCCCAGGAATTCACCGCGATGATCATCGCCCAGCGCGCTTATTCCGCCTGTGCCAGGACCTTCGCCGTCGGCGATGAAATGCTCGCCATCGCCACCAAACTCACGCAGTAGGAGCGCTCCCCATGGCACGCATCGATGGGCTCAACCTCTCCGGCGCCAGCATGAACCCGGCCTCCGCGGCCGGCGGCGCCTCGGCTGCACCGGGCTCCGCAGAAGCTGAGGCAGCCCTCAAGGCTCGTGGCCGCCAGGACGTGCTCAACCTCTCGAACCGCGGCCGGATCGTCGCTGAGGCTGCCCGGGCAGTCGCCGATTCGCGCGATGTGCGCGCCGAGAAGGTCGCCGCGCTCAAGGCCGCCATCGCCAACGGCTCCTACAGTTCCAACGCCCGCGAAATCGCCGAGCGCCTCCTTGCCAACGGCCTCGGGAGCGCCTGACGTGAGCGCCGCGCACGTCCTCGAGCGCGTGCTGGAACTGCTCCTCCACGAGGAACGCCACCTCTCCAGGCTCCTCGCCCTGGCACTCGAGGAGCAGTCGGCCCTCCTCGAATCGAATTTCGAGCGCATCACGGCGACCAGCGCCGCCATGATCGAGGCCGCCAACGCCATCGAGGCCCTCGAGTCTGAGCGTCTGAATCTGCTCAGAACCATCGGTGCCGAGGATCGAACCATCGAAGAGCTGCTTTCGCTTGCCGGGGACCTCGGAGTAGCCGGCTTCGCCGAGGCACGCCTCGCCCTCTCCCTCCGGGCGCGCGAGTTGAAGGACGCCCAGGAGCGCAACGCGAACCTGCTCCTGAACGCCATGAGGCTGCGCGACCGCTGGGCAAACATGCTCGGCGGCTTCACCTCCCCCACCTACGGGGCTCGCGGTAACAGAACCATGCAAGTCGTAGGCTTCAGCCAGATCGACAATCTGGTCGTATTTGGCCCAGGC
>CAYUVT010000100.1:0-7725 GCA_964448165.1 uncultured Anaerolineaceae bacterium | reverse complement strand
TCACTTCCCCCACCTACGGGGCCCAGGGGAAGCGAACCGCCCGCGACGGCAGCGGGTTCGTCTCGCGCAGCGCTTAGGAGGATCGCGTGGGCCTCTCCATCGGACTCGATACCGCGGTCAAGGCGCTCCGGGCTCACCAGCTTGCCGTCGACGTCGCGTCCCACAACATCGCCAATGCACAAACCCCTGGCTTTTCCCGCCAGCGTGTCCTCCTCCGCCCCATTGGCCTCGACGGAAGCGACCATTTCTCGCGCGATAACCTCCTGGGCCGCCCTGGCTTCGGCGTCGATGCCCGGGACGTCAACCGCATTCGCGACGTCTTCATGGACTTCCAGGCGCGTCAGGCCTTCTCCAGCCAGGGCCAGTACGGCGCCTTCGCCCGGCCCCTCCGCAATGCCGAAGTCGTCTTCAACGACCCCTCCGACGATGGCATCTCCTCGCTGCTGAGCAAGTTCTGGGCCGCCTGGCACGACCTCACCAACGACCCCGAGTCCTCCGCCGCGCGGACTGCCCTCGTCCACGCCACCACCACCTTCACCATGCGCCTCCAGGCCGCCCACAGCCAGCTCAACCAGCAGCGCACCGACCTCAACCAGGAAGTCGCCGGCATTGGCAACGAAATCAACGCCTTCGCTGGCGAAATTGCCACCCTCAACCTCCAGATCAAGCAGGTGGAACTCAACGGCGACATGGCGAACGACCTGCGCGACCGTCGCGACCTCCTCCTGGATAAGCTCTCGAAGCTCGCCGACATCCACTACAGCGAGGCCGACACCGGCGAGGTCACCGTGTACCTGGGCACCCACGAACTCGTCTTCGGCACGTCTGCTCGCACCGTCCAGGCCGTCGACGATCCTGCCAATGCCGGCATGCTCAAGCTCGTCTACACCATGGACAACGACACCGTGCAGGTCAGCTCCGGCAGGCTCCGCGGCGTCCTCGACGCCCGCGACAAAGCCTTCCCCGACCTCATCGCCAAGCTCAATACCCTGGCCAGTGGCCTCATCAACGGCGTCAACTCGCTCCATCGCCAGGGCTACGCGCTCGATGGCGTCACCACCGGCCTGGATTTCTTCAGCGGCACCGACGCTTCGAACATCCAGCTCAAAACGGCCCTGTCTGCCAGTCCGTCCAGCATCGCCGCCGCCAGGGCCCCCGGGGCGCCCGGCGACCCCTCGAACGCGCTCGCCATCGCCAACCTCCAGCTCGCCGCGAACATGATCGCTGGCTCGGCCTCCAGCCAGCTGGTCGTCGGCGAATCCCTGAGCCCTGGCAACTCGGTCGTTGGCCTCTCCGTCGCGGGTACTCTGCAGCCGGGGATGTACACCATCATCGAAAACCCGCCCGCCTCGGGCACGCTCGAGCTGCAACTCAACGGCAACACCATCGGAACCGCAAGCCCCGCCGCCGCCGGTCCCGGCACCTTCACCCTCACCTTCACCAGCGGCGGAAACCCGGTTGCCTCGCTCACCATCTCCGCTGCCGGGCCATATTCCGCCGCGGCCCAGGTCGCCGACCTTACCGCCGCCGGCAACAACCAGCTCCAGGTCGAGACCTCGCCCTCCACTTTCTACGGCAACATCGTCTCCGTCCTCGGTGCCGATGTGAACCGGGCGCTCGGCCTCGAACAGTCATCCGGACTCCTGGTCGATCACATCGATGCGCTGCGCCAGTCCATACACGGCGTCTCGATCGACGAGGAGGTCACCAACCTCAGTGCCGCCCAGCACGCCTATAACGCCGCGGCGCGTGTCATCACCACCATCGATGACATGCTCGACACCCTCATCAACCGCACCGGCGTAACGAGGTAACCACCATGAGGCTCAGCGAGCAGTCCCGCGTCCACAACCAGGTGTCGTACATCTCCGCCGCCACCGAGCGCGCCGATCGCGTCCAGCGCCAGCTTTCCACCAACCGCCGAATCGACCGCGCCAGCGACGACCCCTCCGGCGCCGCACTGGCGATGCAACACCGCAAGAACATCGCCTTCGAAGCCCAGATGCGCCGCAACCTCGAAAACGGCACCGCCTTCCTCAACGTCACCGAATCTGCGCTCAACAGCGCCACCGATATCCTCCAGCGCGCTCGCGAACTCACCGTCCAGGGCGCCAGCGACACGCTCGGAGCCAGCGAGAAAAACAACATCGCCGCCGAGATGGACCAGCTCATCCAGCAGCTCGCCCAGGTCGCCAATACCAACTTCGGCGGCGTCTATATCTTCAGCGGACACCAGACCCAGACGCCCGCCTACAACGTCGCCGGCAACCCTCCCGTCTCCATCACCTGGCAGGGCGATACCGGCCTCCGCACCCGCCGCATCTCCGCCCAGGACGCTGTCGCCGTCAACGTCATCGGCGACCAGGCATTCGGGGGCATCTTCGACGACCTCATCGCACTCCGCGATAACCTGCGCTCCAACGCGCCTGGCGCCACCATCGGCAACTCCCTGGCCGATATCGACCGCGCCCTCGACAGCGTGCTGAACACGCGCGCCGACGTTGGCGCCAGGCTCAACCGCTTCGAGGCCACGGTCTACCGCTCAGAGGAAACCGACACCAACCTCCAGGAGCTCCGCGCCGAAATCGAGGACATCGATATCGCCGAGACCATCGTCCAGTTCACGGCCGCCCAGAACGCTCTCGAAGCCGCCCTCGGCGCTATCGGCCGCACCAGCAACATGTCGCTCCTGAACTACCTGCGCTAGCTCCCGGCAAACTGGCACTTCCCGGCGCTTCGCCCGTACAGTGCGGCGGTGGCATCCCCCGAAGGCGCCCCGGTCTTCCGCATCCGCTCCCTCTTCGCTTCTGTCTACCTGCCGACCTTTCTGTTCGCGGTCGGCCAGGGCGCCGTCATCCCGGTCCTCCCCCTTTACGCCCTCGAACTCGGCGCGTCGGTCGCCTTCGCCGGCGTGCTCGTCGCGCTTCGCGGCATCGGCACCATGATCTTCGATATCCCCGCGGGCGTCCTCGTCACCCGTTTCGGAGAGCGCGGCGCCATGCTCGTCGGCACCTTCGCACTCGCGGTCGTCGCCGTCGGCGCCGGCCTCACCACATCCCCGTACGTCCTCGCGCCGCTGGTCTTCGTCATGGGCTGCTCCTGGGCCATCTGGATGCTCGCCCGCCTCTCCTACGCAACCGATTCGTCGCCAATCGAACAGCGCGGCCGCGTCCTTTCGCTGCTCGGAGGTTCCAACCGTGTCGGGAACTTCGTGGGCCCCTTCGTTGGCGGTTTCGGCGCTACCTGGCTCGGCAACCAATCCGCGTTCTACATCCAGGCCGCACTCGCCCTCGTTGCCGCCGCCGCCATGTTCATCTTCGTCCGCGAGCCCGAGCGGGTCTCCGAGGTGCACACCGATGCCGCCCACAAGCGCCTCGTCGGGGTCGTCCGCGACCATGGCCGCATCTTCGCTACCGCCGGGCTCGCCACCGTCGCCATCCAGGTCCTCCGCGCGTCGCGCCAGGCCGTCATCCCGCTCTGGGGCGACAACGCCGGCCTCGACGCGGCCCAGGTCGGCGTCATCTTCGGCCTGTCCTCCGCCATCGACATGACCGTCTTCTACCCCGTCGGGATCGCCATGGACCGCTGGGGCCGCAAGTGGACTGCGATCCCCTGCCTCCTCATCATGTCCGCCGGCATGCTCATGATCCCCTTCACCAGTTCCTTTGCCGGGTTGCTCACCGCTGGATTGGTCACAGGGTTCGGCAACGGCCTCGGCAGCGGGATCAACATGACCCTCGGCGCCGACTTCTCCCCTGCCGTCGCCCGCGGCGAGTTCCTCGGTGTCTGGCGCCTGATCGGCGACCTCGGGACCGCCGGCGGCCCACTCCTCGTCAGCGGCGTGACGGTTGCCATGTCCCTTGGCGCCGCCTCCCTCGTCACCGGCGGTATCGGCCTCGCGGGGGCGGCCATCATGTTCTTCCTGGTCCCCGAACCGATGCGCCACGGACAGGCGAATCTTGCCCGGCAGGCTTCCCCGCCCGGCTAATCCCGTGCGATGGGCAGTGGCCTCGCGTGACTTCCGCCTCCCGCAATCGGCTCGGAGCCATCGGCCCGTTGTACCAGCACCCCGCAGTCGCAGGGGTGCTGCTCGAGGTTGTAATGGAACTTGTACACCTCGATGAGCCGGGACCGGGCCACCAGCCCCTGCTCACCGATCCAGCCCTGGACGGCCGCTGCCGCATCGTCGATTTCGTCTACGTCGTCCGCGCAGGCATACGCGAACGGCCCACCCGGGAAGAACGTCGTCCTTGCCGGTGGCGGCGGTGAATAATCGCTGCGAATCGGCACGCCGGTCCGGTACTTCACCCGCCCGTCGCTCGTTTCGACCATCCACCCGATCGCCGCGATGTCGATCCGCCCGAGTGCCGGCCGCACCTGCACGCGCCACTCGTTGAACTGATCCCACACGCGAGAGAGGTCGGGTGCGCCCTCAGCGCCCTCCACATCCACTTCGAAGTACGCCACCCGCATCTCCGGCAGCCGTGCCAGCCACACCCTGCGCGAGGTCACGGGATCGCTCCCAGCTCCTTCAACGATGCGATTCGGTCCCAGTCGTACCCGAACTCCAGCAGGATCGCCTCCGTGTCCTGGCCAAGCTCCGGCGCCCAGGTTCCCGGCTCCACCGGCGTACCGTAAAAGTCGACAGGCGTCGCGACCTGCTCCCTCGGCCCCTCCGGTGATTCGATGGTGACGATGGCCCCGGCGGCCCGGATTACCGGGTCCTGCACGGCCTCGGCGGTGGTCTGCACCGGCGCGAACCAAACGTCGTTCGCATCGAACACCGGTCCCCATTCCCGCAGCGGCCGCGATCCGAGGATGCGGTCCAGGGTCGCCACCAGGTCTGGCGCGTTCGCCGCCCTGCCGGGGATGTTGGCGAACCTCGGGTCGTCCGTCAGCTCTGGCGGGTTGCCCAGCGCCCTCAGGAAGTCCGGCCAGTGCCGGTCTCCCTGCAGCATCAGCAGCCAGAACCACCGGCCCTCGCTGTCGCGGTATGGGTTGATGAGGGGGTTCGGCGCGTGCCTCCGGTCGAATGGTGGCGTCGGGGGCAGGTTTGCCCGCAGATGTGTGTTCGTGTCCCAGCCCATCATGTACATCCCGATCCGCGTCAGCGAGACCGCGACCTTTTGGCCCTCGCCTGTCCGCTCGCGATGGAAAAGCGCGGCCGCGATTGCCCCCGCTGCGTTCGCCCCGGTCATGTGATCCCCCATCCCGCCACGTTGCAATGGAGGCTCTGCCCCCTCTGGTGTCAGCCCCGCCACCACCCCGGCCCGTGCCCAGAACGCTCCGACGTCATACGCCGCCCGGTTCGCCTCCGGGCTCTCCGGGCCATACCCCGTGACCTGGCAGTAGATGAGCCGGGGGTTGGTGTCCTTCAGCCGCTCATAGGTCAGCCCGTACTTCTCCAGGGCCCGCGGCCGCATATTCGTGACGAACACGTCAGCAGCGTCGATCAGGTCCCCCGCGATGTACCGCCCGTCTTCCACCTCCAGGTTCAGCGCGATGCTGCGCTTTCCCCGGTTATCGAGCTCAAACGGCGGGTTCATCACCGCCCCAAATGCGGCTCCCAGCCCACGGAACGGGTCCCCCTCCGGCGGCTCGATCTTGATCACCTGCGCGCCCCAATCGGCCAGCACTGCCGCACACGATGGCCCCGCGACCCACACGCCCAGTTCCACCACCCTGATTCCCGAAAGCGGTCCCGTCATCGTGCCCTCCGTGCCCTGTTCGTGCCGGCGATTCTACCCGCCGATCCCCCATGGCACATGCAGTACCTTGGAAGGCCCCGCCAGCCTAGACTTGGCCGAAATCACCAACGGACTCTGCCCAATGGTCCTCAGCGACCGCACCATCCGCCGCGAGATCGAGGCTGGCAACATCGTCATCGACCCGCTCGGCCCCGGAGCCATCCAGCCAGCCAGCGTCGACCTCCGCCTCGGCCACCTCTTCCGCGTCTTCCGTAACTCGCAAATCCCCTTCATCGACGTGAAGAAGGAATACCCCGACCTTACCGAGCTCGTCGAAATCGACGACGAGCACCCCTTCATCCTCCACCCGGGCGAGTTTGCGCTGGCCGTCACCTACGAACGCGTGAAGCTTCCCGATTCCATTGTCGGCCGGCTCGAAGGCAAGTCCTCGCTCGGGCGCCTTGGCCTCCTCATCCACTCGACCGCCGGCTACGTGGATCCGGGCTGGGACGGCGCGCTCACCCTCGAACTCTCGAATGTCGCCAACCTCCCCATCACCCTCTACCACCGGATGAAGGTCTCGCAGATCTCGTTCCTGCGGCTCACCGAACCCGCGGAGAATCCCTACGGGTCGCAGGCCGCCGGCAGCAAGTACCAGCACCAGGTGGGCCCCACCCCGAGCAAGTATTACCTCAACTTCCGCGACCAGCCCTGATCGGGCGCCAACCCCTACCGGACGAGGTAGCCCAGGTCGTAGCTCTGCCCCATCGCGGGGATATACGGCTCGATTGCGAACCGCTCCTTAACCGCCCCTGCAAGCGCCTTCGAAGCTTCGGGCTCGCCGTGCGTTAGGAACACCGTCCCCGGCGGCTTGGGCGCCGTACCTACCCAGCGCAGGAGTTCGTCCCGGTCGGCGTGCGCCGAAAGCCCTTCGATGCTCACCACCCGGGCCCGTACCGGCACATCCTCGCCGTACATGCGGATGGTCTGAGCACCCATCAGCAGGCTCCGTCCGCGCGTGCCCGCCGCCTGGTATCCCACCAGCGCAACCAGGTTGCGCGCATCCCGCACCAGCCGGTGGAGATGATGCAGCACCCGGCCCCCGGTCAGCATGCCGCTCGATGCGATGATGATCCGCGGCCCTTCCAGGTTGTTCAGCTTCTTCGAATCCTCAACCGAACGGTGGAAGCGCACGTTCTTTGGGAAGAGCGATTCCGGAGTCGTGTGCGGGATCCGGTTGTCGAGGTACTCCGACTCCAGGTACTTGTTGTAGAGCGAGGTCACGTCGGTCGCCATCGGCGAATCGATATGGATCGGGATCTCCGGCAGCTTCTTCGTCTCGATGAGTTCCCGCAGGATGAGCGTCACCAGCTGTGCCCGCGCCACCGCGAACGACGGGATCAGGATGATCCCCTTGCGCGCGATAGGCTCCGCGAACGCCTCCCGGATCTGCTCGGCCAGGGGCCGGTGCTCGTGCAACCGGTCACCGTACGTCGATTCCAGCACCAGCGCGTCGCACTCTGGCAGCGGGTCCGGGTCTGTGTGCAGCGGCTGGTGATACCGTCCAACGTCGCCGCTGAACACCAGCCGCGCGAACTGCTGCCCATCCTCGATATCGATCTGCACGAACGATGACCCCAGGATGTGCCCGGCGTTGAGAAACCGCGCCGTCACGCCCGCTCCGAGCTCCAGCGGCTCGCGATAGTCCACCGTCTTGAGCAATCGCAAGGCCGCCTGGGCGTCCTTCACCGTGTAGAGCGGCAGCGCTGGCTTGTGCTTGCTATAGCCCTGGCGGTTCGCGAACGCCGCGTCCTCCTCCTGGATCTCCGCTGCGTCGAGCAGGAGGATCCGCACCACTTCCGCCGTCGCCGGGGTGCAATACACCGGGCCCCTGTACCCTTGCTGCACCAGCCTCGGCAGGTACCCCGTGTGGTCGATGTGGGCGTGGGTCAGCAGGATCGCGTCCGGCGTCGTCGGCCGGAACGGCGTCGGCTGCCAGTTCAGCAACCGCAACTCTTTCAACCCCTGGAACATCCCG
>CAYUVT010000099.1:0-10880 GCA_964448165.1 uncultured Anaerolineaceae bacterium | reverse complement strand
AATCCGCGAACTCACCCGGGGGCTGTACCTGGCCCGGTTCGACCTGATGCGGCCCACGGCCACACCGGCCCGGGCCCCCGCCGCGAGCGGCGATTAGTCGGCACCGTTCTCTCCTACCGCGGCAGCTCCTCCACGTGCAGCCCGAACAAAGGCGGCGGCTCCAGCTGCAGCGCCGAAAGGTAGCCGCAGAGCTGGCTCCGGTGGTGCGTCTCGTGCTCGATCAGCCCGCCCAGCACCCGCCGCCACGCCGGGAACGCCGGCCCCGCAAGGTTCGGGATGATCCGCTCCAGGTCGGCATCCACCAGTCCCGCCACCGTCTTCTTCCCCGTCCGCAACACCAGCCGCCGCAACTCGGCCGCGGTCACCCCGTCCTTCACCGCGTGGCCCCTGTACTTCGTTACCCCGGTCTGGATGGCGCCAATGTTCATGAGCCTCGTGTTGGCGATGTGGGTCACCAGCTCGGCAACCGAGAACTCGCCCGGCGCGGGCCTCCAGTGCACGTGCGCGTCGGCCAGCCGCTCCACCGCCTCGTAGGTCCGGGCGTGCACGTTCCCGATGTAGTTGATCAGGTCTTCCTTCGGAATCATCTCGCGATCGTAGGGTCGCCAGCAGAGAGACGCGAGGTCCATTCGCCCGCCCCGCTAACAGGCGGTTAACAGGCTGCCCACACCATGGTCCCGTTTTCCACCACGGGAGAAACGGCCATGGCACCCGAGTCTCTTTCCCCGGCCGAAGACGGCGACCTGCGGCTCCGCGTTCGGCGGGAGGCCGAAGCGCTCGCCCGGGAGTTCGCCGGCATCTTCAGCATCGAAACCATCGAGCGCTACGTCCAGGAGTCCTTCGACACCATCCGCAGCCGCGCCCGGGTGCTGGATTTCGTGCCCGTCTTCGTCCACCGTTTCACGCGCGAACGGCTCAGGGCGCTCGCGCAGGTGGAGGGGATCGTGGCAAAGGACCAGCCCGAGGTGCTCTTCGTCTGCGTCCACAACGCAGGCCGCTCCCAGATGGCCGCCGCCCTCACCGCCACCCTCAGCGGCGGGAAAGTCAGCGTCCGTTCGGCCGGCTCCATCCCCGCCGACGAGATCAACCCGGCCGTCGTCGAAGTGATGTCCACCATGGGCATCGACCTCTCGCGCGAGTTCCCCAAGCCCCTCTCCGACGAAGTGGTGCGTGCCGCCGATGTGGTCATCACCATGGGCTGCGGCGACGCCTGCCCCATCTACCCCGGGAAGCGCTACCTGGACTGGGAAGTCGATGATCCCGCCGGCCAGCCCCCGGAAGCCGTCCGCCGCATCGCCCTCGACATCGAACAGCGCGTGCGGGAATTGCTCCGGGAGCTGGGCGTCGCCCCCACCGATTGATGCGGCGATCACCCGCGATTGGTATCCCGGATACTTGTGACCAATATCACAAGAAAGGTCAAGGCTGCGGCATTTCGCTCATGCCGCCCGGAAATGAATCGGCTACGATCGTTTCCAATCCCGCGCGGCTCGCCCCCCGCCGCGCCCGAAACAGATGCCCATGCCCCAGCAACACCAGCTCCCCGGCCAACCGGACCCCGGCACCCTTCGCGTCGCGCTCGAAGCCGCCGGGATCTGGACGTGGGAGGCGGACCTCGTCGCCGAGACCACCGTCTTCCAGGACGGCTTCTGGGAGGCTTTCGGCCACCACCACGATGGCCCGGTCGAGACCTTCGACTTCATCCAGCACATGCATCGTGGCGACCAGCGAGCCGTGACGCGCGCCTGGCAGGCACACCTCCAGGGCGAGACCGAAATGTACGAATCGGAGTGGCGGCTGCGCACCGCCTCGGGCGAGTGGCGCTGGATCCGCTCCCGCGGCAAGGTCACCCGTCGCGATGCCAACGGCACGCCACTCTGGATGGTCGGCGTGTATATGGATATCACCCGCGAGAAGGAGGCCCAGCAGGCCCTCGCCGAATCGCGCGCCGAAACCGAGGCCGTCTTCCGCGGCTCGCACGATGCGATGGTCATCGTCGCATCCGACCTGACGATTCGCCGGGTCAACGCCTCCGCCGGCCGCCTGTTCGAGCGGGTCACCGGTACGTCCGTCGTCGAAGGCACGAACCTGCTCGACTACCCCTTCTTCCGCGAGAGTCACCGCTTCCTCGGCGAGATCCACAAGGCCCTCGCGGGGAAGACCTTCACCATCGAGCGCGAGTTCCAGGCGCCCGAGCTCGCGCCCGGCTGGTGGGAAGGGCGGTTCTCCCCCGTCCTCGGCCCGCGCGGCGAGGTCACCGGCGCGAGCGTCACCATCCGCGACATCACGGAGCGGAAGCGGCTCGAACAGGCACGCGTCCAGGCGCTCAAGCTCGAAAGCCTCGGCCTGATGGCCGGCGGCATCGCCCACGACTTCAACAACCTGCTCACGGTCATCATCGCCAACCTCGACCTGGCGGCGATGGCCGCCGATAGCGGCGAGCAACAGGATTGCCTGGCCGAAGCCCGGGGCGCCGCCAGCCGCGCCTCGGAGCTGGTCGAGCAGCTCATCACCTTCGCCGGCCAGAAACCCGCGGCCACCCGCCCGGTCGACCTGGCGGCGCTCACCGAAGAGATCGTCCGGTACGCGCGCAAGATCCCCGGCACGCCTGCCCGGATTGAGACCGACCTCCGCCCCGTCCCCCTGGTCGAAGCCGACGCGACCCAGCTGCGCCAGCTCGTCCTGAACCTCCTGATCAACGCCGTCGAGGCGACACCCGGCACGGGTGGGCGCGTGGTGGTCCGCACCTCTACCGTCACCGATCCCTCCGAGGGCGCGCCCTCGCCGCTCGTGGAGGCCCGGCCCGCACACCGCTACGTCCGCCTCGAGGTCTCCGATAACGGTATCGGGATGGATGCCGAGACCCGCACACGCATCTTCGACCCCTTCTTCACCACGAAGGAGGCCGGCCACGGGCTCGGCCTCGCATCGGCCCTCGGGGCGGTCCGCGCCCACGGTGGCGCCATCGCGCTCGAATCCGAGCCCGGCCGCGGCTCCACCTTCACCGTCCTGATCCCCGCTTCCTAGTCCCTTCGGGGGAGCCCCCCACGCCAGCGTGACCACCTTCATAGAGCCCGTTTTCCGCGTCTGTCTACGGTGGATCCACCGGGGCCATGCCCGGCCCATGTGGAGGAAAGCATGTACGACGTCATCATCGTTGGTACTCGCGCTGCCGGGGCCCCCCTCGCCATGCGCCTGGCAAACGGAGGACTCCGCGTCCTCGCCGTCGACCGGGACTCGTTCCCCAGCGACGTACTTTCCACGCACATGCTCACGGGCGATTCGGTCGAGCGGCTCGACAACTGGGGCGTGCTCGATGAGATCCTGCGCAGCGATTTGCCGGCTCTCCGCCAGGTCCTGATGGGTATCGATGGCTTCGCCGTGAACGTCCACGCCGAACTCAATCCGTACCCGGCCATCGCGCCGCGCCGCAGCGTGCTCGATACCGTGCTGGTGGATGCGGCCCGCGATGCCGGCGCCGAAGTGCGCGAGGGGTTCACCGTCCAGAGCCTCATCTGCGAAGACGGCCGCATCGCCGGCATCGTCGGCCGCAACCGGGCCGGGGCCGAGGCTATCGAGCGCGCCCGGCTCGTGGTGGGCGCCGATGGCCGGCATTCCTTTGTCGCCCGCCAGGTAGAGGCCGCCAGGTACAACGAGCGACCCGTGCGCGCCATCACGTATTTCGCCTACTACAAAGACTGGGAATCTGCCGCCATGGAGACCTATGTCCAGGATGGCCTTGCCACCTACGCCTTCCCCACCAACTGGGGGCTTGCCTGCCTGGGCGGCTACTGGCCTGCCGCGATGCTCGATGAGGTGCGCGCGGATCCCGAGGCGGCCATCGACCGTGCCTTCGCCGCCAACCCGCTCATGGCCGACCGTTTCGCCCGGGCACGCCGCGTCGAGCGCATCCAGGGCTCGACGGGCACCGCGGCCTACTACCGCAAGTCGGTTGGCCCCGGCTGGGCCCTCGTTGGCGACGCCGCCTACTTGAAGGACCCCATCCTCGCCTCTGGTATCGCCGATGCCTTCCGGGACGCCGACTACACCGCTGACGCCATCCTCGCCGGTTTTGCGGCCGGCGGCACAATCGAAGAGCACCTGGCGAAGCACGAGGAGCGGCGTGCCCGCGCGACGGCCGCTGCCTATGCGCTCAACGACCTGGTGGCCAGCGGTGGATTCAGCAGGGAAGGCCTCCTGGGCATCCAGGCGGCAGTCCGCAGCGCCGCCGAGGCCCGCCGCGCCCGCCGCGCCGCCTGAGCGCCTGTACCCCGCCTTAACCCTCGGGCGCCGCTCGCCCATACTTTTGCACATGCAATCAATCTCCCGGCGCGGTGGGCCGCGTAGCTTTCCACGGTAGCCGGCACGCAGGCCGGCAATCCGGGGGAGCATCGCGATGCGCAGGGACGTTCATCTCGCTGTGGGCGCCGCCATGGCTGCCATCACCCTCATCGGCGCCGCGGCGCTTGCCCGGCCCGCCACGGCGGCCAACGCCTCTGTCTCCATCGCCGGTTTCGCGTTCTTGCCGGCGAGCGTCACCGTTTCGGCCGGCGATACCGTCACCTGGACGAACAACGATCTGGGCGTCCCCCATACCGTCTCATCCGACACCGGCAGCGAACTCGCCTCGGGCCAGCTCGCCGGCGGAGCGTCGTACCAGAAGACCTTCACGACCCCCGGCACATTCGCATACCACTGTGACATCCACCCCTCGATGACCGGCGTGGTCATCGTGACCGCGGCGCCGGCCGAAACGGCCACGCCCGCCGCCACCCCCACGGCAACGCCTACGCCCGCGCCCGCTTCGACAGCGACCGCCACAACCCCGGCCGCGGCCACCGCAACGCCAACCCTGCCTGCCACCCCTCCCGCCACGCCAACTGCCGCGGCAACCGCTTCCCCGGCAAGCGGCACCACGCCGGGGCCCACCCCAACCGCCGCCTCCAGCCCCACCGGCGCGCCCCGGCCGCCCGCCACCGGCGATGGCGACGACGGTGACAACGGCACCGCGACAGTTGTGGCCTCCGGGATCGTTGCAATCGCGATCGTGTTGGCGGTTGGCGCGGCGGTCTACGCATTCCGGCGCAGGAGCGCAGCCCGCCAGGGGTGAGGATCGCAGCGCGGGCTCAAGCCGCCGCGCGGTCCACCACCAGCCGGTGCCGGCCGGCGTGCTTCGCCTCGTAGAGCGCCCGGTCCGCCGCGTCGTAGGTTGTGGCCAGCGATTCCTCGCGCGAGCGCTCCCCTGGCCGCCACGGAGCGAGCCCGCCGCTGACCGTCACCTGCAGCGCCTCGCCCGAGGGCAGCATGATCGCATGGGCCGCCACCGCCTCGATGCACCGCGCCGCAGCCGCCCGGGCCTCCCCGATGGGCCCGGTGAAGAGCACGGCGAACTCCTCGCCCCCGAGCCTCCCCAGGTGTGCACCCCCGGGCAGCGCCGCATCGAGCCGTCTCGCCACCTCGGTCAACACGGCATCGCCAGCGGGGTGGCCGTAGGTGTCGTTCACGTCCTTGAAGTGGTCGATGTCGAAGATCGCGATCGCCGTCGGCTTGGCCGCTGCGGCGGCAGCGAACCAGGCCCGCCGGTTGAGCGTCCCCGTGAGCGTATCGTGGTTCGCCAGGTACTCGGCATGCTCGCGCAGCTGGTCGAGCTCAGCGTTCTGCTCGGCCATGGCCGCCGTGCTCGCCCGCAGCACCTCGAGCAGCTCCTCCATCTCCTGGCGCGATTCCACCTCGCCCGTGACATCCCGCGCGACCAGGTAGGCCTCCCCGGAATCGCTCACCGGACTCAGGTTGAACGAAAGCCACCGCCACCGGCCGTCGGCACGGCGGACGCGGATGCGGGAGTCATACACCGCCTGGCCCTGGAGTGCCGGCAACGCCCGGGCGACCCCGCCCTCCACATCCTCGGGATGCACGAGCGGCCAGATCGGCTTGCCCAGGAGCACGTCCTCCGGGTGGCCCAGCGTTTTCTCCCACGCGGGGTTCACCTGCGTCAGCAACCCCTGCCGGTTCACCGTCGCGATCATGTCGAGCGAAAGGTCGAACACGCCCCGGAAGCGCGATTCGCTTTCGCGCAGCTCCAGTTCCGCCTGCTTTTCGGCGCTGATGTCGCGGGCGATGCCCAGGTAGCCCGTTGGTTCGCCCTCGCCATCGCGCAGCATGGTCATGGTGAGGCTGACCGGCACCCTGCTGCCATCCTTGCGGATGAACGTCCATTCCCGCGAATCGGTTTGCCCCTTGCGCGCGCGCGCCACGCAGGCATCGAACCCGGCGGCCACTGCCCGCCCGAATTCCATCGAAAGCTCGGCCGCGCGCGCCTGCAGCTCTGCCGGGTCGTGATAGACCACCGGGCTGTGTTTGCCCACCAGGTCTCCGGCACGGTACCCGAGCAACCGCTCGGCCGCCGGGTTGAAGAGGAGGATGATGCCCTGGAGGTCGGTGGCGACCACGGCATTCCCCGCACCATCGAGAATGCCCTGCTGGAACGCCAGGGCCGCGTTCAGCTCACGGGTCCGGCGCTCGGCCAGCTCATGCGCGGCCCGGCCGGCGCCCTGCAACTTCCACACCACCACCAGCAGGAGCACCGAAACGGCGACACCGCCGAGCAGGATCGCCGCCTGGGGGCGCCTGCTTGCCCCCTGGAACTCCGGCCCACGCGAAATCTCGAGCGTGAACATCTGCCCAGCGAGCGAGACGTAGCGCGTCTCTATTCCCTGGTGTGCGTGATCGCCCTGCTCCCCCGCCAGCGAGTGGTAGAGCGCTTCCCGCGCATCATCTGCCACCTGCTGGTACACATGCACGTCGATTTCCCGGTGCAATCCGCCCAGCACCCCTTCCAGGAACACCTCGGTGATGAACGGGGCATACACCCAGCCGGTGAATGCCGCCCGCCGCTCCTCCACCGTCGCCAGGGGCATACCTGGCCGGTACACCGGCACGAAGAGCAGGAACCCGGCCCGCGAACGCTCGTCGGTCACCAGCACGATCCGGCCGGTGACCTGGGGCAGGCCGGTATCGCGGGCGAGCTCGGCCGCGGTCCGGCGGTTGGGTTCGGAGGCCATATCGAGCCCGATTGCCTTCCGGTTTGGCTCCAGCGGCTCCAGGTACTTCACCGCGTAGGAGACCTCGCCCCGGGTGTAGCCGGGCACGGGGTGGATCTCATACCCGGGCAGGGCCTCCTGCTGTCCCCGCTCAAACACGTCGCGATCCCAGGCCGCAACGGGCACCACCACCCCCATGCCGTTGATCCCGGGGTAGCGCCCGCCAAGGTCCAGGCTCCCCACAAAGACGCGCCACTCGTCGCCGCTCACCTGCTCCGAAGCCGCGAGCAAGCCCGCTCCGCCGAGCAGCGCATCGGAGTACACCGCGAGCCGCCTCCGGATCATCTCCGCGGCATCGTCCGAGAGGCGGTGCAGCCGTTCGGTATCCTGGCGATTGGCCGAGCCCTGGGCCATCAGCACCAGCCAGGCAGTCGCTCCCAATCCGCCCAGGAGAACGAGAAGTGGCAGCAGCCGCCAGGCGCGCCGCGTGAGCAGCGCCCCGGCTTTTCGTCCTGTGGTCACACATCCCCCGGGGCCCCATGGGCGGGTCCCACGTCCATCATCGGCAACGCGTTCCCGCTTCGTGAGGGTGCCGCCCGGCCCTAGGAGCGATTCGCCAGCACTGGCGACGATACCCCCGATGCGATCCCTCCCGGCCCTTCGGCGATACCAGGCGGCTATCCTCCGGTCACTCGGCCGCGCCTGGCCGGGGACTCCCGGCGCCCGGTTCACGGTCATGCTCCCGCGCCAGGCCGGCAAGAACGAGGTAGCGGCGGCGTTCGTCGCCCTCCTTATGCAGCACTACGCGAAGCGGGAAGGGAACATCATCGTCTGCGCCCCGACGCTTTACCCGCAGGGCCGCATCAGCCTCGAACGCACGCGCCGCGGCCTCATCCGCTACGCCGGCCGCTGGAACATCCCTCTCGCCGTAGAGGACAACGTGCTCCGGGCTGGCACGGTCGCCGCCACGTTCCTCAGCGCCTCGCCCGAGGCCCATGTCGCGGGCCACACCGCCACCTTCGGCATCATCGCCGACGAAGCGCAGGACATCGACGCAGACTGGTTCGACCGCCAGTTCCGTCCCATGGCCGCCTCCACGGGAGCGCCCGCCCTCCTCCTCGGCACGCCGTGGGACGGCTCATCGATGCTGGAGCGCGCGATCGAAGCCAACCGCGCCCACGACCGGGAGCATGCCGGCGAACCCGGGTTTGAACCGCGCCACCACCAGGCGAGCTGGGAGGAGGTTGCCAGGGAAGCCCCGCTCTACCGGAAGTACGTGGAAGCCGAGCGCGCCCGCCTTGGCGCCACCAACCCCCTCTACCTGAGCCAGTACGAGCTCGTTTCCTCGCGCGGGGCCGCCGCCCTCTTCGATGACGGGCAACTCGAGGCGCTCCGCGGCGCCCACCCCGTGCTCCAGGCGCCCCGGCCGGGCGAACGCTACGCCGGCGGCATCGACTTCGGCGGGGCAGGTGCGCGCGCCGACGCCACGGTCCTTACCATCGCCCGCATCCACGGACAGCGCTGCGAAATTGTGGCCTGGCGTTCGTGGCGGGGCGCACCGTTTGGCGCGGTCACCGGCGATGTCGCGTCCGTTGCGGAGGCCTGGGGCCTCGAACGCCTGGTCGCCGACGAGACGGGGCTGGGCGGCCCGCTGGTGGCCGGGCTGAAGCAGCGGCTCGGCGATACCGTTTCTGGCCTGGTGTTCACCGCGGCCTCGAAATCCAGCCTGGGGTGGGACCTGGTCAGCGCCGCCGGTGGTGGGCGTCTCGCCCTTCCCGCATCCGACGGATCGGTGGAGTGGCGGCGGGCCTGGCGCGAGATCAGCTCGTGCCGGCGCGAGCTCCGGCCAGGCGGCGCCATCGCCTGGAGCGCCCCGCCGGGAGAGCACGACGATTATGTCGCCAGTCTTGCGCTCTGCCTCCGCGCCGCCCGGACAGCCACTCCACCGCGCATCGCGCGCGGCCGCACCAGGAGCTGAGGAAGGGGCATGGGTTAGGGCACCGTCTCCCTGGTCGACCCGGGGTTCAGCACCGTTATCGAGCCGCCCCACAGGCACTGCAACTTGCTCGAATTGTTGAGCATGTTGAAGGCGCCGCACTTCACCGTTGGCGAACCGGTGGTCCAGGGCGCCACCGTGTTGGGCACGCAAGCCGCCGGAGTGGGTGTGCCCAGCGCCGCCGAAGTCGCCGCGATGACCGTGGGATTCGCCGGGGCGTTGCACAACGGGAATGGCACGATGTTGGCAAACGGCGCGAAGTCCATCACCGTCGCCACCAGCTTGCCTTCCATCATGACCGGGGGGCCCTTGGGTACCACCAGGAGCTGGCTCGGGCCGAGCCCGTTCGTGCACATGAGTTGAGCGCCCATGAGTACCGGGAGTGCCATGCCGCGCAGACTACGCCCTCCGGGCCCCGCCTGAAAAGGGGGCATCCAGGGGTCCGGTCCCGCTCGACATACGCTACTCATTACATGTATTCTGTGTCGTATAACGCTCCCGGAGACGCGCCCTGTCCCCGCTCGAACTGGCCCAGGCTAACCTCACCTCGCCTCCAGTCATCGCCTTCGCCGCTGGCGCGGCGGTTACCTTCGTGCGCGCCGATGTGCGCCTGCCCCACGGGCTTTACGTCGCGCTCAGCAGCTACCTCCTCTTCGCCATCGGGCTGAAGGGCGGCGCGGCGCTGGCGGCGAGCTCCCCCGTGTCGGCCGCGGGCCCGCTGCTCGTCGCGCTGGCGCTCGGCTGCCTGATTCCCGTCTGGGCGTACGCCATCGCGCGCCGCTTCGGCCGCCTTGGCATCGACGATGCCGCGGCCCTGGCAGCCCACTACGGCTCGGTATCGGTGGTCACCTTCACTGCCGCGATGGCGTTCCTGGGCTCCCTGGATGTCGAGGTGGAGGGCTACATGGTCGCCATCCTGGCCTTGCTCGAGGCGCCGGGCATCCTGGTGGCCCTCTTCATCGCGAGCCGGGCCTCGGGCAATGCCTCCTGGCAGCGCGCCCTGGGCGAAGTCGTCACCGGGCGGAGCATCGCCCTCCTGCTTGCCGGGCTGGCGCTCGGCGCGGTGGCCGGCCACGATGGGAAGGCCCCACTCGCTCCCATCTTCGTCACGCCGTTCTACCTCGTCCTGGTGGTGTTTCTCCTGGAGATGGGGCGAGTCGCCAGCACGCACATCGGCGCGATACGCCAGGCTGGCCGCTTCCTCCTCGCGTTCGGCATCCTGATGCCGCTTGCCAACGGCACCCTGGGCGTGGCCGCGGGGACGCTGGTGGGCCTTTCCGTGGGCGGGGCGGCCGTGCTGGGCACGATTGCCGCGAGCGCCTCCTACATCGCCGCGCCCGCCGCCGTCCGCCACGCCCTGCCTCGCGCGCGGCCGGGCATCCCGCTCGCCGCGGCGCTGGGCGTCACCTTCCCGTTCAACCTGGTCGCCGGCATACCGCTCTACTACCAGCTCGCCCGGTTGCTCGGGTAACCCGGCGCCGCGCCGCGTTCCTCTCTTCCCTGCCGAAGCGCTACGCTTTCGGCGGGAGTGGAGGGGGCCCGGTGGCTTCCGCCGTCTTCAAAACGGTTGCGCGGCCGCACGAGCGGTCGCGGGTGGGTTCGACTCCCATGCACTCCCGCCAACACCTCGACCCGCGCCATCACCAGTCTCCGTCGCACGGTGCGGGCGGCGCGGTCCCTTCTCCCTGCCACCGGGATGCCTGCCCTTCCCCGGCTGCCGCGTGGCGCTGGCAGCAGGCCACGGCGCCGCTCCCTGCCGCGCGCGGTTCGGAGCATCCCGCCCACGCCAGTGGCGCCCACTCCTCCCTTCTCCCTTCTCCCTCCTCCCTTCTCCCTCTGATTGT
>CAYUVT010000098.1:0-11174 GCA_964448165.1 uncultured Anaerolineaceae bacterium | reverse complement strand
GCAGCACCGTGACTATCAGCAGCAGCTCCATCGGGCACGTCTACCGCGGCGCCTGGGATTTCCCGCTGGACTAACAGCGGCCACCGGCCAACAGCCAACCGCCCTACGTCCCCGCCCGCGCCCTCGCCCGCTTCGCGTCCTGCCGCTTCGCCTCGCGCTCGTCCGCTCGCGCCCACGCCGCCGCAGCCACGATGGTCGCGATCAACCCCAGCATTTCGCCCACGATGAACATGATCGCCCCCGCGATCTGCTGGTCGAGCAGCGGCGCCGGCCCCCAGAACCTCGGCGTCTCCTGCAACTGCTGGAACATCACCTGCGAAGGCTCGTAGAAGATCGACCCCAGGAACGCATGGATCGGCACCAGCGCGAACAGGTAGAACAGCCGCACCGGGTGGGGGAGGTTCCAGGCCGTCGGGTTCGCGCCCACCACCGGCCACCAGTAGTGGATGCCTGCGAACAGGAAGAGCCCGTAGCCCAGGTAGTGGAGCCACTCGTTTTCGAGCGAGACCCGGAACGCCGGCGTGATGTACCACGCGATAGGCACGGCGGCGAAAAGCGCCAGTCCCACCACCGGGTTCGTGAACCCACGGAACGGCTTCGAATGCAGGACCGGGTAGATCAGCCGCTCGCGGCGGTGCGCGCCCGCGCTCACGAGGAACAGCGTCATCGGCGCACCCAGCAAGAGCAGCGGCGGCGCAATCGTCACCAGGATGAAGTGCTGGATCATGTGCACGAACAGGAACACCCGGCTGTACGCCGCCAGCGGCCCGAACACGGTCAGCAGCACCAGCGCGATCCCGCCCATGAAGACCCACATGCGCCACGCCGGGAACAAGCGCTTCCGGCCGGTCGCCCGCGCCCTGCGCCACATCAGGAAATACGCCGCCGCGATCGAGAGGAGGAAGTACACGGGGATCGGCTCGATCGCCACCGTGAACAGCGCATCGGGGAACTCCGGCGGCGGCACGTTGGCGATCGTGCACACGAAGATGAACCCCACACCGCCCGTCGCCGCCCCGCTCCGCAGAGCCAGCGTGAGCAGTCCGGCGGCGGCCAGGCCGGCCAGCCACCACAATCCAAACGCCCGGGGAGTCACCCTCGCCAAACGCATCGAATCCAGTGTCGGAGACAGGCAAGCCCGGAGGCAACCGGCCGACCGCCTACCGCCGCGGGTTCGCCTCGAAGAAGGCCCACGCGATCTCGGCCGCCGAGATCTCCTTCGTCGTCTCGCCAAGCCGCTGCACCGCCAGGCCGCCCGGCCAGGTGTGGCCGCCGCCCTCGATCACGTAATGGCCGGTCGGCACGTCGCAGCCCTGGTACTCCCGGAAAATCACCGAATCGCTGACCACCACATCCCTCGGCTCCCCGTCGCAGCCGTTGTGCGTGGCCCAGCCCTCCATCAACGCCGGGATACCGGCAAAGGGTCCCCCGGTGGGCGCAAGGATGCCGGGCTCATACGGGACGATGCGGTCGTCCGTCCCGTGGAACTCGATCAGGGGGACCGGTTCCCCGCAGAGGTCGTTCGCCGGCGTCAGTCCCGCCACCGGCGCCACCGCCGCGACCACGTCGCCCGCCCGGCAGGCCAGCGCCGACGACATGAACCCGCCGTTCGACATGCCGGTCGCGTAGACGCGATCCGGGTCGACGCAGGCGAGCCGGGAGATCTCGGCGACCAGGTCCCGCGTGAACTCGATGTCGTTCACGCCCGGGGTCATCAGCCAGGCACGGTTAATCCCGTCAGGGCTCGCCAGCAGGAACCCCTCGCGCCCGGCGATGGGCACGAGCCCGGAATACAAATGCTGCTGCTCGCCGTTGCTCCCCAGCCCGTGGAAGTTCAGCACGAGCGGCGCCGGCCGCGTGCCGTCGTATCCCGGTGGCACGTACAGCAGGTAGGTGCGGCCCATGCCGCCCGACACCACGGAAAGCGTGGACGTCTCGCCCGGCGTGAGTACCGGGTCCAGGCCACCGGCGCAGGCACCACGCCCCGCTGCGGCGGTGGCGCCCGGCGTTGGGGTGGGCTCCCCGGCGGCGCTCGGCGAGGGTGCCGGCGGCGGTGGCTGCCCCGCTGGCGTGCCCCCACTTCCCGCCGTCCCGTTCCCGGGGCCCTGGTCGCTGCAGGCCGGCGCGCACAGGCCCAGCGCGGCCACGAGCGCCAGCACGGTCCAGGTGGTCCACCACTTCATGCGTGCAGTGTAATCGCGTGGCGCCAGCCCCGGTGACTCCCGGCCGGCCGGCTAATCGGCGAACCGCACCACCGGGCTCGTCCGCCCCCAGAGGTCTTCCAGCCGGTAATACTCCCGCTGCTCTGGAGAAAAGATGTGCACGATCACGTCGCCGAAGTCCAGCAGCAGCCAGCCGCTCTCCGGGGTGCCTTCCCTGTGCCGCAGGTCCACGCCTTCGGGGGCCAGGTCTCGCTCCAGGTACTCTGCCAGCGCGTTGAACTGGAGTGGCGATTGCGCCGTCGCAATGACAAAGTAGTCAGTGAAGGTCGCGTTCTTCGAGATGTCGATCAGGGCGATATCAAGCGCCTTGCGGTCCGAAAGAATGTCGACGGCCCGTTGCGCCAGGGTTTCCGAATCCAGAAAGCGCTCTCCTTGCCCCGCCACTGCGGACGCGAAAGGAATGGTACCACAGGCAATGAAGCGCCCTCGCGTTGTCGTCGGCATGTCCGGCGGTGTCGACTCCTCCGTCGCCGCCGCGCTCCTGCACGAGCAGGGCTACGAAGTCATCGGCGTCACCATGCGCCTCTGGGCCGAAGAGCGCCCGGAGGAGTTCAGCGGCCACCAGCAGTGCTGCAGCGTCGAGGACATCGACGATGCCCGCCGCGTGGCCGGCCAGCTCGGCATCCGCCACTACGTCATGAACTTCGAGCAGGAGTTCCGCGAGCACGTCGTCGAACGCTTCGTCGCCGAATACGCCGCCGGCCGCACGCCCAACCCTTGCGTGCGCTGCAACGAGCACATCAAGTACCGCGCCCTGCTCGATCGTTTGCCCGCCCTCGGCGCCAAATACGTGGCGACCGGCCACTACGCCCGCGTCGAACCGCCCGCCGAAGCGGGTGGGCGCTACCGCCTCCTCCGCGGCATCGACCCGGCGAAGGACCAGTCCTACGTCCTCTACATGCTCGGCCAGCACCAGCTCTCCCGCCTCCTCCTCCCCGTGGGCGGCCTGACCAAGGACCAGGTGCGTGCCCATGCCGCCCGGCTGGGCCTCGATGTCGCTGCCAAGCCCGATAGCGTCGAGATCTGCTTCGTCCCGGGGAACGACTATCGCGCCTTCGTCGAGGGCCGCGTGGCGCTCGCCCCGGGCGAGCTGCGCGACGCCTCGGGCGCGGTCCTGGGTGAGCACCGGGGCATCGCCGCCTACACGCTCGGCCAGCGCAAGGGCCTCGGCGTGGCCCTCGGCGAGCCGCGCTTCGTCACCGCCATCGACCCGGCCCGCAACGTCGTCACAATCGGGCCCGAAGAGGACCTCTTCAGCGATACGGTGGAGGTGTCCGAGGTCACCTGGGTGGCCGGGGCCGCCCCGGCCGCCGGTACCCGCCTCCAGGCGAAGGCCCGGTACAAAGCCGACCCCGCCCCGGCAACGCTCCTCGAGGCCGGCGCCGGCCAGGCGGTCATCCGCTTCGACCGCCGCCAGCGTGCCCTCACCCCCGGCCAGGCCATCGCCTGGTACGACGGCGACGAAGTCCTGGGCGGCGGCACGATCGCGCGCGCCTGGCGCTCCTGACCATTCCGCGCCGCAGTGGGGAGAGGACCGTCTGCGCATGCCCGGCACCGTGGCAATTTTGCGGGCGTCAGTGGGGTGAAATTTTCCCACGATGTGGTAAAATTTCCACCATGTGGCGGAGAAACGCCGAGCACGTCGTGCGCGACGCCCTCGAGGATACGCGGGTCGTCTTCATCGCCGGTCCGCGCCAGTGCGGCAAGTCCACCCTTGCCCGCGCCATCGCCAGCAGCCTCGGCGGCCGCTACCTCACCCTCGACGATGCGGCCGTGTTCGACCAGGCCCGGGCCGACCCGGCCGCCTTCGTCGCCCAGGCCCGCGATGAGCGCCTGATCATCGACGAGGCACAGCGCCTCCCCGAGCTCTTCAACGCCATCAAGCGCGAGGTCGATACCGACCCCCGCCCCGGCCGCTTCCTCCTCACCGGCTCGGCCAACTTCCTCGCCCTTCCGCGCATCTCCGAATCGCTCGCCGGCCGGGTGGAGGTCGTCCCCCTCGCCACCCTCTCCCAGGGCGAGCTCGCCGGCGTCCGCGAGGGCTTTGCCGATGCCATCTTCGGCGGCGAAGACCCCTCCCTCCCGCCCTCCACCCTGCACCGCGATGACTACCTCCGCGCGGCCATCGCCGGCGGCTACCCCGAGGTGCTGAGCCGCAGCAGCCCCGCGCGCCGCGCCCGCTGGTTCGGGTCCTACATCACCACCCTCATCCAGCGCGACCTCCGCGATATCTCTGCCATCGACCACACGGCCGCCATCCCCGGCCTGTTGCGCCTGCTCGCCGCCCGCACCGCCAACCTGGCGAACATCCTCGACCTCTCCCGCGACCTGCGCATCCCCAACACCACCCTCACCCGCTACCTGGCCATCCTCGAGGCCCTCTACCTGCTCGAACCGCTGCGCCCCTGGTCCGCCAACCTGAGCACCAGGCTGACCCGCAGCCCCCGCCTCTTCCTGACCGATACGGGCCTCGTCGCCTACCTCACCGATGCCACTCCCGAGCGTGCCGCCCGCCAGCCCGAAGTCGCCGGCCCGCTCCTCGAAGCGCTCGCCCTCGGGGAGGTCCGCCGCCAGGTCACCTGGAGCGACGGCCAGCCGACGGTCTGGTTCTTCCGCACCCACGGCGGCTTCGAGGTCGACATCGTCCTCGAGCTGCGCGATGGGCGGGTGGCCGGCATTGAGGTGAAGGCCGCCGCCCGCATCGACCAGCGCGATACCCGCGGCCTCGCCTTCCTCCGTGACCGGCTGGGAGACCGCTTCGCCCGGGGGGTCATCCTCTACACCGGCGAGCAGGTGCTGCCTGCGGGCGAGCGCCTCTGGGCGATGCCCATCGATGCCCTCTGGCGCTGGGGAAGTAGCCGCCAGGTTCCCATCGAGTGGTAGAAATTTTCCCATTCAATGGGAAATTTGCACGACGATCCAAATTCAAATTCCCGGGATCACGGCCGATTTTCGCTGTCCTCCATCACGCCGCTCCGCATCCCCGCAACGTGCCCTGCCCGTGCGCTACAATCCGCCCCGTGAGCCCCCGCCACCGCCCTGGCAGCACGCGGGCACGCCCACATGGCTGACCTCACCTTCGACCAGGGTGTCGTCTTCACGGTCTTGCTCATCGCCCTGGTCCTCTTCATCCGTGGCCCCCTCCGCTACGACGGGGTCGCGCTCCTCGCCCTTCTTGTGGTGACCGTCACCGGTGTCGTCCCGGCATCGGAGGCGTTTGCCGGCTTCGGCCACCCGGCAGTCATCACGGTTGCAGCCGTGCTGGTCATCAGCGCCGCCCTGCAGGAAGCCGGGGTCGTCGACCTGATCGCGAACCCGCTCAGCCGCCTGGGCAATCGCGTCACCCTCAACGTCCTGGTCCTGGCGGCCGCCGTCGCCGTGCTCTCCGCGTGCATGAACAACGTCGGCGCCCTCGCCCTCATGATGCCGGTGGCGGTTCGCATGGCCACCCGGGGCGGTTTCCCGCCCTCCCTGCTCCTCATGCCCCTCGCCTTCGCCTCACTCCTCGGGGGCCTCACCACGCTCATCGGCACGCCGCCCAACATCATCATCGCCGGCTTCCGGGAATCGGAGGGCCGCGATGCCTTCCGGATGTTCGACTTCGCGCCCGTGGGTGGTGCGGTTGCCGCCGCCGGAGTCGCCTTCATTGGCCTTGCCGGCTGGCGCCTCGTCCCCAAACGCACCTCCACTGCTTCAGGGAGGGACATCTTCGAAATCGATCGCTACCTCTCCGAGGTCACCGTCCCCGCTGGCAGCCGCGCCGACGGCGCCCTCGTCCGGGATATCGAAAGCGTCGAGGAGTCGTACACCGTCGTCGCTGGCATCCTCCGCGGCGGCCAGCAGTTCGTCGCTCCGTCCGCCTTCGAAGTCATCCGCGCGGGCGACGTCCTCAGCATCGAAGCCGACCCCGACACCCTCAACGAACTCATCCGCAGGTTCGGTCTCGATTTCACCGGGGCCGTTGGGGGCACGGGCATTCCATCCGAACAGCTCGGCCTCATGGACGCCGTCATCCTCCCGCGGTCTCCCCTGGTCGGGCGCACCCCGCACAGTATCGCGCTCCGCACCGCCTACGGCGTCAACCTGCTCGCTGTCGCCCGCACCGGCGCACCGGTCGGCAGCCGCCTCAGCCGCATCCGCCTGGCGGCCGGCGATGTCGTGCTGCTCCAGGCGCCCGCCAAATCCTGGGCCGAGGTCCTGAAATCGCTCGCCTGCGCCCCGATCCGCAGCGAACCCGGACTCCCCGAACGCGCTGGCAGGCGCGTCCTCCTCGCCTCGCTCATCTTCGGCGTTGCTCTCGTGCTCACCGCGACCGGTGCCCTCGCGGCCCAGGTCTCGCTGAGCGCCGCCGCCCTCGCCATGGTCGCCGCGCGCATTATTCGCGTGGGCGAGGTCTACCAGTCCATCGACTGGCCGATCATCGTCCTCCTCGGCGCGATGCTCCCGGTCGGCACCGCCTTCGAAACCAGTGGCAGCGCTGCCCGCGTCGCCGCCGGCATCCTCGAAGTGTCCCGCGACATGCCGGCGGCCGTCTCCCTGGTCGTGCTCATGGTCGCGACCATGGCCCTCTCCAACATCCTCAACAACGCCGCCGCTGCTGTCCTCATGGCCCCCATCGGCCTCGGCGTCGCCCACGACCTCGGCGTCTCCAGCGACCCCCTCCCCATGGCCGTCGCCATCGGCGCTTCCAGCCCGTTCCTCACGCCGATCGGGCACCAGTCGAACACGCTCGTCTTTGGCCCCGGCGGCTACCGCTTCGGCGATTACTGGCGGCTTGGTCTCCCGCTGCAGCTCATCGTCATCGCCGTGGCCGTCCCGATGATCCTCTTCGCCTGGCCGCTCTGAGCCCCTGTCACTCCGCTTCGCCGGCAGCCGCCGGGATGATGAACACCGGCAGCTTCGCCGACCGGATCACCTTGTCGGTGACGCTCCCCAGGATGAGCCGCCGCGCCAGGCCCATCCCCCGGGTGGTGATGATGATCGCATCCGCGTGCTCGTCCTTCGCCACCCGCGCGATCGTCTCAGCCGGGGCGCCCTCCACCGCCAGCGCGGTCTCGCCGGGGAGCGCCTGCGCCCGCAGGTACACCCGGGCCGCTTCCTCGAGTTGCGGCGTCAGCGCCTTCGGGTCGTAGTACAGGAAATCCTCTCCCGTCACCTGCTTCGGGGCGCTGTATGCCCGCAGCAGCACCAGGCTCACTCCCATGCGCGCCGTCAGTTCCCGGCCAAAGGCCAGCCCCCGCTCCGCCTGCTCCGAACCGTCCAGGCAGACAATGGCCCGCCGGATCGCGAGGGGCCCGTGCTCGGCTGCCGTCCCCCGCACGAGCAGCACCGGCTTCTCTGCCCCGCGCACCACCCGGTCCGCCACCGAACCGAGAATCGCCGCCTTGAACCCTCCCCGCCCGTGGCTCGCCAGCACGATCATCCGCGCGGATTGCGATGCCTTGAGGATCGCCTCGGCCGGGGACCCTTCCAGGACTGCCACCTGAATGGCGTCCGGGTCCAGGCGGCGCCGCGCGGCCAGCCGCCGCACGTACATCGTGAACACGCCGGTTGCGCGAGCCCGCTCCTCTGCATTGGCGGCAGCCTCGCCGCTCAGCACGTGGACCACCCGCAGCGGGCATCCCAGCGCTTCGGCCAGGCCCTTCGCCGGCAGCAACGCCCGCTCCGCGTTCGTCGAACCGTCGAGAGGCACCAGGATGGATTCGGGCGCTGGCTCGTTCGGCGTCATCGCTCCTCCTCGTTCATCCGGACATCTCGCAGGGTGCAGCCCAGTGTACCCGCCCCGTCACCATGCCGGCGGGCCTGCGCCGTCCGCGGAGCGTGCAGTCCTTACTCCCTGGGGAACGCCCAGGCCACCTCGCGCTCTGCGCCGGCCACCACCAGCCGCGTCATCCCCGTCTCGTACTCCGGTTCGCGCTTCTTCGTCGCCTTCCGCTCGGCCAGGTAGCCGCTCAGCGCCGCCTGCGCGCCCTCGCCCACGAAGTGCACCTTCCCGCAACAGCAATGCTCGAACCCCGGCGCACCATCCGCCCCTGGCCGCGCCGTGGGCACGCACGGGCAACCGCAGGTGTAGGTCACTCCCTCGCCTTCATCGGTGGCGATCACGCGAAAATCCGGGGTTTGCATCCCTTGGCACCTCGTTCCATTTCCGGCTAGCGTAGCCCAGTGGCGCGCAGCGCGCCCGGAGGTTGCATGGGACCACGCTACGCCATCCGCCCCGCCCAGCGGGATGAACTCGACGGCCTCTACGCCATCCACCGCGCTGCCATGGAAACCTACGTCAGCCAGACCTGGGGCCCCTGGGACGACGCCTTCCAGCGCGACCATTTCCGCAACCACTGGCCCGATATCCGCCTCGCCATCGATGTCGAGGGTGTCCTCGGCGGATTCGTCGACCTCGATGAATCCCCCGAACGGATCCGTGTCGAGAACATCGAGCTCCTCCCGGCCCACCAGAACAAGGGCATCGGCTCCGCCATCCTCGTCTCGGTCCAGCAGCGCGCCGCCCAGCGCAACCTCCCCGTCAGCCTCCAGGTGCTCAAGGTGAACCCCGCCCGCCGCCTCTACGAACGCCTCGGTTTCCGGCCCACCGGCGAAACCGAAACCCATTATCAGATGGCCTGGCGGGAAACCCCGTGATGCCCCGCGCCGCCGAGCGCCAGCTCGTCGCATTCCTCGATGGCGAGGACAGCCCGGATATCCCCAACCCCATCCACTCCACCGAAGTCGCCGCCCGGTACGGCTTCAAAGGCGCCCTCGTCGGCGGCGTTACCGTCTACGGCTGGCTCACACCCGTCATCCTCGAAGTCCTCGGCGAACGCTGGCTGAGCGATGGCTGGGCCGATGTCCGCTTCCGCCAGCCCGTCTACCCCGGCGACGCACTCACCGCCCGCTGCGAACCCACCGCCGATGGCGCTGCCCGCGTCGCCATGGTCAACGCCGAAGGCACTGCCTGTATCGAGGGCCAGGTGGGACTCGGCGCCGCCGGGTGGGTCGCCACCTTCCACTCCCCCGTCCGCCGCACCGCCGGGGAACGCCCGCCAGCGCTTCCATGGCTCACCCTCGAGATCGCCCCGGCCGGCCAGGACCTCCGCCCTATGCTTGTCCCCTGGAGTATCGAGGACGCCCGCGCCTGGACGCTCGAAAAGCAGCGCGATGGCTCCGAACGCTGGACCGGCGAATCCGCGCTCGTGCACCCGGGCTGGATTGCCGCCCGAATGACACCCCTGCTCCATCACTCTTTCGATTACGCCCCCGCCATCCACACCCGCAGCGAAATCCAGCACCTGGCCCCGGCCCGCGCCGGCCAGGCGTTCACCGTCGCGGGCCACTTCATCCGCGCCTATGAGCAAAAAGGCCACCACTACGCTGAGCTCGATGGCGTCCTCATCGGCGAAGACGGGCAGGAGCTCGCCCGCATGCGCCACACCACCATCTTCCGTGTCCGGCCACCCCGCGACGCCTGAACCCGGCGCTCAACCGGGCCGGCGGTCCACATGCTCCCGCGCGAAGATGGGGGCCAGCCGCCCCCCGGGCACGCTCACCAGCAGCGCCCCAGGGTCGACCGAGAACCTCATCGGCGTCTCGCCCACGTAATCGCCGTCCAGTTGCACCGCCAGCCCGCCCGTCTCGATGGTGAGTTCCGGCGTCCGGAGATGCACGATGCGCGGGTCCTCGCGCCTGCCCAGCGCGACCTTGCGCGCCAGCCGCAGCGTCTCTGCGAACCCGTGGGGGCAGAACGCGATCACATCCAGCTCGCCGTCGTCGATGACCGCCCCCGGCGTCAGGTGCACCTTCCCGCCGTACAGCCGCGTGTTCCCGAGCACCATCCACGCGAGGTCGTCCTCGAACTCCGCCGTCGGCGTCGTCCAGCGCGCGCGCCGCGGCCGCAGGCCCGGGGCCATCCAGGCCGCCTGCAGCATGTACGCGATGTCGCCCGTCGCCCGCTTCAGCCCCGGGTGCACGTGCGACGCGATCTCCGCGTCCCATCCCACCCCCGCCATCAGCAAGAAGCAGTGATCGCCCGCCCGGCCGAGGTCCATGTGCACGCTCTGGCCTTCGAGATGCGCGTCGATGGCCGCCCGCATGCCCTTCGGGATGCCCGCCTCGCGCGCCCAGATGTTCACCGTGCCCGATGGGACGGCGGCCAGCGCCGTCTCCGAGCCCGCCAGGCCCAGCGCCGCGTCACGCACCGACCCATCCCCGCCCACCACGAAGAGGATGTCGTCGCCGCGTTCCGCCGATTCGCGCGCCTTCGCCGTCGCGTCCGCCCCCGATGCCGGCAGCACCAGGCCCGCCTCGACGCCCTTGCGCGCCAGGTAGCGCGTGATCCGCGTCCCGTCGAAGTCCTTCGGGACGCCGCGCGCGGCGGGGTTGACCAGCACCGTCCCGCGGCGCAGACGTGTCATTGCGGGCACCTTCGAGCCAAACGTACCATACCTCCACATTCTCTCCCGGAGTCCTTTTTGCTTCCCATCAAGCGCGTCGACCACATCAGCATGGCCGCGCCGGGCTGGAAGGCGCAGGCTGAAAAGCTGGAACGTCTGCTCGGTTTCAAGTTCCTTCACTCGTGGGAGGCCGGCCCCAATTCCGACTTCGATGGCTGCGTCTCCCAGGTCCGCGGCACCGGCATCGAATTCGAGATCATCTCCCCCTCCCGCCCCGATTCCTTCGTCCAGAAATTCCTCGACCAGCAGGGCCCCGGCCTCCACCACATCACTGTCGAAGTCCACGACATCCACGAGGCCGCCGCCGAACTCGAACGCCTCGGCATGAAGCCGTTCGGCGGGATCCAGGACGACGGCCTCTGGCACCTCACCTACATCCACCCGAAGGACAGTGGCGGCATCCTCTGGCAGCTGTTCGTCGCCCACCGCTCCCCCGGCGAGTTCGACCGCCGGCGTAGCCGAGATAACCGTGGTTCGAGAGCGTGGCGTGCTTCTGCACCTCGTG
>CAYUVT010000097.1:0-11217 GCA_964448165.1 uncultured Anaerolineaceae bacterium | reverse complement strand
GGCTGTCGGCGCACGCGCACCTCCCGGTCAGGCCACAAGCGTAACCCGTCGCGGACTTCTCGTGGTTTGGCGCCGGCCCCATCGCCGGCAACACCCTCTCGACCTTCGGCGCCGAGGTTATCCGCGTCGAGTCCGAAACCAAGGTCGATTCGCTCCGCCGCGTCCACCCCTTTGCCATGAACCCCGATGGCACCTTCAAGGGCGGATACAACGTCTCTGGCTACTTCAACAACTTCAATGCGGGCAAGCTCTCCATCCAGCTCAACCTCAACACCGAAAAGGGCCAGGAGATCGGCTACCGCCTCATCGAAAAGTGCGACTTCTTCCTCACCAACTTCACCCCGCGCGTGATCGACAAGTGGAACCTTCACTACCACCAGATCTCGAAGGTGAACCCCCGCATCATCGCCGCCTACGCCCCCATGCAGGGCATGGATGGCCCCCACCGCGACTACCTGGGCTTCGGCGCCGTCCTCACGCCCGTCACCGGCATCAGCGAAATGTCCGGTTTCCCTCACCGCCCACCGTTCGGCGTCGGCACCAACTATCCCGACTACGTGATCAACCCCGGCCACACCGTCACCGCCATGCTCGCCGCCCTCCGCTACCGCAACCGCACCGGTAAGGGACAGTGCATCGAACTCCCTCAGCTCGAATCCGTCGTCAACACCCTCGGCACCGCGGTTATCGAGCAGCTCGCGAACGGCACCAATCCCTCGCGTACCGGGAATCGCAATCCCAATGCCGCCCCCCACGGCGCCTTCCGCTGCGCCGATGACCCTTCCTCCGTCGGTTCGCTCGACCGCTGGGTCGTCATCGCCTGCCGCGACGACGCGGAATGGCAGCGCGCCGCCGCCGCACTCGGCCACCCCGAGGCAGCGAGCGACCCCAGGTTCGCCACCTTCGCCGCCCGCAAGCAGAACGAAGACGAACTCGAATCGCTCGTCAGCTCATGGACTCGACACCTCAAGGCCGAGGAAGCCTGTGCCATGCTCCAGGCCGCAGGCGTACCCGCTGGGGTCGTTCAGAACGCCCAGGACCTGCTCGACAAGGACGAGCACATCCGCAGCCGCAACTACTACCAGTACGTCGAACACCCCGAGGCCGGCCGCGAGGCCCACGATGGCCCCGCCTTCCACCTCAGCGAAACGCCCGGCTACATCGCTGGCCCCGCCCCGCTCATGGGCGA
Source organism: uncultured Anaerolineaceae bacterium (assembly GCA_964448165.1). Taxonomy (GTDB): domain Bacteria; phylum Chloroflexota; class Dehalococcoidia; order Tepidiformales; family Tepidiformaceae; genus Amarobacter. The sequence continues at coordinate 10,028 of CAYUVT010000097.1, read as the reverse complement.
GCACACGATGGACGTCTGCGAGCGCATCATCGGCCTGAACATGGACGAGATCGCCGACCTCCTCGCCGAGGGCGTGCTGCTCTAGCCATCGCTGCCGGGCGGCTCCTGCTTTCCCGGCGGTACATTTGTTCTATACTCGGGGTACTCATCCCCAAGGGGTGCATGTGCTTTACGGGAAGTGGCGGCCACGCGGTTTTGATGAGGTCGTCGGGCAGGACCATATCGTCCGCACCCTGCGCAACGCCCTGGCGTCCGGCCAGGTCGCCCACGCCTACCTTTTCAGCGGCCCCCGCGGTACCGGCAAAACCACCACCGCCCGCATCCTCGCCCGCTCCCTCAACTGCGCCAACCTGGTCGATGGCGAGCCCTGCAACACGTGCGCCTCCTGCCGGGCCATCCTCGCCGGCAATGCGCTCGACCTCATCGAGATGGACGCCGCCAGCAATCGCGGCATCGAGGACATCCGCGAGCTCCGCGAGAAAATCGCCTTCGCCCCCTCCGACCTCAAAAAGAAGGTCTACCTCCTCGACGAAGTCCACATGCTCACCGACGGCGCTTTCAACGCACTGCTGAAGACGCTTGAAGAGCCGCCGCCCCACGCCGTCTTCATCCTCGCCACCACCGACCTCCACAAAGTCCCGGCCACGATCATCTCGCGCTGCCAGCGCTACGACTTCCACCGCGTCCCCAACGAGGCCATCATCGACCGCCTCCAGTTCATCTGCGAGCAGGAAGGCTTCGCCGTCCCGCGCGAAGGGCTGCTCGCCATCGCCGTCCAATCGCGCGGCGGCCTCCGCGATGCCATCACCATGCTCGAACAGGTCACGGCCCGCTATGGCCCTTCCCCAACCGTCGACGATGTCCGCGCTGCCATGGGCCAGGTGAGCGACGCCCGCGTTGCCGGCCTCGTTGGCGCCATCCTCGCCGACGACCTCGGCGCAGCGCTCGAAATCGCGCGCTCGGTTGCCGACGACGGCATCGACATCGCCCGCTTCACGCGCGCGGCCATCGACCTCATGCGGGAAATCGTCCCCGAAGCGCTCAAGCGCGAGAGCCCCGCCGAGCATCCGCTCGCACAGCTCGTCTCCACCACGCGCAACCGCTCCGATGGCGTGCGCCTCCTCGCTGCCGCCATCGCCGAGCTGGCGAAAGCCGACTTCCGCCTCGACCCGGCAAGCCCCATCCCGCTCGAAGTTGCCTGCGCGGCCGTCATCCTTTCCGGTGGCCTGCCCGTCCCCCAGGCCGGGCAGGCCATGGCCGGCGCCCCGGCAGGCGCCACTCCTGCTGCCGCCCGGCAAGCCGCGGCCGGGCCCGCTCCCGTGTCCAGCAACGCCCCGCTCTCACGTGAGGAGAAGTTCGCCCGCGACCTCTACGAGCACTGCAAGATGATCAACCCGTCCCATGCGATGTGGCTCAACGGCTCATTCGAAGTCCTCGATATGGACGGCGATGAGCTCACACTCGGCTTCCAGCGTCAGATGCCCATGGACAAAGTGAACACGGTTTGCAGGGCAATGGTCGAACAGCAGGCTGCCGTGATTCTTGGCCGCCCGGTAACCTTGAAAGTGACGTTGATCGACGGGAGTGCCCAGCCCCGCCGGGAGCCGCGCCGCGGCCACCTCGCCGAGGCCGCGAAAGCCATGGGCGCGACTCCCATCGGGAAGGACTGACATGGCAAAAAGTAGCGGAAACAACCGGTACCTCCGGCGTGGTGGCGGCGGCCTCCCCGGCCGCAGCTCCATGGGCGGCGCCAATCCCAACGCCCTTGCCCAGGCCCAGGAAATGCTCGCGAAGGCCCAGGCCGAGCTCGCTGCCTCATCGGTCGAAGGCTCTGCCGGCGGAGGCGCCGTGCGCGTCACCATGTCCGGCGAACAAAAAATCACCGGCATCAAACTCTCGCCCGACGTCGTCGACCCGGAAGACGTCGAGATGCTCGAAGACCTCATCATGGCCGCCATCTCCGATGCGACCGAGAAAGCGAACGAGCTCCAGCAGCAATCCTTCGGCGCCATCACGGGCGGCCTCGGCCTGCCCGGCCTTGGCATCGGTTAGGCGTACCGGTGGCCGAAGGCTCATCGACCCCTGAGCCAATCCAGCGCCTGGTCGAGGCGTTCCACCGGCTGCCCGGCATTGGACCGAAGTCCGCCCAGCGCCTCGCCTACCACATCCTCCGCACGAGTGAGCAGGAGGCAGCCGCCCTCGCCCGCGCCATCCTCGATGTGAAGGAGCGCATCCGCCTCTGCTCCCAATGCATGAATATCACCGAGGCCGACCCCTGCGCCTTCTGCCAGGATCCCCGGCGCGACCGGTCCGTCGTCTGCGTCGTCGAACAGCCACTGGATGTCCTCGCCATCGAACGCTCCGGCGGCTACCGGGGCCTCTACCACGTCCTCCACGGCGTCCTGAACCCGATGGACGGCATCGGCCCCGAACACATCCACGTGCGCGAGCTCGTCCTCCGGCTCCAGGGCGGCGAAATCCAGGAAGTCATCATGGCCACCAACCCGAGCCTCGAAGGTGAGGCGACCGCCATGTACATCCAGCGCCTTATCGGGCCAGCCGGCGTGAAGGTGACTCGCCTCGCCCGCGGCCTCCCCAGCGGCGCCGACCTCGAATACACCGACGACGTCACCCTCGCTCGCGCCCTTGAGGGCCGCCAGGAGCTCTGAGATGACCGATCGGCCCCGGACCTACACCACCGAGGGCGTGGTGATTCGGCGCCGGAACCTCGGAGAAGCCGACTCGATCCTCACCATTTTCAGCCTCCACCACGGGAAGTTTGATGCCCTCGCCAAAGGCATTCGCAAGCCAACCAGCCGCATGCGCGGCCACCTCGAACCGCTCACCCGTGTCCAGGTCCACGTCGCCAGGGGCCGCTCCCTCGATGTGTTCACCCAGGCCGAATCGCTCGATGCCCACCGCGTCCTGAAATCCGACCTCGACCGCGTGAACCTGGCCCTCTACTGCGCCGAGCTCGCCGACCGCTTCACCATCGACCGGGTCGAGCAGCCCCCCATTTACGAGCTCCTGGTCGATGTCCTGAAAGCCCTCGATAGCGGTGCCTCCATGCTCGCCGCGCGCTACTTCGAAATCCACCTCCTTGCGATCACCGGCTACGAACCCCAGGTCGACGCCTGCGCGACCTGCCGCCAGAAGCTCCCCGAGGAGGAGACGCTGTTTTCAGGGCCTGCGGGCGGACTGGTTTGCCGGGCCTGCCGCCCCTCGGCTGCCTCAGGCCGCATGCTGAGCGTGCGCGCCATCAAGGTCCTGCGCTTCGCCAGGACGGCCTCCATCGCTCAGTTCGATAGCCTCCGCGTTGATGACCGCCTCGCCCACGAGTTGCAGGCGGCGCTCGCCGACCTGATCCACCAGGTGGTCGATCGGCAGCTGAACACCTCCCGCTACATGGACGAGCTGGAACGGGCCAGCCGCATCCCGGCTCTTTCCGCCAACCATGTACAATCAGGCAAACCCACCCACGATTCACCGGAGCTTTGAATGCCCCTCTACGAGTACTACTGCGAGCCCTGCAACGGCATCTTCGAAGAGCTTCGGCCCATCCGCGAGGCTTCCGACCCGGTGCCCTGCCCCCAGTGCTACAAGGATGCGAAGCGCATCATGCCCACCTCCTTCGCTGCCTTTACCTTCCGCGAAGGCTACCCTCGCCGTATCCCCGACGACGGCTCCTACTACCACCTGGGCAAGAAGGTCTCAAAGCTCGTGAAGAGCGCTCGCCCGAACGAACACCCGGAGATCAACAAGCCAGAACCAAAGCGAAAACGCAGCAAGGGCGAACTCCAGGAACTCCGCGACATGCGGGCCGCCGCCCGCCGCAACGAGCTCACCGACCTCTACGGCAACCAGGTGAAGCCCTCGGAAGTCACCAAGCTCTACGACGAAGGCCGCATCCTCAGGCAGGGCACCCCGCGCGGTCTCTAGCCGCCCGGCGGCCTTAGCTCTTTCGCGTCAGCACGTACTCGCCGAGGTCCTGCAGGCAGCGCTTCGTGTCGCTCTCCGGCAGAAAATCGATCGCCTCGTTTGCACGCTTTACATAATCGCGAGCAAAGCCGAGCGAGTCGTCCAGCACCTCGGAATTCACAATCGCATCCAGCGCCTCGCGCAAGCGCGCATCCCGGTCCCGCTTCGCCAGGATGAATCGCTTGATCGGGTTGTCCTGCGGGTAGCGCTCGAGGAAGAGGAGGCCCGGAAGTGTGATCGTCCCCTCGAGCAGGTCGCTCCCTACCGGCTTCCCCATCAGGGCCTCGTCGCCGTTGAAGTCCAGCACGTCATCGACGATCTGGAACGCCATCCCGAGGCTGTACCCGTACGTCCGCATCGCATCGACCGTGCGCTCGTCGCAATTCCCCAGCATGGCGCCGCCTTCGGTTGCGTTCGCGAAGAGCGCCGCCGTCTTCCCGCCAATCCGCCAGAGGTACTGTTGCACGTCCTTGCCCACATCGAAGGCGGCCGCATCCTGGTCCAGCTCTCCGCTCGTCATCTTCATCAACGCCAGGGCGAACAAGCGCGTCACCGCCAGGCTGCCGGTGCGCGTCACCATCTCCGCGGCGTTCGCAAACATGTAGTCGCCCAGCAGCACCGTCAGCGCATTGTCGAACACCGCATTGGCTGTCGGGCGCCCGCGGCGGCTCATGGCCCCATCCACCACGTCGTCGTGCACCAGGCTCGCCGTGTGCAGGAGCTCAATGGCCGCGCCCAGCGGCACGAGCCGGTTCAGGTTGTAGTCCCCCAGGCTCCCCGCCAACAGAACCAGCCCCGGACGCATTCGCTTGCCTTTCGCTTCAAGTGCGTGGTCCAGCATCCGCTTCAGCGGCGGCAGGTCGACGTTCTTGGTCGATTCCAGCAGGTCCTCGACCAGGATCATGTCCTCGGCAACCGGCCCATACAGCGACTTGTTCTGCAGCTGTGTCACACCGCACCCGCCCGGGATGGCACTCGGACGCCGAAGAGCCGTTCAGCGTTCGCCGTTGTGACGTCCAGCACATCGTCCACGCGTTCGCCGCGCGCAGCCGCCACGGCCCGTGCCGTGTGCACGATGAGAGACGGTTCGTTGAGCTTTCCCCGCATAGCCTGAGGCGGAAGGTACGGGCTGTCGGTCTCGATCACAAGTGAGCGCGCTGGCAACCCGGCCGCAAGCCGCCGTGCCTCGTCGTTCTTCGGGTACGTGATCGGACCCGCGATGGACACCATGAAGCCGATCTCGACGTAACGAAGCGCTTGCTCCAGCGTCCCCCCGAAGCAATGCATCACGCCTGGCGTCTCCATCCCGGCCTGCCGCGCGCTCCGTGCGTATGGCGCCAGGTGATCGTAGATGGCGTCCTCGGCGTTCCGGCTGTGTACGCTCACCGGCTTCCGTGCGCGCAGCGCGATCTCCAACTGCGTGTCGATCAGCCTCCGCTGGTTCTTCTCCTCCGCGAGGCCCCGGTAGAAGTCCAGCCCGATCTCCCCAACGGCCACCACCTCTGGCAGGGCCGCCAGCGCTTCGAGCTCAGCGAGCATCGCCCGGCTCACGTCATCGGCCTCGTGCGGGTGGAACCCAACCGTTGGGAATATCCCTTCCCTGCCCGCCGCCATCGCAATCGCTGCCTCGTTCGAAGGCGCGTCGTAGCCGCACAGGGCGATGCCCGCGACCGCGGCGGCTTCGGCTCGCGCGAGGATATTCTCGAAGTCCCCGCGGATCTTCCGGTCTTGCAGGTGGCTGTGGGTGTCGAACGCAACCGGCATCAGCCCGCGGCCCCCTCGGCGACTGTATCGATCTTCGTGTAGAGCGGGCGGGCCGGACCCAGCTTCGTCCCCCGGGGCACCGGCCGGAAACCCCACCCGCTCGAAAGGATGTCTCCCTCAAGGCCCAGGTCACCGTGCAGCTGCGTTGTCGAGAACGGCAGGATCGGGTGCAGCAACGTCTTGAGCGCGTTGATCACGTCCAGCGCAACGGCCAGTGTCTCGGCCGCATGTTCACGGTCCCCCTTCACTGCCTTCCACGGCGCCCGCTCGTCCAGGTACTTGTTCGCCGATTGCGCCAGCCGCAGACTTTCCTGCAGGGCAGCCCGGAAGTGGCACCCGTCGTACTCCGCCCCGGCCGCGGCAAATGCGGCCTTCGCCTCTTCGAGGAGCGCCTGGCTCTCTGGCGCCAGGGTGCCCGTGGCCGGCACCACGCCCTCGAAGTTCCGGTGAATCATCGAAATGACGCGGTTCGCCAGGTTGCCCCACGTGGCGATCAGGACGTCGTTGTTCGCGCGGATGAGTTCCTCTTCGCGGAACTCGGTATCGTTCGTCTCCGGCAGGACGGTCGTCAGGTAAAACCGCACCACGTCCGGCGCATACGCATCCAGCAGGTCGAGCATCCACGTGCCCGTCCCCTTGGATTTGCTTTGCTTCTGGCCCGCCGCGAAGTTGACATACTGGTTCGCGGGCACGTCGTACGGCAGATTCAGGCCTTCGTAGCCCATCAGCATCGCCGGCCAGATGACCGTATGGAACGGGATGTTGTCCTTGCCAATGAAGTAGTACGAGCGCGTCGACGGGTCCTCCCAGTACGGCCTCCAGGCGTCGGGTGTCCCGCGTCGCTGCGCCCACTCCTTCGATGCGCTCAGGTACCCGATCACCGCATCGAACCACACGTAGATGCGCTTCTCTTCGTAACCCTTCACCGGGACTGGAACGCCCCAGCTGATGTCCCTCGTGATGCCGCGATCCTTCAACCCCTCGTTGAGCATGCCGAGCGTGAAGTTCAGGACGTTCTTCCGCCAGTGCGTCTTCCCGCTCACCCACGCCTTCAGCCGGTCTTCGAGCGCCGAAAGCCGAAGGAAGAAGTGTTCCGAAGGGCGCAGCACCGGCGTGGCGCCGCTGATCTTGCTCCGGGGGTTGATGAGCTCTACCGCATCCAGCGTCTTACCGCAGCTATCGCACTGGTCACCGCGCGCCTCCGTGTAACCGCAATACGGGCACGTCCCCTCCACATACCGGTCCGGCAGGAAGCGCTCTGCCTCCGGGTCGTACAGGTATTCCGCTGTCTGCGGGTACAGCAGCCCGTGTTCGAGCAGCTTCAGGAACACATCCTGCGTGACCGCATAGTGATTCTCCGTCAGGGTGGTGGTGAACAGGTCGAACGAAATCCCAAACCGCTCCCACACCTCCAGGATGCGCGGGTGGTAACGGTCCACGATCACCTGCGGGTCTACCCCCTCGCGATCCGCCGCGACCGTGATCGGCGTGCCGTGGCAGTCCGAGCCCGAGACCATCAGTACGTCGTTGCCCCTGAGTCGCTGGAACCGCGCGAAGATGTCGGCCGGCAGGTATGCCCCCGCGGCCTGGCCAACGTGCAGCAGGTAGTTCGCGTAGGGCCATGCTACGCAGACGAGAATGCGTTCGGGCACTCAGCCACCCGGGTTGGAGGATGCGATTGAGTCTAGCACAGGCCACCCTTCACGGCCCTTCGACCATATCCCAGGCGGCATAGGCCTCGTCTCTGCTGCACCCCGCCAGCTTCGCCACCTCCGCCGCCGCTGCTGCCCGCCGGGCACCGGCCCGCTTCATCGCCGCGACCAGTTCGCGCATTGTCTCTGCCTCCCCGTCCCGCGGCGCCACCTCCACCACTACCACGCACTCGCCCCGCGTGCCCGCGAACCGCCCCGCCAGGGCACTCGCGCGGCCCCGCACCACTTCCTCGTGCAGCTTCGTCATCTCGCGGCAGACAACCACTTCGGGGTCGCCGTGCGCCTCAGAGAGTTCGGTCAGCGTCTTCGCCAGCCTTCCCGGGCTTTCGAAGAACACGAGTGTGCTCGCCGCCGTCGCCGCGCGCCGCAATAGCGCGGTACGCGCACCCTGCTGGCGCGGAAGAAACCCCAGGAAGTGCGCATCCGGCCCATCGAACCCGCTCACCGAGAGCGCGGCCACAAGCGCCGAAGGTCCCGGTATCGCGAATACCGCCACCCCCTCGCGATGCGCAGCGGCCACCAGCCTCGCGCCCGGGTCGGCAATCGCGGGCGTGCCGGCGTCGCTCACCAGCGCCACGATGCCCGTTTGCGCAGCCGGCAACAGCTCGGGAATGCGCGCCCCCACGTTGTGTTCCGTCAGGCTAACGAGGCGCGCGTGGCTCCCCACCTTGCGCACCACCACACCCGAAGTCCGCGTATCCTCTGCCGCGACAATCGATGCCTTCCGGAGCGCTTCGGCGGCCCGCGGCGAAAGGTCTCCCAGGTTCCCGATTGGCGTGGCGACCACATAGAGCCCGGCATGCCACTGAGTCATTGGTGAGGCCGATACCCGGTATTGCACATAACCGAATCCGGGAAACGGATTTGTGTTGACCCGTTGGGAGCACCGATTCTACACTCGATCCAACACCGCGGCCGACTTCCAGGGCCGTGACTCCTTCCCCGGGAATGCGCTGACTTGAGTACTGTTGCCAACCTCTCCTCCGCCGCCTCCGATTCGCCGGAGAGCGGCCTCGCGCCGTTTACCGAGAATGACGTCGCCGCCCCAACATTCAAGCAGCTTCGCCGCGCCTACGGGTTCGATGAGGTCGCCATCGTCCCCGGCGATGTGACCATTAACCCAGAGCTCACCCAGCTCGGCCTCGATATCGGCCCACACCATTTTGCCATCCCCTTCCTCGCCTCGGCGATGGATGCCGTCGTCGATCCCAACTTCGCCATCGCCATGCACCGGGCCGGTGGCCTGGCCGTCCTCAACCTCGAAGGCGTCTGGACGAAGTACGACGACCCGTCGTCCATCCTCCAGCAGGTCGCAGCCGCCAGCCGCGATGAGGCAACGGCTATCCTCCAGGAAGCCTACCAGCAGCCCATCCGCGAGGAATTCATCGCCAAGCGCATCCGCGAAATCAAGGATGGCGGTGCCGTCGCCGCAGTCTCCGTGACGCCCATGAACACCAAGAAGTACGCCGCCCTGATCCAGGAGGCTGGCGCCGATATCCTCGTGGTTCAGAGCACCGTCACCACCGCCCGCCACGAATCCACCAGCATCGAAGGCCTCCGCTTCGACAAGCTGTTCAAGGAAATCCACATCCCGGTCATCGTCGGCAACACCGTCGGCTTCAAGGCCACCCTCGAAATCATGCGCACTGGCGTCGCCGGTGTGCTCGTCGGGGTGGGCCCCGGTGCCGCCTGCACCAGCCGCGAAGTGCTTGGCATCGGTGTGCCCCAGGTCACCGCAACCATTGATTGCGCCGCCGCGCGCGATTTCTACCTCAAGGAGAGCGGCCGCTACGTCCCCATCATCACGGATGGCGGCATCCGCACCGGCGGCGACGTCTGCAAGTGCTTCGCCTCGGGTGCCGATGCGGTCATGATGGGCTCCCCCTTCGCTGCCACTACCGAGGCCCCGGGCCGCGGCTACCACTGGGGCATGGCCACCCCCCATGCCAACCTCCCCCGCGGCACCCGCGTGGCGGTCGGCGTCAACACCACGCTGCAAAAGGCCCTCTACGGGCCCACCAGCCGGACCGACGGCACCGAAAACCTCGTCGGCGCCCTCCGAACAGCCATGGGCATGTGCGGCGCCCGCACCATCCGCGAATTCCAGCAGGCCGAAATGGTCATCGCCCCCGCGATCAAGACCGAAGGGAAGATCTACCAGTTTGCCCAGTCGCAGGCTTAGGTCTTCCGCGCTCGTCCTTCTCCTGGCAGCGGCCCTCGTCCCGGGGGCCGCTGTTTCTGCCTTTGCCGATACCCCTGCCTCACTCGTCTGCATCTCCGTCACGCCCGACGGGCTCACCGGGGCGGTCGAGGCGAGCGGTCTCGTCCTGGTCGCGAAGGTCCACCGCCAGTCCGCCCAGGGGCCAGTCGAACTCGAACCGGAAGTCGTCCTCAAGGGCTCGGTCCCACGCACCAGCCTGGTCCTCCCGGTCTTCGAAGGCGAACCAGGCTGTCCGCTCGCATCGCTCACCGGCGGCACCCGCGCCCTGCTGTTTCTTTCCGTCGTCGAAGGCCGCCCCCAGTGGCCCGGCGCCTCTCAAGTCTTCGACCTCCGCGACGGCCGGTGGCACGACC
>CAYUVT010000096.1:0-11297 GCA_964448165.1 uncultured Anaerolineaceae bacterium | reverse complement strand
ACCGCGCCGCCGTTCGCCGGCGCCTCGACGTGAAGGGCATCGCCATCGAGCAGCACGCGGGTCTCGCCTCCGGGACTGCCCGTAACCCGGAGCTGGAGCTCGCGACCCAGGTAGGGAACCGTGTCTCCCAACCTCCCGGGTCCAGGCGGGACAGGAGCCCGTAGCCGTGCGACCACCCACGAGGCCCGCGATGCAAGGACGGCAAGGATATCGGCGTCGGTGGTTGCCATGGGCGCTCGCACCGTGAGGGCGCCCTGCCACACCGAAAGCGCGATGGTCCGCCGCCTCCGGGCGCTCCGGACCACGGTGACCGGGACGCGCGCCTCGCCGAGGGGAAACGTCAGTTGGCCGGGAGCCCCGGCGAGATCCCCACTTTGGCGTCCGGAACGAAGGAATGCCATCGAGGGCTCCATATCGACAGGTCGGTCGGTTTCGAGCAAGTTCGCCTGCCGCACGCGGCGGCCCGGGCTGAGCAGGCGCCGGCGCGAACCGCCCGCTCACGCGATGCACGGGAGTTCGCGCTTGAGTATCCTCGGTAGTGGGCCTGTAGCTCAGCGGTAGAGCAGTGGACTTTTAATCCATTGGTCGAGAGTTCGAATCTCTCCGGGCCTACCAGGATTTGTTCCTGGCGGTTGGACGGGCGCACCAGCCGGGGCCCGCGCTGGCCGCTGATCCTGCCCAAAATCACCCGCGAACAAGTGTTCCAATCCTTGCCCGCATGGTGTATGATACCCACAGATCGTACGCCCCCGGCAGATGGCAAACGTTGCTCTCACGGTCGCGTGAGGTGGAGCAGCGTTCGCCCTGGCAGCGCGGGATGGGAATCCCCCGCCACAAGCAACCCGAACGGTCGGTCGCCGGGCGTCGACAATGGAGGCCCCCGGGTGTCTTTCACCCAAAAGAACAACACGAACACGTGTGCCGAATGCGGCCGGCCCTTTGGCGCGCCGGCCACCGAACTGGCCGGCGACACGGCAACAGGAAACGGCACACCCTGGCGCTGCCCGGCCTGCCGAGCGGCGGATAAGGCCCGCGCCCGCGCCGAGCACGAGCGCACCGTCGTCACGCTCGAATGCGCCGCGTGCGGCAACCCTGCCCGCGTGCCATTCGAACCTCGCGATGGCCGCCCCGTCTACTGCAACGATTGCTTCCAGCCGCAACCGCCCGGGCTCAGCAACGATTTCAGGCGCACGTCGCAGTACGCCGTCTTCCGCGGTGGAGGCGCGAACGGCCAGGGCCAGCGCCCGGGCGCGCCGTTCGGCAGCCGGAAAGGGAAACCGCAGGGCCATAACCGTGGCCAGGGATTCCAGCGCCGCGGCAATCAGCGGCCTGGCTAGCGCACCGGCGCCCCGTCCATCTCATCGAATCCGCTTTCGCCCGGCCGGCGCTCCCGGCGATGGGCAACCCGGCCGCCCCGCCGAAACAGGGGCAGGGAGTGTTCACCTTGACTACCAAACTGGCGGCACGCGCCGCCCGCACCACTGACCTCGAACTGCGCTTCGCACCCGCCGATGCCTTTGATCGCGAGGATGACATTGCCGAAGACGACCCGGTGGCGCTCGATGAGCCGCGCCGCGGGAGCGCCCCGACGGAGACTAACGCTACCGAAGACCCGGTCCGGCAGTACCTCCGCGAAATCGGCCGCGTCGGCCTGCTCACGGCCGCCGACGAAAAGCAGCTCGGACGCCAGATCGAACAGCGCAATTACCTCGTCAGCCTGGGCCAGGCCTATCGCGAGGCGCATGGACGCTCCCCGGCGGCCGGCCGGCTCATGCTCTCCATCCTGCAGGAGTGGGCCGCCCTCAGGCCCCTGCACGAGGCCGCCCTGCGCTTCATCTCCAGCGAGCCCACGCCCGCAGCCATCGTCGAAAGCGTGCGCGACCCCCGGTTCCGGGCGCTTCTCGACGGCGAGCTCGACGAAGCGTTCCGCGCGGCCGTCGTCCGTGAGCTCGGCCTCACCAGCGACGAAGCCGCGGACGCCATCGTCCGACTGTCCATCGTCACCGACCTGCTGAGCCAGGGCCTGCTGGAGACGCTTGTCGAGGCGGCCGGCGAGCCTGCCGTCCTCGCGCCTGATGCGGGACTGCTCGAGGTCTTCGCCGGTATCGAGCCCGAAATTGCCCGCGAGCTCGACCGCGTCGTGCGCGAAGGCGAACTCGCGGAGCAGCGCCTCACGGAGGCGAACCTCCGTCTCGTGGTCTCCGTCGCCAAGAAGTACGTGGGCCGCGGGATGACGATGCTCGACCTCGTGCAGGAAGGGAACATCGGGCTCCTCCGGGCGGTCGAGAAATTCGACTACCGCCGGGGCTTCAAGTTCTCCACCTACGCGACGTGGTGGATCCGCCAGAGCATCTCGCGCGCCATCTCCGACCAGGCGCGCACCATCCGCATCCCGGTGCACATGGGCGAGGTGATCAACCGTCTTACGCGCGTCAGCCGCCGCTTCGTCCAGGAGCACGGCCGCGACCCCACGGACGCCGAACTCGCGCAGGCGATGGAGGCCACGAACACCGAGAACCAGCCGTACACCGTGGAGCGCATCCAGGAGATCCAGCGGTACATGCGCGAACCGGTCTCGCTGGAAACGCCGGTGGACGAAAGCGAGGAATCGGAACTCGGCGAATTCATCGCCGACCCGGGCGCGGTCCAGCCCGTGGAGATCGCGAGCTACCAGCTCCTCAAGGAGCAGCTGGCCGATATCCTGGCGAGCCTGCCCCGGCGCGAACGTGAAGTCATCGAGCTGCGCTTCGGTCTGGCCGATGGGCGCAGCCGCACGCTGGAGGAGGTGGGGCGCGAGTTCGGCCTCACCCGCGAACGGATTCGCCAGATCGAGCGGGTGGCCCTCGCCCGCCTGCGCGAGCACGGCGCCACCAACCGCCTGCGCGATTACCTCAACTAATCGGCGCTAACGCGTCCTCTTGCGGCCCCGGGGATTGAGACGATCTCCGGGGCCTTCGCCTGCGCTGTACGATTTCCCTCGATGGCGGATGCAGCTCCACCCGGCAGCCCTTTCATCGCCTGGTTCGAATCCCTGCGCGGCGGCGACACCTCCATCGCCGGGGGCAAGGCGGCGTCGCTGGGCGAGCTCGCGCACGCGCTTGCTGGCAGCGGCGCGATCGTCCCGCAGGGCTTCGCCGTCACCGCAGGGGCCTACCGGGCGTTCATCCACGAGACCGGCATCGCGCCAGCCATCGACGGCGTGATCGCGAGCTTTGAGCGCGGCGACCTTACCGCTGCGGCAGCCTCGGCCCGTGCGCGTGAGCTCATCGACACCAGCCCGGTCCCTCCCGCGCTGCAAGCCGCTATCGCCGGGGCGTACCGGGAGCTTTGCCGCCGCCTGGGCGAAGACGACGCACCGGTTGCCGCCCGCAGCAGCGCCACCATGGAGGATCAGCCCGGGCTGAGCTTCGCGGGCCAGCATGAGTCCTTCCTCGGTGTGCGCGGGAGCGGGGCGCTCATCGAGGCCTGCCGCCGCTGCTTCTCCTCCCTGTTTACCGAGCGTGCCTTCGCCTACCGCCAGGAGATGCGCCTCGACCATCGCGAGGCGGCCCTCGCCGTTGCCGTCCATGCCATGGTTGCCTGGCCGGACTGCGCGGCCGCTGGTGTTATGTTCACTCTCGATACGGAATCAGGCTTCCCGGGGCTGATCAGCATCACCGCCAGCTGGGGCATCGGCGAAACCGTGGTCCAGGGGCTGGTCACGCCCGACGAGTACCTCGTCTTCAAGCCAACGCTCAGCACGGCCCCCAATCCCGTGCTCGCCCGGCGCCTGGGCTCCAAACTCCGCAAGGCCGTGGCCGGGAGCGAGCCCGGCACAACCGTCCTTCTCGACACCACACCCGGCGAACGGGCCGTCTTCTGCCTCAGCAGTGACGAGGTCATCCGCCTGGCGGGCCTGGCCGCGCGCATCGAACAGCACTACGGCCGGCCGATGGATATCGAGTGGGCCAGGGATGGGCGCACCGGCGACCTGTGCATCATCCAGGCACGACCGGAGACCATCCACGGCGGCCGCGTGCCGGCGGTGCTCCGGTCCTTCACGATAGGCGAGCGCCGGGAACCGGTGGTGCGCGGAATTGCCGTGGGCTCGGGCATGGCCGCTGGCCGGGCACGGGTCATCCACGATCTTGCCGGCGCCGAACTCGAAGCCGGAGGTGTGCTGGTCACGCGCGCCACCAGCCCCGACTGGGTCGCGCTCATGCGGCGCGCGTCAGCCATTGTGACCGACCTCGGCGGGCGCACCTCGCACGCCGCGATCGTGAGCCGCGAGCTGGGCATCCCGGCCGTCGTGGGCGCCGGCGATGCGACTGCGAGGCTCGCAGAGGGGGCGGAGGTCACGGTCTCGTGCGCCGAAGGGAGCGAAGGCTTCGTGTACCCCGGCCGGGTGCCCTTCGCCGTTCGCGACATCCCGATTGAGGGTACCCGGCGGACGCGCACGAAGGTGATGCTCAACCTTTCGATTCCCGAGGCCGCGCTGCGCTGGTGGCGGCTCCCGGCCGATGGCGTGGGCCTCGCCCGCATCGAGTTCATCGTGAGCGAACAGATCCGGGCTCACCCCATGGCCCTCCTCCACCCGGAGCGAGTGGGCGACCCGGCCGAACGTGAGGAGCTTGCGAGCCTTGCTGCCGGGTTCTCATCAGGCGCCTCCTACTTCGTCGAACGGCTGGCCGAGGGCATCGGGCTCATTGCCGCCTCCCAGTACCCCCGCCCGGTCGTGGTCCGGCTCAGCGACTTCAAGAGCAGCGAGTACGCCAGCCTGGTGGGCGGCAGCTGGTTCGAACCGGCCGAACCGAACCCCATGCTCGGCCTGCGGGGCGCCTCGCGTTACTACCACGAACGCTACCGCGAAGCATTCGCCCTCGAATGCCAGGCCATCCGGCGCGTCCGCAACGAAGCCGGCCTCGAAAACGTCGTCGTGATGATCCCGTTCTGCCGGACTGTCCCCGAATGCGACCGCGTGCTGGAGGAGATGGCTGCCCACGGCCTCGTCCGTGGAGAGGACGGATTGAATGTCTGGCTCATGTGCGAGATCCCGTCGAATGTGGTCCTCGCGGGTGAGTTCGCGAAGCGCATCGATGGCTTTTCCATCGGCTCGAACGACCTCACCCAGCTCGTCCTCGGCGTCGATCGCGACTCGGCCGACCTGCGCGCGCTCTTTTCTGAACGAGACCCGGCCGTGCAATCCATGATCCGTTCCGTCATCCGCGAAGCACACGAACACGGCGTTACCGTGGGCTTCTGCGGGCAGGCGCCAAGCGACGACCCGGCATTCGCCGCCTTCCTCGTC
The DNA here is from genome assembly GCA_964448165.1 of uncultured Anaerolineaceae bacterium. Classification (GTDB taxonomy): domain Bacteria; phylum Chloroflexota; class Dehalococcoidia; order Tepidiformales; family Tepidiformaceae; genus Amarobacter. The sequence continues at coordinate 6,010 of CAYUVT010000096.1, read as the reverse complement.
GAGTGCGGGATCGACTCGATCTCGGTCACACCCGATACGCTGCTCGCCGCGCGCCAGGCCATCGCCGACGCGGAAGCCGGCGGCTGATTTACCGCCGCGAGCGGAGCCCGGCCAGCGAACGCCCTTCGTGCATCCGCTGTATCGCATCGGCGAGCAGCGGCGCGAGGCTCACTGTCTCCAGGTGCTCAAAGCTGGAATCCGGGAAGGGGACGCTATCCGAAACGAGCAGGCGCCCCGTCCCGGCCCCGGCGAGCGTTTTGGCAGCGCCGGGCGCGAAGACGCCGTGGGTGACGGCCACGGTTGCCGAACCAACGGCGCCCGCCCCGGCCGCGGCCGCGAGCGCGGCACGGACCGTCGAACCTGTCGTGATCATGTCGTCGACGACGATCGGCCGCAGTCCCCGGATGTCCCCGGTGAGGCGGGTTGCGATCACGTCCACCCCGGTGAGCCGGGTCTTGTGGATCACGACCATCGGCAGGTGGAGCTCCTCCGCGAACCTGCCCGCCAGCCGCGCGGCGCCGAGGTCGGGCGCCACGATGGCGCTATCCGGGGCCACTTCGCCGAGTGCGCGGAGGAGCAGTGGAAATGCCTCCAGGTGCTCGACAGGCATCGCGAAAAAGCCTTCGACCGCCGGCTGGTGCAGGTCGACCGTGACCAGCCGGTCGATCGCCCCGGCGTCCAGGATGTTCGCGACCACGCGCGCGCCAATGGAGGTCCGCTCCCCGGCGGCTCGCCGGTCCTGGCGGCTGTAGCCGAGGTAGGGCACCACGGCGGTCACCCGTGCGGCCCCGGCCCGGTGCGCGGCATCGGCCAGCATCAGCAGTTCGACCAGCGGGCCCTCGGGCGGAGGCGGTGTCGGCTGCACCAGGTAGACATCCGCGCCACGCACGCTCGCATCGATGCGGACCACTTCGGCATCGGGATAGCGCGAAAGGGTCACCGGCACGGGCGCCAGTCCGAGCAGTCCAGCGATCCGCTCAGCGAGGGCCGGGTGCGCGCCGCCAGCGATGACCGAGAGCATGGCGTTCCTCCTTCAGCCTCGCGCGCCGGCTGCCCTGGCGCCGAGCGTCCGGGAAAGCCACTCCACCGTGATGGCCGTCGCCTCTTCCAGCGTACCCTCCTCCTCGAAGAGGTGTCCGGCCCCCTGGACGATGCGCAGGTCGATCGCCGGGCACCGGCGGGCGCCCTCGCGCGCATCGGCGACGAGCGGGTCGTGCGAGCCGACCAGCAGCAGCGCCGGCACGGTCAGCCCCTGGTACTCCTCCGGACTGATCGGCGCGGAACGCAGTACGAGGGCATCGGCGGTCACGCGTCCTTCGAGCACGCCCCGCAGGGCCACCACCGCGCCCAGGCTCGAACCGGCGATCGCGTGGGGCGCATCCCGCAGCTCCACTTGCGAGCGCGCCCACGATTCGACCGCCACCAGGTCGTCGACGTACTGCTCGATGGTGCCGGGCCGGCCACCCGATTCGCCATGTCCGCTCAGATCGAAGAGCAACGCGGCGATGCCCTCGTCCACCAATCGCTCGGCGATGACCACGTTACGCGGGGAGTCCTTCGAACTCCCGAGCCCGTGGACGAAGGTGACATACGGCGTCTGCCCGCCGGGGAGGCGAAGGCGGGCGGCAAGCTCGATGCCATCGCGGCGCACCCGCGCTTCGCGCGTCTCCACCTCCGCTCCGAAGCGGTCGAGGATGGCTTTCACCTCCTCATCGGGAACCTGTGGGAATGCGTCGTAGAACTGGCCAATCGCCCAGAAGTCCATCTCTACCCGGGGGCACACCACTTCGTCGACCTCGGCCGCCAGTTCGCGGACCGATTCCGGCGGCGCGACGGGGACCGCCAGCACCACCTTCGCGGCGCCGGAAGCCCGCATGGACCGGGCCGCGGCCCGCGCCGTGGCGCCCGTCGCCAGGCCATCGTCCACGATGATGACCACGCGCCCCTCGACGGGGGGCCGCCGGTGGCCGTCGAACAGCTCCTCCCGGTGCCTGGCCTCGGCCACCTGGTGGGCCATTTCTCGCTCCAGGTAGCGGTCATCGGCGCCGGTATCCCGCGCCAGCTGCGCGTTGACCCATGCCGCGCCGTCGGCCGTCACGGCGCCAATGGCCAGCTCTGGCTGGGCCGGTGCGCGGAGCTTCCGCGCGACGACCACACCGAGCTGGCCGTGGAGCGCCCGCGCCACTTCCGCGGCCACGGGCAACCCGCCCCGGGGGATCCCGAGGACAACCGGGCGCTCGTAGCCACGTTCGGCAAGCGCCGCCGCGAGCTGCCGCCCGGCATCGACCCGATCGCGATATCTCTTCATTCGGCCCTCCTCGCGCAGGGCCCGCGGCCCCCTGGCCTGTGATGGCGGAGTGCATTGTCCGCCTCGCGAGTTCGCCATGGGAGGGCCGAAGGGCGGCTCCCGCCGAGCCTCCCGGACCATGTTGGCCGAACGCCAGCGTGGCATAGTGGTTCCGATGCGCGAACCTGCGGCAGGGGAGTGGCCACCATGCTGATCGTGGCGGCGGTGGGTGGAAATGCGCTGCTGCGCCGCGGCGAACCCCTGACGCCCGGGGCGCAGCAGCGCAACGCCCTGCGCGCAGGGCGGTCCCTCGCCGAACTGGCGGCCGGTCACCAGCTCGTCATCACGCACGGCAACGGGCCCCAGGTCGGGTTGCTGGCGCTCGAAAGCGGCGCAAGCGGCGCCGCGCCCGCCTTCCCGCTGGATGTCCTCGGTGCGGAATCGCAGGGCATGGTCGGCTATCTGCTCGAACTGGCCCTCCGCAACGAACTCGCCTCCCGTCCAGTCACCACCGTGCTGGGGCAGGTGCTTGTCGACCCTGCGGACCCGGCCTTCCGGCACCCCTCCAAGCCCATCGGCCCCTTCTATGAGCGAGAGGTATGCGACCGCCTGGCTGCCGCCAACGGCTGGACGTTCGGGTTCGAAGGCGATCGCGGCGGGCGGCTCGTCCCCTCGCCCGAGCCGGTCGACCTGCTGGAGCTCGAGGCCCTTCGCGCGCTCCTCGCTGCCAATGTGGTGACCATCTCGGCCGGCGGGGGCGGCGTGCCCGTCGCGCGCGATGCCTCGGGGCGGCTGGCCGGCGTCGAGGCCGTCGTCGATAAGGATCTGACGGCCTCGCTGCTCGCACGGCGGCTGAACGCTGATGCGCTGCTGCTGCTCACCGATGTGGTCGCGGTCCACGAGCGCTGGGGCGACCCTGCCAGCCGCACCATCCGCGCGGCGGCGCCGGCGGCCATCGGCCGGTACGAGTTCGCACCCGGCTCCATGGCGCCGAAAGTCGAGGCTGCGGTCCGCTTCGCCCAGACGGCCGGCGGCTTTGCCGCCATTGGCGCGCTCGAATCGGCATCAGCCATCCTGGCGGGCGCCGCAGGCACCCGCATTTCGCTTCGGGAACACGGCATCACCTTCTGGGAGGCCAGCGAATGAGCACGAGGACTCGCACCATCATCCTTGGGGCGGCGGGACGCGACTTCCACAACTTCAACGTCGTCTACCGGAACGACCCGGCGACCGAAGTCGTCGCATTCACCGCCACCCAGATCCCGGGCATCGCGAACCGCCGCTACCCTGCCACGCTGGCGGGCCCGCTGTACCCGGTCGGCATCCCGATCGAAGACGAGGCCGAGCTCGAGTCGCTTTGCCTTGCCCACCGCGTCCAGCGCGTTGTCTTCGCCTACAGCGACGTTAGCCACGAGCATGTGATGCACCTGGCCTCGCGAGCGCTCGCGGCGGGCGCCGATTTCGAATTGCTCGGCCCCGAGCGCACATCGCTCCGCGCCAGCATCCCCGTGGTCGCGGTTACCGCCGCCCGCACCGGCTCCGGAAAGTCGCCGATCTCTCACTGGATCGCCCGGAGACTCATGGCCAGCGGCAGAGGCGTGGCCCTTGTCCGCCACCCCATGCCCTACGGCGACCTCGAGCGCCAGCGGGTGCAGCGCTTCGCCTCCAGCGCCGACATCGCCGCCGCGGGGTGCACGGCCGAGGAGCGTGAGGAGTACGAAAGCCACGTTGCCGCCGGGATGGTGGTGTTCGCCGGCGTGGACTACGGCGACATCCTGCATGCCGCGCAGGCCGAGTCGGACATCATCGTCTGGGACGGTGGCAACAACGACTTCCCGTTCTACCACGCGAACATCCAGGTCGGCGTGCTCGATGCGCTGCGGGCCGGGCAGGCCGGCGCCTACCACCCGGGCGAGGCGGTGCTCCGCATGTCGCACGTCATCGTCATCAACAAAGTGAACGCCGCCACCCCCGAGCAGGTTGCCCTGGCGGAGCGGATGGCGCGAGAGCTCAATCCAAAGGCGCGCATCATCCGCGGAGCCCTGCCGATCCGCCTCGACCGGCCAGAACCAGTCCGGGGCAGGCGCGTCCTGGTGGTCGACGATGGCCCGACCATCACCCACGGGGGGATGCCGTACGGCGCCGGGTACGTGGCGGCGCTCGAGGCGGGCGCGGAGATTGTCGACCCCCGCGAGAGCGCCCCGCCCGCGATCCAGGCGGTGTACGCGACTTACCCGCATATCGGCAAGGTCCTTCCCGCGGTGGGGTACGCGGAGGAACAGGTGGCAGCGCTGCGGGAGACGATCGAGCGGTCAACCGCGGAGGTGGTGGTTTCGGGCACGCCGCTCGACCTGGCCGCGCTCACCGGTGTCTCCCGGCCAGTGGTGCGCGCGCGCTACAGCTTCGAGGAAGTGGGCGAACCCGCGCTCATGGGGCTCATCGAGGCCGCGATCGGCTGACGCGGGCGGTCCGGCGCGCTTCGGCAGACGACCATAACTTGGCTGTGGTCCCGCGTGTGGGTAGCATTCCCTTCAGCGCAGAGGGGCCGGGAAAAGGCAATCGCACGCATGTTGCGATTCTGACCGCGCAACCTCTCCGCCACGTAGAAGATGGCGGGGAGGCCCCCTGCGACCAAATCCAGGAGCAGGGGTTTCTCGTGTACCTACTTTCCCGTTCACCCCGCTGCTGGTTCATGCGGTCGCATCACCTCCGCTGGAGGAAGATACGCCGGTCGCGAACCAGCACCCAGCCGCCCCCCGGGGCGCCGCCCGGCCAGGCACTGGAGGCCCGCGGTGCAGCTTGAGCTCGACGCGGCGGATACCGCCCTTTTGCGGCGCATCCTCGAATCGCATCTCGGGAATCTCAAGATGGAGATCTCGAACACCGAGAACTTCGAGTGGCGGAAATCGCTCCAGGCCGATGAGGAGCGCCTGAAGGCGATCCTCGCGCGCCTCGCTTCCTAGCCATTCCCACGCTTCCACGGTGAAGCACGCGCCCGGCTCACCGGGCGGTGGCCATCCGCGGCTGCGCCTTTCCTCAATCTCTGGAGTAAAAAGGTGCTTCTCGCACAGATCATGATCCCCCTGGCCAGCACGCTGGCCGTCCTCTATGCCGCATGGCTCGCCTACGACGTCCTCCGGCGCGACCGCGGCACGCCCGAAATGCAGGCCGTGGCCGGCACCATCCTCGAAGGCGCCAACGCCTTCCTCAAGCGCCAGTACCGCACGATCGGCATCCTCGCCGTGGTCACGAGCATCGTGGTCGGGCTCGTGGTCGGGCTCTTCAAGGATTCGGGCGAAGTCGGGGTGCTCACCGCCGTCGCGTTCATTGTCGGCGCGCTTGCCTCCGGTGTTTCCGGCTACATCGGCATGTCGATCGCTGTCCGCGCGAATGGCCGCACTGCATCGGCGGCGCAGCATAGCCTCGCCGACGCCATCAACACGTCGCTCCGCGGCGGGGCCGTATCGGGCTTCCTCGTCGTCGCCCTCAGCCTCATCGGCGTTTCCAGCATCTTCGCCATCTACAGCCGCGTGCTGGGCAACCCGATTGATGACGCGCCCTTCCTGATCGTCGGCTTCGGCTTCGGGGCGAGCTTCGTGGCGCTCTTTGCCCAGCTCGGCGGCGGCATCTACACCAAGGCCGCCGATGTCGGCGCGGATCTGGTGGGCAATTTCGACGCGGGCATCCCCGAGGATGATCCACGCAACCCGGCGGTACTCGCTG
>CAYUVT010000095.1:0-11307 GCA_964448165.1 uncultured Anaerolineaceae bacterium | reverse complement strand
CGCCCTTCGGTGGTGCCGAAGTAGAGCACGCCGTTGGCGAGCACAACGCCGCCAGCGATGTTGCCGGTGATCTTCCCCGCGTTGGTGCCGCTTGCCGGCCAGACAGGGCGGCCATCCTGTTTGTTGAGGGCGAACACGCCCGCGGAGAAGGTGGCGATGTAGACGCGGTCGCCATCGATTACCGGGTCGCCGTAGATCGCCTCCGGTTTGATTTTGTCGTCGGCCTTGATGTCTTTATCGGGGAAGGTCCAGCGTGCGGTGGCGGTGTTGCCATCCTGGAGGGTGACTGCGGAGATGTGGCCCTTGGAGGAGGAGACGTACACATCCTCTCCGTCGATCACGGGCGCGGCCCAGCCATCGGGGTTGGTGACGCTCACGCAGGCGGCGAAGAGTGGCAGAAAGAGGAGGACGGCCCCGATGAGGGGGGCACGGTGGCGATTCACCGCGCAATCGTACCAGCGCCCCGGCTTAGAGGGAGGGGCCCGGCGCGTTCCACGTGAAACGCCCGGTGCAGAGAGAACATATGTTCTCCGATGGGCCATGTTTCACGTGAAACACGGGGAGAGCGGGCAGCACGGGCCCAACGGGAACGCTCGCGTTTCACGTGGAACACCCGGGCAGCCAACCAGGCCCCCTGCCGGCAGGGCGTTGGTCCTCCCCGGGGCTGATACCTGCACTGGCCCCGACGGCGACGTTCCACGTGAAACTCCGGCGCGGACAGCGTCGCCGCGTGGTTGTGCGGGGACGGGGTTCGCGACCCGAAGGCGCGAGCCACCTGGAACCTCCCCGGAACGACGGGCGGCTGACCTCCAGGCCGAATATGTCCGGGAGGCGGGCCGAGGAGCTGCACCCTGTTTCACGTGAAACGGCTGCCTCGTTCCAGGGCGCCAGCGGCTCCGGTCAGTCCCCGGCCGGACGGTCCGCCCGTTCCACGTGAAACACGCGCCTTTCCCCATACTCAACGCACTATGTTCCTGGCTGATCTACCTGATGGAGCCGGGTCGCCCCGGTCTCCTCAATACCCGTTTCTGCCCCGGGCCCTTTAGCCCCAAGCCCGGGGGCCCGCAAACCCGCTGGCCAGGAACGAGCCTCCGGGATCCGCCTCAGTCAGGCACCGGGTCGTACCCGCGGCCTCCGCCCGGCCGGCAGCGCGCCAACCGCTTCAGCGCCAGCCAGCTCCCCCGGGCAGCCCCGTGACGCTCCAGCGCCTCCCGCGCATACCAGGAGCACGTCGGCTCGTACCGGCACGATGGCGGCAATGCGCGCGAAATGGTGTGCTGATAGCCGATCACCAGCCAGATCAGTGGTCGCGCAAGAACCCGGCTCAACGCCTTCACGATTCCTCCAGCACTCCCGCCCGCCTGAGCAGCCCCGCCAGTGCCGCCCGCAGCCGCCCCGTGTCCGCCTCAAGGCACCCCGCGCGTGCGGTCACCACCATGTCATATCCAGGCCGGACCCGCAGCGTCCGCGCGAGCTCACGCAACTGCCGCCGGGTCCGGTTCCGCTCCGTTGCCAGCTTCGCCAGCCGCTTGCCCACGGCAAAACCCCACCGCGTCCACTCCAGCCCGTTGGGCATCACGCGCACAACAAGAAGGGGACCGGAAAACACGGTCCCCTTCGCATACGCGGTATCGAATTCGCGGCCCTTGCGGAGACGCTGGGCTCGCTTCATAACGGCGCCCGGCTACACGACGGTCAGGCGCTTCCGCCCGCGCGAACGCCGGGCCTTCAGCACCGCGCGCCCGGCACGCGTCGACATCCGCTTGAGGAAGCCATGGACTCGCTTCCGCGGGATGGTGTGTGGCTGGTACGTACGCTTCGTTGCCATAGGACATGCTCCAACTGCGATATGAAGGGCGAACCATTACCATAACCCGGCGCAATCTACCGGTCGAGTCCCCCCTCCTCCCCCCAGGCGAGCCGATAGTGCGCGTACGCTTCAACAATGTACGCGACATAACGTTGCGTCTCCTGGTAGTCGATACTCTCCACCAGGTCCGCCGCGGTCCCCCGGTCCCGTTCGGCCCACCGCAAGGCGTTGCCCGGCCCCGCGTTGTAGGCGCTCAGCGCCAGCAGCGGGTCCCCGAAGCGCGCGACCTGCCCTCCCAGGTAGTAGGCCCCGAACTGCAATGCGATCGCCGGCCGGAACAGGTCCGCCGGGGAGAATGGCCGCACCCCGAGCGCCGTGGCGATGCCCTCTCCCGTTACCGGGATCACCTGCGTCAGCCCCAGCGCGCCCGCGACCGACCGCGCAGCAGGGTCCCAGAAGCTCTCCTGCCGCACCAGCGCCGCCAGGAAGAGCGGGTCGATCCCCGCCTTCCGGGCCTCGGCCTCCAGGGTCCGCGGGTAGTCGATCGGATACGACACGCGTAACAGGTCCCGTGGCGGTTCGTGCGAGGCCACGCCGGCAGCCTGCCGCAACGCCACCGCGAGCTGGGCCGCCGCATCGGTCAACCCACAGGACGCGGCCTCGCGGGTCAGCTCCAGCAGCCGCCACGGACCGGCCCCTTCCGCGGCCCCAAGCACCTCGGCTCGCGCCACATCCCGCAACCCCGCCCGCGCCAGGTCGCATGCGGCAGTTGGTGGCGACCCGGGCCAATCACCGCCGGCCCGCGCCCGCAGCCACCCGGCAATCACCTCCCAATCCACCGCAAGGGACAGGTCCCGCTCCCGGAACGAGGCGTCGATCGGTTCGCGCACGCCAAGCCGGATACCTGCCTCTATCCCGTGGAAGTCGTATGGACCGGCATCGATGGCGCGCTGGAACGCCGCCTTCGCGCCCGCAGCATCGCCCTGCAACTCCAGTGCACGTCCGCGCCAGTACTCCAGCCGGGCGCTGGCCGCCGCACTCACTTGCTCCCAGGCAGCCAGCGCCCCGCCTGTGTCTCCGGCCCTCAACAGAACAAACCCGGCCCGGAACGCCGCCTCTTCGGAAAACTCGCCCGGCGGGCCCCCGGTCGCCAACTGCACATAACGCTCGGCAGCATCCCGCTCCCGCCCGAGGTCCTCCGTCACCCGCGCGGCCCAGTAGCGCGCACGGTGCACGAACGGCGAGGCCGCCCCGGTCGCGGCCGCGAAATCGTAGAACCGGACGGCGTTCTCCCCGTCGCCGCTGTCCTCGTACGAGGCGGCCAGGTAATAGGCGCGGAAGGTGACCTGTGCCGGCGACGCGACCGGGTCATCGATTGCTGGCGATAGCACCCGCTTCGCCTCCTGGTAGGCGCCACGCCGGTAGTACACCAGGCCCTCGTCGCCCGGGTCGATGGCCACCCCGGCATCGCGCAGGTCCGCGATCGCCAGGCTCGCGAACCGTGTGGTCGGCGATTCGCGCACGATCGCCAGCAGCAGCGAGCTCGAGAGACCGCTCTCGCCCCGTCCCCGCGCCAGGGTGGCCCGCTCGTATCGAGCACCGGGGTCGCCGGTCGCCGCAATCAGCGCATCGAGCCGCCCCGCCAGGACCGTCTCGTCGCCCGATTCCCGCGCGAGACGGACGCGCTCGCGAAGCACCGTCGCGCGGAGGATCCCGGTCAGCGCGGGGTTGGCGAGGAGCTCCTCCCACGTCGCGTTCGCTTCATCTGCCAGGCCGGAGCCCGCCAGCGCCCGCGCGAGCTCGTGCCGCAGGTACGGACCGAGCGCTCCACCGCCATCAGCCTCTTCGGCAATGGCCCGCGCCTCTTCGAACGCGCCGGTATCGTTCAGCCGCATCGCGGCAAGGTATGCCGCGCGTGCTGCCACACCGCTCTCCGGCGGAGCAATCGCCACCGCTTCGCGCAATGCCTTGAGCGCGCCATCGCCATCGCCGATCTCATGAGCTGCCGCAGCCACACCCAGCCATGCCTCCGCACGTTCGGCGGGGTCCGTTGCGCTCGCTGCGAGCGCCTCGAAAGCGGACCGCGCCTCTTCGAAGCGCCCCTCGCGGAGCAACTCCCGCGCGGCCTGGACGGCACGCGAAGGCGGACCGTCGACCACCGGAGACGCCGCGGGGGGCGATGGCGACGTCCCGGGCTCCACCACCGGCGTGACCTCGGGCGACGCTGGCCGCGAATTGCTGGAACAGGCAGCGGCGAGGCCCACCATGGCCACCACCGCCGGCACAAGGAACGCCAGCTGAAGCGGGCGTTTGCGTTCGCCCTTCACCAGTCGGATGCTAGGTTCGCGCGCGCGGGCTGGTCAAAGGGGCCATCCGCCGGGGGGAAAGGACCGGTCAACTGGTACAGACGCAGGGCACACAGCGGACGCTGGGCGAGGTCACCCGCAACCTGAATAGCTGGATCGAGATCGACCTCGACGCAGCCGGGGCCAACACGCGGACGCTCAAGCGCGCGCTCGGCCCGGTCGAGCTCATCGCCGTCGTGAAAGCCAATGCCTACGGCGCGGGGGCGGCCGTGCTCGCCCCGGCGCTTGAGGCAGCCGGCGCCGACCGTTTTGCGGTGGTGTGGCCACACGAGGGCTACATGCTCCGCCAGGCCGGCATCACCCGCCCCATCCTTGTCCTCGGCCACGCCTTCCCCGCCGATGCCACCCAGGCCGTCCGGGCCGGGCTCACCCTCACCTGCCACTCGCGCGAACTTGGCGAGGCCATCTCCCACGCCGCCTCGCAGGCCGGCGTCACCGCGCCAGTCCACGTCAAAGTCGATACCGGCCTCCACCGCTTCGGCCTCGATATCGACGACGCCGTCGAACTCGCCACCTACCTTCGCACCCTCCCCAACGTCGAAGTCGAGGGGCTCACCACCCACATGGCGAACGCCGATGAGGCCGACGACTCGTTCGCCGAAACGCAGCACGCCATCTTCCGCGACGCGGCAGCCCGCCTCCCCTGGATTCCCTACCGGCATACCGCCAACTCGGCGACGGCGCTCCGCCGGGCCGAGCTCCATTACTCAGGTGTGCGCGTGGGCCTGGCCATCCACGGTGTCCTGCCGCCCAACACCACCGGTCCGCGCCTCGAACCTATCCTCTCCCTCCGGGCGCGTGTCGCACGCGTCGCCGATGTCGCCCCGGGCGAAGGCGTGAGCTACGGCCTCACCTGGCGCGCCAGCCGCCCCTCACGCGTCGCGCTCATCCCGGTGGGCTACGCCGATGGCTGGCGCCGCAACCTGGGGAATGCCGGCGAAGTCCTCGTCCATGGCCATCGCTGCCCCATGGTGGGCCGCGTCTGCATGGACCAGTTCCTGGCCGATGTCACCGGGGTGCCCGGTCCCGTCGCAGAGGGTGACATCGCCACGCTCCTGGGCTCCGATGGCGCCCATACCATCACCGCGGCCGACGTCGCCGACCGGGCCGGCACCATCGCCTGGGACGTCATGGCCTCGCTCCAGGCGCGGCTGCCCCGGCTCTACCACCGCCGCGGCATGGTCGAACACCTCGCCCCCCCACTCTGGTAGAAAGCCAGGCGCCCCCGGGGCTTCTACCGGGGGCGCGGCTGGAGAGGAGTGTTCTCGGGAGAACGGGCTGTCACACGGCGATATCGCGATGCGCCGCCACGGGCTGCCGCTGCCGGCCCCTGCGCGCACCGAAGACGCCGAAGAACCGCCGCGGCAACGCGGCGTCCGCGATGCTGGTTGCCGGGACCGCGGCGCCCGAAATATCCCCGGCCAGGCGCAGCAAGGCAGCCCCCGCAGCCGAACGGGGCCGCCAGGTCACCAGCGGCACACCCAGCTGGGAAGCCCTTCGCACGTCGCGGTCGAACGGGATCTCATGGGCGACCGGGTGGCTGATGGCGTATTCCACTTCCTCGCGGCCAAAGCCCGCCTGGTCGTGCCCGTGGATGAGCGTCACGATCGGCCGCGGCCCCTCCTCGCCCTTCAGCGCGAAGTGTTCGAGCAGCAGCGACGTATTCTTCAGGCTCGTCAGGTCCGAGCTCGTGATCACCACCACGCTTTCCGCCACCCCCACGGCGGCCCCCACCACGTCGTTGAACGTCCCGGGTGTATCGAGGATGACGACATCGAACATCGTGGCCGCGAACCGCACCAGCTCCTGGATCTGCTCCGGCGAACAGTTCAGCCAGCTCCGGTAGTCGCGCGCGGCGGGGAGCACATATGCCCCCGATTCGTGCCGAAGCAGCACCCGCTGGAAGGTCTCCCGGTCGTAGCTCTCGATGTCCCGGGCGATTTCGGCCACGCTGTGCTCGACGGGAATGTCGAGCATGATCGCGACATCGCCAAAGCGCGTGTCCAGGTCGATCAGCAACACCGACAGCTCGCCCTGGCCGGCGATGGCCGCGGCGAGGTTCGTGCTCGTTGTCGTCTTCCCGATGCCGCCCTTTTGGCCGACCACCGCGATGACGCGGCCGCCCACGGTTTCCGGGCTGCCCGCGGCCAGCCTGGCATGAGCTTTCCGCCGCGCGCGCTCGATCACTTCGCCGAGCTGCCGGACATCCAGCTTCCCGTGCAAGAAGTCATTCACTCCGCTCTGCATCAACCGGCGTTCCACCGTTGGCGACCATTCCGCGGCATACGCCACGATCACCGCCTCCGGTACCACTGCCCGCGCGAAATCGATCGTCTGAAACGCCCGCTGGATTGGCTGATCGACCGAAATGAAGAGCACATCCGGGGCCATGTCCTGGACGGTCTCCTGGGCCGCAAGGCCGTGCGGCCGCTCGCGATCCACAGTGAGTCCCGCCCGCGCCAGCTTCTCGCGAAGCACTTCGCGCCGCAATTCATCGCTATCAACGACCAGGCTTCTCATTCCCGGCATTTCCATGGTTTCCCGTCCAGTTACCGTGTTTCCCGCTCGTCCATCGTATGTTCACCACCCCGCCACACGTTGGGAATGACCTCACAGCCCCCTGGAACCACTTTCTATGAAGTTCCAACTGCCGTGCCACGCGTTATTCACCCGCTGTTCACCGCAATCGCCAGAAACCCGTTAGAACCCGGTCCTGATATGGGATTGCAAGGAATTCCGGGGCGAAACCGATGGGATGTCCCACTGAGCGGCTGCAAGAATGGCCATGTGAGTGAACCGGCCAGCGCCCCCGGCATGGTCACCCGGCCCCGCGCGGGGCGCGGCCCCGTCATCGTCGTCGATAGCGATCCCGCGCTCCGCCGCGTGGTCCGCCTGGTGCTCGAAGGTGCGGGCTGGCACTGCCTGACCGCCGCCGATGAGGAGACCGCCCTCGCCCTGGTGGCCCGCGAACGGCCGAAGCTCGTCCTTGCCGAGGTGCGCCTCGAATCCGGCACTGGCCCGGACCTTGCCCGCCGCATCTCCATCTCCGGCGGCTGGCGCCCACGCATCGCCCTCATGAGCGCGTACCCCCGCCCCCGGGCCGGCGTCGAGGACTACTTCCTCGCCAAGCCCCTCTCCTTCGACCGCCTCCTCAGACTGCTCGATAACGTCGAGCGCGAGCCGGGCTGGTAGCTAACCCCCGGCCTCCCGCGATCCCGGGACTGGCTCCGCAGCGCCACCATTCCCCGGCGCCTCCGCGGGATTGCCAGCGCGAATGTCCCGCAAGGTCGCTTCGCGGTGGTTCTCCAGCCGCCGGTGCTTGGGCACCGCCACCCGCTGCGAGAGGTAGATGCCGCGATGGCCGCTCACGAAATACGAAACGAAGCAGGCCACTGCCATGTATGTCCCGTTTTCCGCGCCAAACAGTTCGATGCCCATCACGGTGCACGCCAGGGGCGTGTTGGCCGCGCCCGCGAACACGGCCACGAACCCCAACGCCGCGAACAGGTCGACCGGCGCCCTGAGGAGGTCTGCCAGCACGTTCCCCAGCGAAGCCCCGATGTAGAACAGCGGCGTCACCTCGCCCCCCTTAAACCCGCTCGCGAGCGTCAACGCCGTGAACACCATTTTCCAGGCCCACGCGAACGTGGAGGCGCCACCATCCTGGAAGCTCGACACGATCGAGGTGCCCCCCTCCGGGTTGGTCACCCCCAGGCCCAGGTACGCCGTCGAGCCGATCGCCCAGGCCAGCCCCACCACCAGCACCCCGCCCACCGCCGGCCGCAACAGCGGCCGCGAGATGAACCGCCGGTAGAAGCCCGCCAGCCCGTGCGTCAGCTCGCCGAACGCCATCGCCACCAGCCCGAAGACCACGCCGCCCGCCACCGCCTTCAGCATGAGCCAGGCGTCGAACGGCAGGGTCCCGCCCGTCCCGCGCACGGCCGCGACCGAGTAGTGGGTGTGGTGCGCCCCCCACGCAGAGCTGACAAAGTCCGCGCCCAGGCTGGCAAACAGCACCGGGATGAGGGCTCCATATTCCATGCGCCCGATGGCGATGACCTCCATCGCGAAGATCGCCCCGGCGAGGGGCGTGCCGAACACGGCGCCGAAACCCGCCGCGACCCCCGCCATCAGGAACACGCGGAGCTCCTCGGGCGAGAGGCGCAGCCAGTAGTTCAACCCTCCGGCGATCCCGCCCCCGATCTGCACCGCGGTCCCTTCACGCCCGGCCGAACCGCCGAACAGGTGCGTCATCACCGTGCCGAAAAAGATCAGCGGAGCCATTCGCGCCGGCACCCCCGCGCCCGGCCGATGGATCCTGTCGACGATCAGGTTGTTCCCCGCTTCAACTTCCCGCCCCAGGAACCGGTACATCCCGCCCACCGCGATGCCTGCCAGCGGGAGGAACACGATGATCCATTCGTGCTCCCAGCGGAACACCGTGACCTTATCCAGCGCCCAGAGGAAGAACGCGCAGGCCGACCCGACAAGCGCGGCCAGCGGCGTGAGGAGCACGGCCCAACGCACCAGGTACCGCACCGAGGCCGCGTGCCCGGCCGCATCGAGCAGCCCGAGCACTTGCCTGCCCGCGATCACGGTAAGTCCCCTGCGCTCTCCCGGCCCCTGGTAATTCGGCAAACAAAAACCCCTACGACCCGGAATCGTAGGAGTCATCAGCACGTACGGCGTACGGCGGTTCTCGGCGGCACTCCATCGCCTTCACTGGCGAGCATAGCCGCGGCCCCGGCCCACTGTCCAGAACCATCGGCTGCCGGGCTACTCCCGCGCCGAGCCGCTCCGGCGCAGCAGCTTCAAGAACTCCTCATCCCCCTGGAGGATCGCGAGCCTCGGATCGGCCGCTGCCTCGCGGGCGTACCCGGGGTCGAGCTCGAGTGCCCGGCCCACGTGGCGCAGCGCCTCCTCCCGGTTCCCCATGGCCGCCGATGCCTGGGCGGCGCCGAATTGGGCCGCCGCATCGGTAGCATCGAGCCGGATCGCCTCGCGGAAATCCACCAGCGCCGAGGCCGCATCGCCCCCGTGCAGGTGCGCGAGCCCCCGGTTCACCATCACCGTCGAATCTGTCGGGTCGGCCCTCAGGGCGGCGTTGAAGTCGCTCAGCGCCGCGGCATAGTTGCCCCGGTACAGGTGCAGCATGCCGCGATTGTTCAACGCGTCGGCATCGTCCGGCTGCAGTTCCAGCGCGCGGTTGTAGTCGGCGAGCGCCCGCTCCAGGTCGCCCGCGCGGGTCCGCGCGTTCGCCCGGTTGTAGTAGGCCGCGGTGAGTTCGCCATCCATCTCGATGGCCTGTGTGTACCGCTCGATGGCCAGCCCATATTGCCCCACGTTGAAGTAGACGTTGCCCTCGTCCAGGTACGATTCCGCGGTCCGGCGCGGCGGCGGCACAATGGGCGCAGGTTCCAGGTCCGTGAGCGCTTCCTCAACAGAATCGAAGAGCCCGGGCTCCGGGGCGGGCGCCTCCTCCGCGGGCGCCTCGGGCGTTGCGGCAAGGGCTTCGAACGCCGCTGTGAGCACATCCCCGGCCTCCGCGGGCTCGCTCGCGGCGGCGGCTGGCTCCCCTGCCTCGTCGAGCAAATCCCGCCCGAACTCGGCCGCCTCCAGGATCTCCTCGACCAGCGGGAGTGCCTCCTCGAACGCAACGGCGGCCAGCTCCTCCGGCGCCTCCCCGGCTCGCGGCGCTGGCTCCGCGGGGAACTCCTCCAGCAGGTCGCGCCCATGCTCCGCGGCCTCGAGCAGTTCTTCGAATGTGGTCTCTGGCGCCACCAGTTCGGCCGCGGCCTGCGCCGCCCCGGGCGCGGCCCCTGCCGGTTCGGGCTCAACCAGCGCCCCCGAAGCATCGAGCGCGATATCCACGGGGGCAGCATCGGGCGGGGGCGCCATCCCCTCCGATTCCGCCTCCGCAATCTCCTCCTCCAGCTCCAGGGCGTCTTCGGCGGCGGCCTCCGGCTCGGCGGGCGGCGCTGGTGGAGCGGGTGGCTCCACCGTCGGCGGGATCCATGCCGGCGGAGCGGGCGCCGCCGCTCGCCGCCGCCAGACCGACGCAACCACAACCACCGCCACCGAGACCACTCCAAGGATCACCAGCAGGCGGAGGAGGCGTTTCACGTGCTTGCCCCGGCTTCCCGCTCGAGCAGGTGCTCCGTCACCGCGACGAGTCCCGCGTACGCATACACCAGGTAGTCGCGCGGGTGGAGGTCCACCTTCTTCAGCGTTTCCTTGCGCGCCGTCACCGGGTCCCACGAACCCGTGAGCTCGATCGACTCGTGGTCGATGCCCATCTGGAGTTCGTAGAGCTCTCCATCCTCGCAAACCACGATGCAGCCGCGCTCCGGGTCACCGGCGAGCCCCGCCTCGCATTCGATCGCGTTCGTGAAGAGCGCATTCGGGAACGGCGGGAACGGCTTCAGCTCCGCGCAGGCCTCGTGCAACAGCTGCTGGAGCTGCATCGCCGCCCGTTCGAGCACCAGGTCGGCCTGGGTTTTCCGCGCGAGTGCCTGGCTTGCCATCTGTTGGAGAAGTATAGGAGGTTGCCTGCCCTCCGGTCTCTGTCCTGGCGGCGACCGGGTCATTTTCACCGTCGTCCTTCGCTCTGCCGAGGGTGTAGACTGGGCCTCCCGGATATGTTCACCCATCTACACACTCACACCGAGTTCTCGCTCCTCGATGGCATGAGCAAGATGGCCCCGCTCATGGACCGGGTGAAGGCGCTGGGGCAGGAAGCCATCGCCATGACCGACCATGGCGCGCTCTATGGCGCCATCGATTTCTACCGCGAAGCCACCGCCCGCGGCATCAAGCCCATCATCGGTGTCGAGGCCTACGTCGCCCCTGGCTCACGCCATTCCCGCGAGCGCGGCGATTCCTCTCCCTACCACCTCGTGATGCTCGCCCGGGACATGACCGGGTACAAGAACCTCATCGCTCTCGTAACCAGGGCGAACCTCGAAGGCTACTACTACAAACCCCGCATCGACCGCGAGCTCATCGAAAAGCACTCCGCCGGCATCACCGTCCTCAGCGGCTGCCCCTCCGCCGAGTTCCACCGCCGCATCCAGGAAGGCGACCGCGAAGGGGCGATCGCCGTGGCGCGCTGGTACCGCGAGCTGCTCGACG
>CAYUVT010000094.1:0-11313 GCA_964448165.1 uncultured Anaerolineaceae bacterium | reverse complement strand
CGCGACATGCGCGCATAGCGGTCGCGGATCCCCTGGGCGAGGAACGGGTCTTTGACCGAACGTGCCGCCCGCTTGCCCGCCTCCGCGGGCCCGAAACGGTCAACGGTATCGACGAACCCGGCGATGGAAGCTTCGCGCTGGCGATAGCGCTCGTCGTACTCGGGATGGTCGAACGCGGCGGAGGTATCGGAAAGCACCAGGCCCGCCAGGCGTTCGGGCCAGGTGACAGCAAACTGGAGGGCGACCATACCGCCGAAGCTGGAACCGGCGAGGGCGCAGATGTCGATCTCCAGGTGATCGAGGAGCGCGGCAACATCGGCCGTAAGAGCCTCGATGGTGTAGGCGTCCAGGTCCTCCGGTGCGGAGGAAAGGCCGTGCCCGCGGAGGTCGATGGCGATTGCGCGGTAGTCGGCCGTGAGTTCTTCGCACAGCGGCGCCCAGCTGCGCAGATCGGCGGTAAAGCCGTGGAGGAGGACGACGGCGGGAGCCTCGCGGTCGCCCATGTCTTCGTAGTTGATGGTTATCCCGTCGTGTTCGAACTGCGGCACCGGGCGATGAGACACCTTCGGGCGTGGATGGGCAAGCGGCGCGGTCGTATTGGGCCGTCTGCCGATACAATCGCGCGGCCAGCACCGGCGAGGAGAAGAGCAATGCCGCGGACCGTGTACGTCGTGCCCCACTGTCACTGGGACCGGGAGTGGTACCAGCCGCACGAACTCTTCCGCTGGCGGCTCGTGCAGATGATCGATGAGCTGCTGGACCACATGGAGGCCCACCCGGAGTACCGCTGCTTCAACCTGGATGGGCAGTCCATCGTGATCGACGATTACCTCGAACTTCGGCCGGAGAACGAGGACCGGCTCCGCAGGCTCATCGAATCCGGCCGCATCGTTATTGGGCCATGGTGGGTACAGCCCGACGAGTTCCTGCCCAGCGGCGAATCGCACATCCGCAGCTTTCAGCGCGGCATCCGCTTTGCCGAGCGCATGGGCGGCAGCCTGAAGGTGGGCCATTGCGCGGACCAGTTCGGACACATCGCCCAGATGCCGCAACTGATGGCGCAGCTCGGGCTCACCAGCGCATGCCTGTGGCGCGGAGTCCCCGATGCCATTCCCGGGTGGAGCTTCTGGTGGGAGGCGCCGGACGGTTCACGGCTGCCGGTGCTGTACCTGCGGAACAGCTACTCGAGCGGCTGGCGGCTGCCGGGCGAACCGGAGGATCTGCTTGAGCGCGTGCGGCGGCAGGAGAAGGACCTGCGCGACGGGCTGCCAGCGGTGCTGATGAACGGGACCGACCATTCGCGGATGGAGCCGCATGTGCCGGCGGCACTCGAACGGGCGCGCGACCGGGGCTACGACTTCCGACTCGCCACCCTGGCGGAATACGAGGAAGCGTTGCTGGCGGCGGGCATCGACGACGTGACGCACCGCGGCGAGCTGCGTTCGCCCGATCGATCGAATGTGCTGGTAGGGGTGCTCTCGGCGCGCATGAACATCAAGCAGCGGGACTTCGAGGTCTCGGGCGCGCTGGAAAAGTACGCCGAACCACTGGAACTGCTCGCCCACCTGCACCACGGTCCGGATGGCTCGCCGGCATTGCGGCACGCCTGGCGGCTGCTGCTGGAGAACTCGCCGCACGACTCGATCTGTGGGTGCAGCGTCGACCAGACGCACCGCGAGATGTTCCCCCGGTACGACCGCGCGGAGCAGCTGGCGCGGCAGGTTGCGCGGGAGTCAATCGCGCACCTCATCAGGAAGGCCCCGGTTCCGGCTGGCGGCGCGATCGCCGTGTTCCGGCCAGTGGCGGGAGCGCCGATGGTGCTCGAGGCCGACGTTCCGCTGGAGTGGGCGGCCTGCGATCAGCTCAGGCTCCCCGATGGGAGCCTGGTGCCGTACTTTCTCGACCTCGAATCTGTGACAGGGGGAGAGGTGTTCGTCCATGAAGAGGTGTCGCCACGAGGAGCGCATCGCCACCTGGACTTCCTCCGCGAACAGCGTTATGACAACTACGCCAGCGAGGCGATGGACTGGGAACTGGATGGCCGCCACCTGCGCGTGACGACGACGGTAGGGCAGGACATCACCGTGATCGACGAGGCGACCGTGCGAGAGGAAGTGCGACAGGTCGCGGCGAACAGCCTCGCGGACACGGCGGAAGTGATCGTCCGCCGGAGCGTTCGCGCTCGACTGAAGGCCGTGCTGCCAGCGAGCGATACGGTGGGGGTGCAACTGCTCACGCCCCACGATTCGGGCGCCGACGACGAGACGGCCGGGCTCCCGGGACGCGGTATCGCCAACGAGTACTACGACGTGCGTCTGCGCAAGGGGCAGCTCCTGATCCGGGACTGGCAGCACGGCATCGACATCGAGAATGCGAACGCCTTCGTTTCGGAAGGGGACCGGGGCGACGAGTACAACGCCGACATTCTTCCCGATGCCGTGATCAAGCACATCGCCGTGAAGGAAATCGAGCGCACGGCGAACCGGGTCTCATCGACGCTGAAGTACGTGTCGATGCTTCAGCTGCCCGCGCGGCTGAACCGTAAACGGACCCGGCGCACCAGCCGAGAGCAGGTCGTGGTCCCGATACTCACGGAGGTGACGCTCTGGCACGGCATTCCCCGCGTGGACTTCCGCGTCACCGTGGAGAACCACGCGCGAGACCACCGGCTGCGCGCCCTCTTTCCGCTGCCGTTCGCCGTGGAGCAGGCTCTCACCGAAAACCAGTTCCACGTTGCGGAGCGCTCGCTGATTCCCCCCGCGTGGAACGGCGTGAGCAATGAGCAGCCGCCAACAACCTTTCCGCAGAAGACCTTCGCGGCCTTCGAGGCAGACGGGATGGGCATGGCAGTGTTCAACTGTGGACTGCCGGAGGGCGAGGTGGTGCGCTCCCGCGATGGGCGCCAGGCGTACGCGCTGACGCTGCTCCGATGCGTGGGATGGCTTTCGCGGCCGGACCTGGTTTCGCGACGCGGCGGCGCAGGTCCCACGATATCGACCGAAGACAGCCAGATGCAGGGCACGCACTCGTTCGAGTACTCGGTCACAACGTATCGCGGGAGCTGGAGGGCTCACAACGTCCAGGCGCTCGCGCACGGCTTCGCCTACCCGCCGCTCGCATTCGGAACGAATGAGCACGAGGGCTCCCTGGGGCTCGATGTGCCGTTGGCCCGGGTGCCTGCGGGGGTGGTGCCGACAGCCTTCCACCGGAGCGACGTGGATGGAGCGCCAATCCTGCGCCTGTACAACGCATCGGGGGCGGCCACCGTGGCGGAGATCGAGGTGCCGGCCGCCGGGCCTGGCGCCAGCGTGGTCGACCTGATGGAGCACACGGTCGCGACAGCCGAATCCGGCGCCACCGGCTGGCGCGTACCCCTGCGCGAGTGGCAAATCGCATCGCTGCGCTTCGGCCGCACCTAGACAGGGCGGCTTGCGACGGGCGGCGGAGGCGTGAGGGATGAATGAAGCTGAGTGCGATATCCACCTTGTTCCGTTTGAGGAAGCGGCGGGGTGCCGTTACTGCCTGCGCTTCCTCGCGTCGCCGCCAGATGCGGCGCTCATGGGGCCTGCGATGCGGATCGAGGAGCTTGAGCAGTGGCTGCTGGCCAGGCGCTCGGTGCCCGAAGGCTTGCTGTACTCTCGCATCGAGCAGCTCCTGGGACGGCGGTTGAGCATCCACGAACTCGATGCCCCCGACAGGTTACTCCGGAGCGCACAACGCCCCCGGCGCGACCCCGACATGGAGTGGTGGTTCGACCCCTGAGGAAAGGGGCGATGGGACAGGGAAGTATCGACAACCGGCCGATGGCAGCGGCATGGCCCGGTGGTTGACTGGGCCACGCGAGGAGGCGCCTGTGAGAGACCTCAGCCTTGCCGAGTGCGAAGACATCCTCAGGAGCCAGAAGGTCGGACGGATCGCAATGCGCGACGCCGACGGGGTGTACGTGGTTCCGATCCATTACGCGTTTGCCGAGGGCGCGATCTTTGCTCACGCCGCGCCCGGCAAGAAGCTCCGGCTGATGCGGCTCTGGCCACATGTGGCGCTGGAAGTAGACACGATCGTCAGTCCCACGGAGTGGAAGAGCGTGCTCGTGCAGGGGGCGTTCCACGAACTCCTGGGAGAAGCTGACCAGATTCACGCCCGCCAGGTGCTGCTACGGGCGTTCGAAGGCAATCATGCGGCGGTTACCGCCGGGCATGGCCATCGCACCACCCTGGCCGAGGCGGTGGTTTTCCGGATCGACCCGGCGGATATCACCGGGTGCGCGGAAGGGGAGTGAGAGGCCCCTGCGCCTGTAGAGGTGCGACGGTCTAGGATCCGCCCATGGCGGACGCCCCCGCCCGGAGCGAGAGCGACATGCCGGCGCGGGCCGCCGGGGGGCTGGCCGTCGCCGCCGCCATCGTCGCCTTCGGGTTCATCGGGTCGCGGTTGCTGGGCGTGGTGCGGACCATTGCCATCGCGAACGCCTTCGGTTCGAGCCCCGAACTGGACGCGTACAACATCGCGTTTCGCGTCCCGGACCTGATCTTCCAGGTGCTGGCCGGGGCGACGCTGGGAAGCGCGTTCATCCCGGTGTTTGCGCGGCTGTACCGGAGGGAAGGCGAGGCTGAGGCCTGGCGGCTGGCGAGCCGGGTGCTCAACCTCGTCACTGTCGCGACGGCCGTACTGTGCGCGATAGCGTTCGTGCTGGCGCCGGTACTGGTTCCGTTGCTGGCGCCCGGGCTGGGTGAGGACATCGGGCGCCGCGATGAGCTCATGGACGAGGCGGTGGAGCTCACGCGGATCATGCTGCTTTCGCCGCTCCTCTTCGCGGTCAGCGGCATCATCACGGGCATCCTCAACGGACGGCAGCAGTTCTTTCTGCCGGCGCTCGCTCCGATGCTCTACAACCTGTCCATCATCCTGGGCGCCGTTGTGCTCGCCGACGAGTGGGGCGTCAAAGGGCTGGCGGTTGGCGTCGTCATCGGAGCAGGGCTCCACCTGGCGGTCCAGGTGCCGGGGCTGTTCCGCGAGCACATGCGTTACGAGCTCGGCTTCGGCTGGGGCGATGCGGCGGTGCGCGAAGTCGCGCGGCTGATGGGCCCGCGGGTGGTGGGGCTCGCCGCGGCCCAGGTGAATTTCGTGATCACCGGGTTCTTTGCCTCGAAGGTCGGTTCGTCGGCGATCTCGAACCTGACGTATGCGTGGCTGCTTGCCGGGCTGCCGCTGGCGCTCTTCGGGATGGCGCTCTCGACGGCGGCCTTTCCGCGCCTGGCCGACCATGCGGCCGATGAAGACATCGAATCGCTGACGGCGACGGTGTCGCGCGTGCTCAGGGTGATCATGTTCCTGACGGTGCCGGCAGCCCTCGGGCTGGCGATCCTGCGGGAGCCCGCGACCGTGGTGCTGCTCGAACGCGGGGAGTTCCTCCGCGGCGATTCGCTGATCACGGCCGCGGCCCTGGGGTGGTACTGCCTCGGGATCGTCCCCCAGGCGGGTATCGAAATCCACAGCCGGGGCTTCTACGCGCTCGGGGATACGCGAACGCCCGTGACGCTGGCAGTCATCGCGGTGGGGCTGAACCTTGCCATGAGCGCGGCGCTGTGGCGGGAGTTCGGCACCGGGGGGCTGGCGTTCGCTGTCTCGACGGCCGCGTGGCTGGAGTGGCTGATGCTCTACCTGCTCTACGCCCGCAGGACCGGCGCCGAGATCGCGGAAGACCTGGAATCCATCGCGAGGGTGGCAGTGTGTGGCGGCGTGATGGCGCTGGTACTTGGAGCGTCGTTCGCGATTTTCGAGCTTGAAAGCTGGGCCGACCACCTGGTGGTTGGAATTGCCGGGGCGGTCGCGGGTGGGGCGGTGTATGCAGGGATGGCAAACCTCCTCGGCGTCCCCGAACTTCGCGAGGCGCTCACCCGGGCCCGCGCACGATTCAGCGGGAACGGGGCGTAGCGCGCCCGCGGGCCGAGTGGCCTGCCATTCGTGGCCTGAGGGGACGAGTGCCGAGGCCGGCCGGCGGGCTATGGTGTCGCCATGATCCGACATCCGTTTCGATGCAGCGGGCCGGAGCGGCTGCGGCGCCTTGCGATCCTGGTGTTGATTGTGGCCGTAGCTTACGTGCCGGGTGGCGTCGCCCTGGCCATGCTGCTCGCTGGCGCGGACTGAGGGGAACGTATGGATCGAGACCTGGCGGTCCTGCTCCTTATCGTCGCGCTCAGGGGAGGCATCCCGTTCCTGGTGTTCCGGTGGCACTTCGCTGGCGGGTTGTTGTGCATCCTTGCCGATGCGAGCGATTCGATCCTCCAGGACGCGCTGGGGGCTGAGCCGCTCAGGGGCCATTACCACCTGGTGGATAAGTCGTTCGACACGTATTACCTGTTTTTCGAGGTGATCGTGGCCTACCGCTGGCTCGATCCACTGGCGCGATGGGCCGGGGTGGGGCTCTTTGCACTGCGGGCGGGAGGCGTAGTGTTCTACGAGATCACCGATGTCCGGGCAACGTTCCTGGCAACGCCGAATGTCTTCGAGAACTTCTACCTGTTCGTCGCCGGGTGCCGGTCGATCGATCCGGGCTACCGAATCCCCTCGTGGCGGTGGCTCGTGGCCATCCTGGTGTTCACCGGCGCGCCAAAGGTGCTACAGGAATACGTGATGCACTACCGCGAGGCAGCGACGTGGCACTTCGTGAAAGAGAACATCCTGCTCTGGCGGTAGGCCCGGGGGTGAGCCGCCGTGACCCCTACGATTCCTTCGGCGTCAGGCCCGCGCGCTCGCCGCGGAGTCCCCGGACGGCCAGGTCGACGCCGCCGAGGCGGCGCATGCCCTCGACGCGGCCGGTGCCGCGGTTCTGGGCCATGAGCATGTAGTCGGAAAGGCCCGATTCAAGGGAGCTCGTATACCCCATCAGGTCCTGCGACTTGTTGGCGGCAAGCTTCGACATGCGGACGGCCATTGGGCTGTTTTCGGCCACGCGAAGCGCGTAGTTGACGGTCTCGCGCTCCAGCTCGTCCGGCTCATAGACGCGGTTGACGAATCCGAGTTGCATGGCCTCTGCGGCTGTGAGGAATCGGCTTTCGAACATGAGTTCCTTGGCCTTGCGGGTCCCGATATCGAACGGGAGCGAGAAGTATTCGAGCAGCGCGGGGAGGAAGAGCGCGTCTTTGGCGGCGAAGACCAGGTCGACGCAGGCCGCCATCATCCAGCCGGCGAAAATGCAGTAGCCCTCGACCATGGCGATGGTGGGCTTGGGAGCATTGCGCCACTTGAGCAGGAGGTCGAGGTTGTAGTGCTTGAAATTGTCGTAAAACTCGAGCCCGGCATCGCCGATGCCGCGTGCCTGGCGATCGGCCAGCTGTTCGGGGGTGCCCAGGTCGTGGCCGCTGGAGAAGTTGCCGCCGGCGCCGCGGGTGATGATGACGCGGATGGCGGGGTCAGCGAGGGCGCGGTCCATCGCGATGTCGTACTCATCGAGGAGGCGCCACGACTGGGCGTTCCGGTAGCGCGGGCGGTTGAAGGTGATCCAGGCGATTGGCCCATCCGTGTGGTAGAGGATGTCGTTGAGTTCCACGTGCTGGCTCCCATCGGTGTTGCCGGGGGAGTTTACGCGGAATGCCTGGCGAGCCGTACTGGATTACCCGCCCGCCAGACCGAGCCGAGCCGGGCGGCGCCGTGCCCCTCCGGGGATGGCACGCTACCATAACCGGAGATTCCTCCCCCGGAGCGCCCCTTGGACGTATACAACATCACGGTTGTCGGCGGCGCCGGCATCGTCGGCCGCGAGTTCTTGAGCCTGCTGGATAGCCGGAACGTTCCAGTGAAGCGCCTTCGCCTGCTCGCGACAGCGCGCTCGGCCGGGAAGGTCGTCGAATTCCGGGGCGAGAAGATCACCGTGGAAGAGACGACGGACGCGAGTTTCACGGAGGACGACGACATCGTCTTTCTCTCGGCCTCGGGTGCGGCTTCGAAGCAGTATGCACCCATCGCCCGGGCGAACGGCAGCTTTGTTGTGGACGATTCGAGCGCATACCGGATGGACCCCGAGGTGCCACTCGTCATCCCTGAAATCAATGGGGACGACCTGGAGTGGCACCGGGGCATCGTGAGCCAGCCCAACTGCACAACGACGCCGATGGTGCTGGCGCTGAACCCGATCCACCGGGTGAACCCGCTGAAGCGGGTGGTGGTGAGTACCTACCAGGCTGTCGCGGGCGCGGGCGGCGCTGCTGTCGAGGGGCTACGCGCCGAGACGGTTGCCGCGCTGGAGGGACGGCACGAGCCTTCGGGCACCCAGAAGCGCGAAATCGCGTTCAATGCGGTGCCGCAGATCGATCTCTTCGCCGAAGACGGCTACACGAAAGAAGAGATCAAGATGGCAAACGAGACGCGGAAGATCCTGCACGCGCCGGAGGTGGCATTGAGCGCGACCTGCGTGCGGATCCCGACGTTCTTCGGGCACGCGATGTCGGTCTGGGCCGAGTTCCAGGAAGGGGTGAGCCCGGGTGAGGCCCGCCGTCTGATGGAAGCGGCGCCTGGTATTCGCCTGATGGATGACCCGGGCCAGGAGCTTTATCCCACGCCGATGGATGTCGCGGGCACCGACGATGTGCTGGTGGGGCGGTTGCGGGCCGACACGTCGCTCCCCGGCGGCATCACGTTCTGGACCGTGACGGACAGCATCCGCAAGGGGGCGGCGACGAACGTGGT
Source organism: uncultured Anaerolineaceae bacterium (assembly GCA_964448165.1). Classification (GTDB taxonomy): domain Bacteria; phylum Chloroflexota; class Dehalococcoidia; order Tepidiformales; family Tepidiformaceae; genus Amarobacter. The sequence continues at coordinate 2,631 of CAYUVT010000094.1, read as the reverse complement.
GCAGATCATCGAGGAAGCAGCACGGCGGGGGCTGATCCGCCGAAAGTAGCCCGGCAAATCGGGCACCGGACCGGCCGCGGGCAAGGGTGCAGTGGCGGGCATGGTTGGCTGCGCCTATAGGCTGCGGCTCTGCCATAATGCGCGCCAATACCTTCGGAGTTTCAGCAATGGCATTCACGGTGAATCCCGACAACTTCCGCTTCCCGGCGGAGTTCTCGGCAGGTGTCAAGGGGAAGCGCGTCCTCATTTCGGGCGCGGGCAAAGATGGCGGCCTGGGCCAGTCGTTCGCGCTGGCGGCTGGCCTCAATGGCGCGGAAAGCGTCGCGGTGCACTTCCACAGCTCCTACGATGACGGCCTGGACCTGGTGGACTTTCTCCGCGGCGAGGGGGTCAATGCATTCCCGCTCCAGGCGGACGTGACGAATATGGGCGACCTCTGGGCGACCCGGACGTACGTCATCGACAAGATGGGCGGCATCCCGAACCTGGTGATCTGCAATTCAGGCCTGACCGAAAAGGGCTACTCATTCGGGCGCTCGCTGCGCGAAGTCGAGGGGGAATCGATGGCGATGCGGCGCGCGCGCGTCCGGCAGGCGTTCATCAGCAACCTCGAAGAGACGCGCCTCGTGCTCGATACCAAGATCGATGGCTTCATGGCGATGACCCACCTCTGGTCGGGCGAGGCGGTCTACGCCAATGAGCCCCTGCAAATCGTGTACATCTCTTCCCGGCAGTCGATCGACCCGGGCGTGAGCGTGCCGGGTTACGCGATCGCCAACTGGGCCGTGCTGCAGCTGCCGAAGGTGCTGGCGGTGAACCTCGGCAAGTCCGCAAGCCTGGTATCGGCCTACTCGGTGATGTACCCGTTCGTGCGAACAGGGATGACAAACGAGTACGCGGAGAATCCGAAGGTGTTCGGCCGCTGGCAGCCGCGCATGCTCGAGACGTTCGAGGCGGCGGAAGCATTCATGCAGCTGCTGGCCCAGCCGAGTGATGTGACCAACCAGGGCATGTTCGAGGTGATGGTGGAACCGGAGCCATCGAAGGGCGAGCGCGGCGTGAAGGTGACGTGGCAGGAGGTGAAGCTAAACGTGACCGAGGAGCTCGCCCCCTGGAGCCAGACGCCGCTGACGTTCGGATAGAAACAGCGAACACGTACGTGCCGGGACGGCCGCGGACAATCCGCGGCCGTCTCTGCAATTCGCCCGGTGCCGTTCGATCGCGATTCGGCGATTCGCCCCGGTAGACTGGGCGGGATGGGATCGGTCAGGGCCGCGAATCTTGGGCTCCGCTTTCTGCTCGAGATGACTGCGCTGGCCGTCCTGTTCTGGTGGGGAATCGAAACGGGTTCCACCTGGTGGCAACGCGGAGCGCTCGGGGCGGGTGCGGCGCTCGCCGCGGCCATCGCCTGGGGGTTGTTCGTATCACCCCGGGCGAGAGTCCGGGGGCCACGCTGGCTCCCGCTGGCGGTCGAAATCGCGGTGTTCGGCTGTGCGGCCGCGGCGTTGGCGAACCTGGGATACTCCATGGCGGCAATTGGCTTCGGGGCCATTGCGATCCTGAGCCGTGCCGTGAAGGCGGCGGCCGACCGGACCCCTGGATGAGGCGCCGGCGGCTGGTGGTCACATAACGCCGTGCGCGCGAGTGTTCGCGTTCTGTCACGAATGAGCGCGGTGACGACGATAAACCGCAGGCATGATCAAGGGTTTGTGAAGGCTGGCTCCACGCGTCATAAGTCGCTTGGAATCGGGCGCCGGGCGGCCTACATTTCGCGGCGTTGGAGGCGGGGTGGTCGAAAGCCACCACGCAGGCGGGGAAAGGCCAACCGGCCCGGAAACGCCGAAGGCCAGCGCGGGAGTCACGGCTCCCGGGATGGCCACCGCCAGCGCGGTCTCGACGGGGTAACCTGGCGAGGCAGGGTGGTACCGGGGTCACGCCGCCGCAAGGCAGCGGGCCAGGGAAGCCCCCGGAGCGCCGCAAGGCCCCGGCAGAGCGCAGCGGTGCAGGTCCGGCCACTCGCAAGCGGGGCGCAAGCTCGCGCGGCGGGGCCAGGTACCAGTGGTTTTCGATAGACTACCTCCACGAAGCCAAAAGGGCCGCCTTTCACCCGCAGGGGCTGGAAGCGGCCCTTCGGCATTTCGCGAGGGCGCCGCTGGCGGGCAGGAGCGGGACGGGCTAGAGTGCCGCCATTCCGCCCGAGGAGCGCAACGCACATGGCACTCATCGATATCCCGGCACCCATGACCGGCACGGTGAAAGAAGTCCTCGTCTCGGTTGGGGAAGAGGTGGCAGCCGGCCAGGAGGTCGTGGTGCTGGAGTCGATGAAGATGGAGATCCCGGTGGAGAGCCCACAGGCGGGCCGGGTGGCCGAAGTCGCCATCGAAGTGCCGCAGCGCATCGAGGAAGGGACCCTCCTGATGCGCCTCCAGGTCTGATTGGCACATCGGATGATCAGGTCCGAAGACATGCGAGACAGTTTGGAGAGCCGGGAAACTGTATAGACAATTGGTTGCTCACTAGGCCCTTACGGACGTGGGTGCCAGAAGGATGTGGGAAGGAACGCCACCCTGGTGGGGCGGGGGGTGGTGGCAGGGGGCAGGGGAAAGGGGTGCTCCCAGTAGGATGTGTGTG
>CAYUVT010000093.1:0-11356 GCA_964448165.1 uncultured Anaerolineaceae bacterium | reverse complement strand
GGGCGAAGCCAGAAAACCCGCCCGCTTCCCATCCGAAAGACCTTCGCGCGAAAGGGGTCGGACGTGGTAACCATCACCTAACCCGCCGCACGCAAGGCGGGTTTTCTGTTTCCCGCCCTCGTACCGAGCCAGACCTTGCCCGCGGCTGCGCGGGCCCGACTGCACGAGGGTTCCATGCGACGTTTGCTTCTTCCGATGGCGGCGGCTTTGCTCGCCCTGCCGATCCTCCACGCCGGCGCGCTCCCGGCCGATGACGCGGTCATCAAGGGCGCGGCCTACATCAAGACCACCCAGGGGGCCGATGGCGGCTACGCCGCATTCTTTGGCCAGAGCATGGACGCGATCTTCGCCGTCCGGGCTGCCGGCTACGACCCGGCGAAGGACATCCAGGGCGGCAAGTCACCGGTCGACTACCTGGCGGCGAATGCCGCCGCACAGGAATCGCCGGCGGCGGCCGCGAAAGGGGCGCTGGCCGCAAAGGCCATGGGCCTCAATCCGATGGCCGTCGGGGGCACGAATCTGGTAGCCCGGATCGAAGGTGGCTATGACGCAACGACGGGCGCCTACGCGGGCGGCGATACCTTCACCCAGGCGATTTCGATGCTGGGCCTCGCCTGTACCGGCAACTCCGTTGGCGCGAAGGCGGCGGACGCCCTCCGCGTGAACCAGGTGAAGGACAGCGGCGGTTGGGCCTTCGCCGCGGATGCCGGACCGGCCGACGTCGACTCGACGGCCATCGCGATCCAGGCCCTGCTTGCCACGGGCGTACCGAAGACCGACCCTGCGGTCGCCGCGGGCCTGGCGTTCCTCAAGGCCACCCAGCTGGCGGATGGCGGCTGGGGCTTCGACATGACCGCCTCGAACACCTCATCGACCGCGTACGCGGTGCAGGCTCTGCTCGCCCTGGGCGAGGACCCCGAGGCGGCCGCCTGGACGAAAGCTGGCGGCGCAACGCCAATCGCCTACCTGGTGGGTCAGCAGAACGCCGACGGCTCGTTCCCCGGGTTCGACCCGGGCTTCGCGACCAACCAGGTGGTGCCCGCGCTCGCGGGAAGGACGTTCTGCAACGCCGTGGAGACGCCGATCACGCGGACCCGGCCCGTTGCGGCGCCAACGCCGACGGTGACTCCCACGGCCACCGCCGCTCCTCGTCCGCCTTCGACCGGGAACACGCCGGCCGGCTCCGGGGCCGGAGTTGAGCCCGGCCTGGCCCTGGTGGCGGTGGCGCTCCTGGCCGGTGGGGCGACGGCCGCGGCGCGCAGGCGCCGGTAGGGTTCCGCGATGCACGCCGCCGCCTGGGCCGCGTGGGTTGGGATGGTGATGGTGCTCGCACTGGTCACCACCAATCCCCTGTACCTCGCGATCATCCTCCTCGGGGTGGTCCTGGTGGCGGTGCTTGCTCCCCGCACGGGCACGGGCGTCACGGGCTTTCGTGCCATCGCGCTGTTCGGGGTGTCGATGTTCGGCCTCTCGCTGGTGATCGCGACGATCAACGGCAACTATGGCGACCACATTCTGTTCACGGTACCGGGCCCCGAGGTGCCGTCGTGGCTCGGAGGTCTTCGGCTGGGCGGACCGGTCTCGGCCGAAGGGCTCGCCGCGGCCGCCATCCGTGGCATGGCCATCCTGGCGCTCCTGCTGGCATTTGGTGTGTTCAATGGGGCAGTGAGCCCCCAGCGGGTGTTGCGTTCGACGCCAGCCGCGCTTTTCCAGGCGAGCCTGGTGGTTACGGTTGGCCTGACCCTGCTGCCGGCGAGCATTGATGACCTGCGGCGCGTCCGCGAAGTGCGCGCGCTCCGCGGCGCGAGCGGTGGCCTCCGCGACCTGCCGTCGCTCGTCGTCCCGGCCGTCATCGGCGGGCTCGAACGCTCGATGCGGCTGGCGGAAGCGATGGAGGCACGGGGCTACGGCGCGGCGCCTCCCCTGCCGGCGAGCGCCCGGCTGGCGGCGGCGGCATCGGCGCCGCTCCTCATTGCTGCTGCCTGGGGCTGGTTCTACGAGCCTGCCTGGCGGCCGTTTGCGGGAATCGCCGGGGTCGGTGCCGCCGCATGCCTGGCGAGCTGGTGGCGCACTGCCGCACGGCTCCATCGCACGACGCGGTTGAGCAGCGACCCGCTCGCGGTCGGGGACCGCGCGGCGGTGGCGTTCGCGCTCTCGGTCGCCGTGGTCGCGCTCGCGGCCCGGCTTACCGGGCTGGGCGGGCTGACGTACAACCCGTTCGCGGGGCTGCCCATGCCGGCGTTTTCCCCGTTTGGTGCGCTGCTGGCGTTGGCCGCGGCATGGCCTGCGGTCCGCCTGGTCTTCGCGACCGGCCAGGCAGGAACCGCAGGAAGCGAACGGGTCCTGGCATCGGAGTCAAGGCCATGACGGCGATCGCAACCCTCTCGGGCGTGACCTACACGTACCCGGCGGGCGATGGACCGGCGCTTGCGGGCGTAACGCTGGAGATCGACGCGGTGAGCAGCACCCTCCTCGCGGGCCCATCGGCGGGCGGCAAGTCGACACTCCTGCGGGTGTTCAACGGCCTCGTCCCCCAGTTCCATGGCGGCCGGCTGAGCGGGCACGCGCTGGTGGCGGGTCTCGACCCGTCGCGCACCCCATCGCGGCGTATGGCCTCTGTCGCGGGGATGGTGTTCCAGGAGCCCGAATCCCAGGCGGTGGCCGAGACGGTCGAGGAGGAGATTGCCTTCGGGATGGAGCAGCAGGGAACGGCGCAGAGCGAGATGCGCCGGCGCATCGAGCGGCTGCTCGCGGCGCTCGGCATCGAACACCTGCGCTACCGCCGCTTGCTCACGCTTTCGGGTGGCGAACGCCAGCGGGTGGCCATCGCCTCGGTGCTGGCCCTCGAACCGCGGCTGCTGCTGCTCGATGAGCCCACCTCGCAGCTCGACCCGGCCGGGGCCGACGCGGTGCTGGCATCCCTGGAGTCGCTGCGGCAAGCAGGCGACCTTGCGCTGATCATCGCCGAGCACCGGCTCGAACGGCTCCTTCACCGGGTGGACCGGGTGGGAGTGGTGGAGGGCGGCGCCACCGAGCTGCTGAGCCCCCGCGCAGCCGCCGGGCGGCTGGCGGCGGTACCGCCGGTTTGCGCGCTGGGCCGCACACTCGGGCTCGACCCGCTGCCGCTCACCGTCGATGAGGCGAAGGCCATGCTCGCGGACCTGCCGCTGCGAGCAGCGCCGGCCGGGCACGCGACTCCGGGTGATTATCTCATCCGGGTTGAGGGGCTGACGGTGGCGTATGGAGAACACGTGGCGCTGCGCGATGTGTCGCTCTCGTTGCGCGAGGGCGAGGTGGTCGCGCTCATCGGCCCGAACGGGAGCGGCAAGACAACCCTGTTCCGGGCGCTGGCGGGTCTCACGCGCCCGGTCAGCGGCGCCGTGCTCTTCGAGGGCCGGCCAGCCCCGGGGCCGGTGCGCGAACGCACGGCGTTCGCTGGCATGGTCCCCCAGGACCCGGCGCTGGCGCTGTACCAGGAATCGGTGCAGGACGAGCTGCGTGAGACCCTTCGCCTCCGGCGCGGGCAGGGGCCCACTCCGGCCGCGGCCATGGTCCGCTGGAACGTCGCGCAGATGGCCGGGCGAAACCCCCGCGACATCTCGGTTGGGCAGCAGCAGCGCGTGGCGATCGCGGCGATGCTCGCGCACGAACCGCGCGCATGGCTGCTCGACGAGCCCACCCGTGGCGCCGATGGCGCGGCGAAGGCCTGGCTGGCGCAACGCCTCCGGGAGCACGCCGCTTCGGGCGGCGCGGCCATCGTGGCCACACACGACCTGGAGTCGGCAGCCCACTACGCCACCCGGGTGGTGGCACTCGAACGGGGGGTGGTCCGGTTCGACCTGCCGGCCAGGGCCGCGCTCGGTGATGGCGGCCCCTTCCCCACACAGGTGGCGCAACTCGTACCCGGCGCCCTGACAGTCGACGAGGTGGTTGGATGAAGATGCATGCACACCGGCTGTGGACGGTGATCGCGGCGGCGCTCGCCGCGGCGCTCGCCGGGACGGCGGTGGCCTCGGCCGATGGCGAGGTCGGGCTGGTTATCCAGGAGGGCACGGAGACCACGACGTACTGCATCGCCTATACGGGCGAGGGCATCACTGGCGAAGAGCTGCTCAAGCGCGCGGGCCTGGCCGTCGAGCAGTTCGGCGGGGGCGGCGGCCGCACCGTGTGCGCCATTGGCGGGACGGGCTGCTCCGATGCCAGCTCGTTCACTTCGTGTTTTTGCGAATGCAAGGGTGGCGGCAGTTGCGTGTACTGGGCGTTCTTCACGCGGGAGTACGGCAAGGCATGGGTGTACTCATCGCTGGCGTTCAACCTCCTGAAGGCGGATGACGGTGATCTGCACGGGTGGAAGTGGGGTGCCGGCGGTCCCAGCAGCGCCCCGGCGCCGGCCGACATCACGTTTGAGCAGGTCTGCGGGCATGCCCCCCGGGGAGGCGCGCAACCTGCGCAGGTTGCATCGACGGCGCAGGTGGGCGGCCAGCAGGCATCGCCGGCCGCGACCCCGTCGCCTGTCCCGGCGACGGCCTCGAAGCCGGCTGAAGCCACTTCCGCCACTCCCCCGGGCACATCGTCTGCCGCGCCTCCCGATGCAACGGTCACCGTCGTGGTCACTGTCGGCCACACGCCCACCCCGGCGACAGCGACGGACACCAACAGCGAAACGGAAGGAGTCTGGAGCCGCGAGACCGTGATCGCGGTCGTGGGGTTCGCGGTCATCGCCATCTTGATGCTCGCCGCGATCGCCGGAGCGGCCATCCGCGGGAGGCGCGAACGCGATGACGGTTAGCGCGCTGCCGCTACGGAGGGGGGTACGTTCGACGGGCCGGATCGAACCGGGTGTGCTGGTCTTCGTGGCGCTCAACGCCCTGGGCCTGTTCGCCTACCTCAGCCCGTTCTTCGCGCCGGGAGCCACCCATGCCGATTCGGGGTGGTTCGCGCACAACACGGATGCGCCGGTGGTGTTCGCGGGGGTTGCCGCGCTCTGCCTTGTCCTGGTGGTGGCCGACCTGACGGGTGGCAGCCTGAACAGCAAGTCGCTGGCGGCGCTGGGCGTGCTGGCCGCGCTGGCCGCCGTCCTGCGGACGATCACGCTGCCGGCAGGGGCCAACCTCTACTTCTTCCTGGTCATCCTCGGGGGATATGCCTTTGGCTACCGGATGGGCTTCCTGCTGGGAGCGCTGTCGTTCTTCCTGAGCGCGGTAGTCACCGGGGGGATCGGCCCCTGGCTGCCGTTCCAGATGTTCGCCTCGGCGTGGATGGGAGCGAGTGCCGGCCTGTTGCGCGCTGCGACCCGCCCGGCGCACCCCGGCAGGCGGAGCGAGCTCGCGGCGGTAATCCTGTTTGGCGTCGTTTGGGGGCTGCTCTTCGGGGCGATTACCAACCTGTGGGCATGGCCGTTCCTGGCCGCCGGGCCCGACATCGCCTACGAGCCGGGCGCGGGGCCGATCGAGACCCTGCGGCGCTACTGGAACTACTACCTGCTCACGAGCCTCGGGTGGGACCTGTTGCGGAGCATTTGCAACGCGGTCGTGCTGGCGATCCTGGGCGGGCCGCTGCTGCGGGCGCTGTTACGGTTTCGCGAGCGGTTCAGCTTCGAGCTGGGGTAGGAGCCCACGCCGGGGGCCCGCCACCCTTTTCGATTGGGATGGGCGATTCGGCGGCGGGTGGCCCAATTGGTGACCGCCCCCGGGTTGGGCGGGACACTGCCCTACTGCGGGGGTTCCGGGAGCGGCGCCGGTTCGAAGCGGTTCAGGATCTCGTGCGCCTTCAGGGTCTCGATGGCGCTGAGCGAGCGATTCAACATGGTGGTCGCGAGCTGGAGGCCACGCTCGTTCGCGAGGTCGATGGAACCGCACGACGTGACGGGGTAGGTAAGGCAGAACATGGTGGTGAGGCGGTAGTCGTCCCATGCCTGGTCGAAGGTGTAGTCCCGTACTCCCAGGCTGGCCAGGGCGCGGACGTATTCGCGGATCAGGTCTTCCTCACAGGCGGCGCGGACTTCCGGGTCAACGCTCTGGCTCATGAAGTAGCCGATGTCGTAGGTACCGCGTGCCTTGATGGCGATTTGCCAGTCGAGGAGGGTGACCCCGGAGGTGTTGTCCGGGCTGCCCCAGAAGACGTTGTCGAGGCGGAGGTCGCCATGGCAGAGGGTGTAGGGCGGGCCGGCGAAGTAGTCCTGCATGGGGTTCATGCGGGGGAGGAACTTCACGGCCATGTCGCGTTGCTCGCCGGTGAGCCGGTCGCCGAAGTTCTGAAGGAACGGTTCGAGCGACTGGGCATAGGCGAGTGCAGCGAACTTGATGATCGGCGCGTTCCCAAACGGGATCCAGTCGAGCGCGCCGAGCTCGGGTGAATCCCACCATTTCGCGTGGAGCTTCGCGACCTCGGTGGCGACCTTGCGGCACTCTTCGACGGTGGCACCGACGAGCTGGTCGCCGAGGGGGAGTCCGCCGAGGTCCTCCATGAGGATGATGTACCGCACGTTCTCCGGGTCGCGGGCGGCGTAGTAGCAGTGGGCGGTGCGGACGCCGACGCGGTCGCCAACCTCGGCGTAGAAGCGGCATTCCTTTTCGTAGAAGCCGAGCATCTGGGCGATGCCCCGGCCGCCGGGGTCGGCTGTGGGGATCTTGGCGATGAGGGTGCGAGGAGCCCGGGGCTCGGGCCGGTCGTATTCGAGGGTGATCCGGGCGAGCTCTCCCAGGATGCCGACGCCCTGGCCGATCTGGACGCGGGGGGCAGCGGTGACGCTGGCCTCGCCGAGCCAGCCACCCTGGCGCAGGGCAGCGGTGAGCCACGCGGGGGTAACCTCCGCCATGGTGGCGGGGATCGAAAGGCTGGGCATGAGCGACCCTCGAAACGGGATTCGAGGACTCTACACGAAGATCCCGGTTCGCTACATCTGGGGCGGGGGGGCCTTCGTGGGCGTGCGGATTTCGACCCAGAGGACCGCGAAGAGGGCGCACGCAATGGAGATGGCGAGGAGAATGCCGCCGATGATGGAGAGGGCATCGCGCAGGGCCATGTCGGCCTCATCGGCATCGGCCGCGATATCGAACCCCGCAAAGAGCGCGGCAAGCACCAGGAAGATGAGCGCCGGGGCGACGGGCTCCCACTTCTGGCGGGCCAGCAGGTGGCCAATGGCGATTCCGCCCAGCGCATAGAACGGGCCGCTCATGGCGACCACCCACTCGCGGTGGTTTTCCCAGCCATCGCGGACCTGGAAGGCGATCGCGACCATCAGGGCAGCGATAACCAGGCCCATACCCAGGCCAGCGAAGCGGCGCAACAGGTCGCCCCGCGCGATTGCCGGGCGGGCGGGGCGGGTGGAGCGGTCGTGGATGAAGGTGGACTTTTCGGGCTCGAAGGGCGCCGGGAGGGAGAAGTTCGCCATAACGCCCGGATTGTGACGCGTCGGGGGTCAAGAAGCCAGCGAAGCGGAGGGTACGAACGTGGCTCGCGTGCAATCGGAGCTGGCGGCCTGGCCCGGCTCAGGCAGGCCTGCGGGCGCGCCTGGCGGCAATGGCGGCGGCGTTGCGGTGGGCGGCCTCCTCGGTGGCATCGTCGAGCGGGGGCAGCTCGACATCCGGGCCGTATCGGCGGCGGAGCGCGGCCAGGATCAGCTCATCCGCAAGGTGCGGATTCTTGGGCAGGAGGCTGCCGTGCAGGTAGGTGCCAATCGCGTTGTTGCGGCGGGCGCCTTCGAAGCCGTCTTCGGCGTTGTTGCCGAAACCCCGGCGCACCCGCCCGAAGGGCGCCTGGTCGAGCGCGAGGTACGTCCGGCCACCGTGGTTTTCGAAGCCAACGACTTCGCCCAGCTCGGTTTCGAGCACGACATCGCCGATGCAGCGGCTGGCAACCGGGCCCGGGTGGCGAGTTTCGAGGTCGAACACACCGATCCCGGGGATAACGCTGCCATCGTGGTCGATGTAGCGGTGGCCGAAAAGCTGAAATCCCCCGCACACGGCGAGGGCGGGCAGGCCGCGGTCGATGGCGTGGCGGAGGGCGGGCCCGCGCGCGACCAGGTCATCGGCGATGCGGCGCTGCTCGCGGTCCTGGCCGCCGCCGATCAGGACCAGGTCAAACTCTGCGGGGTCGAACGGGTCGCCAATGTTGACTTCGACCAGCTGGAAGGCGATGCCGCGCGCCTCGCAGCGGTAGCGCAGGGCGATGACATTGCCGCGGTCGCCGTAGATGTTCATCACGTCCGGGTAGAGGTGGGCGACGCGCAGTTCCATGGGTAGAGGATAGAGGAAAGGGCAAAGAAGCGAGGCCCGGTGCATGCCGGGCCTCGCATTTCAGGGGCGTGGAAGGTTGGCGAAGGGATTACTCGAACGTCTCTTCCCCGGTTGAGCGGCGGCTCCGGGCGAAGGCGACCAGCGCGAGTCCCAGCCCGGCAAGGGCGAGGCCGCCGCCGATGGCGAGCCCGGTGCTGCCGATCAGTCCGTCGTTGCCGCGGGCGTTACCGGCGCTCGGCGCTGCCGGGGTGGGACCGCCAGCGGTGCCCGGCGCCTTCGAGGTCGAGGGCTTGCCAGTGGACCCGAGGGTCTCGACGTTCGAGCCCGTGCCGTTTCCGTTGCCGCCGCCGGGATTGGCCGGGGCGCCATCGCCGCCGTCATCGCCATCGTTCTCCGCATCGTCGCCGGTGGAGTCGGGGGCGGGGAGGTCAGGGCCGGGAACATCTTCCTCGGTGGTCTGCTGATCGCCAGGGGCGGGTTCATCGGCGGGCTGGTCCGGCCCGGGCTGGGGCGCGTCGTTCGGCTGGTCGTCGGCCGGGGGCTGGGGATTGGGGTTCGGGTCGGGAGCCGGGTCCTGCGGGTCATCGGCGGGCTGGTCATCGACCGGGGGCGCCGGCGTGGTGGTTGGACCCGGGATCTGAATGACCGGGCCCTTGGGGGTCGGCGTCGCCGTGGGGACCGGGATCTTGATGATCGGGCCCTTGGGGGTCGGTGTCGCCGTGGGGTTCACGATGATGGGGCCATCGGGGAGCTTGATGCTCTTCTGCAGCACTTCGATGTCGTCGAAATACGCGCCGAACTTGTCGGACGGAAGCTGGAGGATGCCCGCTGCGTACTTCTCGACACCAAGGCGCACCATGGCCGATTTCGCGGAGTTCGGGGCGGTTGGCGTGATCGATTGCTGCTTCCACGTGCCCTTTTCATCGATGGGGAGGGTGTAGGCGGCGCCGACCTGGTCGGTGCAGTCATCGCCGGCGTAGAAGACGATGCCAAGGTTGGCCTGGCCGTCGCGCTTCTGGACCAGCGGGATGTAGATCTTCCCGGAGAGCTGGTACTTCACGCCGCCGGTGATGGGGAAGCACTGGTAGACGTACGTCTTGCTGGCGACCGCGCTGTTGTAGGCGTTGCTGACGAAGCCGGTGCCAGAGGGCGCGGTGATCTTGGCCAGGGGCGAGGCCTTCGGCGTCCAGCCGGTGGTGCCGTTGCTGAAGTCGCCGTTGGTTACCTTGCTGTACTGGGAAACGGCGCCGGCCGAACCGGCGAGCATGGCCACGGCCGGGATGGCGGCCGCGACGGTGATGGTGAGCTTGCGAATTGTCTTGTTCATGGTGGTCTCTCCTGCCGTGTTGCAGGTGAGACCGGCGACAGGCGCGGTTCTTACAGCCGCTGCGGCGCGCTGTGTGAACCGGCTCACACAGCGCGCGGGCCCCGGTCAGGAAGCGGGCGCGGCCTGCGGCGGGCCCGCGGCGAGCATCTGGAGGGTCTCGGGCGCTGGATCCAGGTCTTTGCAGAGCAGCGCCGTGAGGTTGTAGAGCATGCCGGTAGCGGCGTTGCGCTGCTGTTCGTAGGCCTCCATCGCGGCGTCCCACGAGGTTCGCTGCCCGAGGATGTCATCGAGCGCACCGGCGAGCGCTTCGGCATCGCGGAGCGCGTCGTTGATGCCCTGGCCGAGAAGGGGGTCGCGGTAGTAACCGGCATCGCCCACGAGCGCCCACCCGGGCCCGTAGGGCTTGCGGTAGAAGCTCTCGTGGGGGGAAAGCCCCATGATGCGGCTGGTGCGGCGAGCCTTCGCGGTGCGCTCGCCCAGCGCAGGGACAGTGGCGAAAGCGGCCTGCATGTTGGCCTCGATATCCTCGCGGAACTCCTGGAAGCGGCCAGCGGTGAACTCGACACCGAGGCAGACTTCGCCATCGTTCGTCGGGAACACGAACATGGCCTGCCCGCCGCCCAGGTAGAGCTCGGCATACGGGCCATGCTCCATGCCGGCGTAGTAGGCGTAGTAGCCCGCGGTGGTGCCGGGGATCACGTTGTACTCCGGCGCGCCAACCTGGCGGGCAACGAAGGACTGGCGGCCATCGGCGCCGATGACGACGGCCGCGCGCTCCTCGAACGCACCCGTGCCGGCGTGCCCGCGGATGCCACGAACGACCCCGTCCTCAACGATGAGGGCATCGACGGTGGCACCCTCGCGCACTTCGGCGCCGGCTTCGCGAGCGGCGTCGACCAGGACTTTGTCGAGGACGGTGCGGCGGGGCGCGATGGTGAGCGGGTCTTTCGGGTCGTGGGGCACGACGAACCCCTGGAGCGTGCGCCGGGTGCCGTGGAGCTGCGGGCAACCCGTTGCGAGGACACGGTCGAGGATGCCCCACTGGCGCAGGCGCTCGACGCCGTCGGGAGTCATGAAATGGGTCGAGAGCGTGTCGCTGGGGAACGTGGCGCGGTCGACCACCAGCACACGATGGCGTCGCCGCGCAAGCAGCATGGCGGCCGGCGACCCGGCGCAGCGGGCGCCAACGACTATGGCATCGTACATATCGAGGGAACTCCTGCCGTCGCGAACGTGGCGCGTTTTCTACCACATGACGGCGGCAGGATGTGAGAGGCGGGCCACATTTCGCTCATATTGACCGCAGCGGATGACCGCGACCTTCGGGAGAGGAGTGCCCGGGCGGCCTTCTCTGGCCCGCGCCGGGCGACTACTCGAAGAGGAAGCGTCGGCGGCGCGGCCTGGGGCGATACCGCAGCCCGAATTTCCGGATGCCCGCCTCCCTGATATGGGCCGCGGCTTCCTCGGGCGAATCGGTCAACACAAAGCGGGAGTAATCCTCGAAGTTGATCGTGCCCGCAGCAACCAGCCGCTGTTGCATGAAGTCCATCAGCGGGCGCCAGTACTCCACCCCCATGAGGATGATGGGGTAGTCGCGGATCTTGCCGGTCTGGACGAGCGTGGCGATCTCGAACATCTCGTCCATCGTGCCGAAACCACCGGGGAGCGCGACGAAGGCGTATGAGTACTTCGCCAGCATCACCTTGCGCACGAAGAAGTAGCGGAACTCGACGAACGTATCGAGGTACGGGTTGGGGTGCTGCTCCATCGGCAGTTCGATGTTGCAGCCGAC
>CAYUVT010000092.1:0-11372 GCA_964448165.1 uncultured Anaerolineaceae bacterium | reverse complement strand
GCCGCCAACAGTTGTGGGGCAGGCCCCTCCTCCCGCTCCGCCGCCATCCGGGCCCACGACCTTCGCCATGAGCGTTGCTCCAGTCGGGGCGCCGGCGGCCGGTGTTTCGAACTTCGAGCTCACGATCACGAATCCCGCGCCAACCCCGGCGCGGCTCGCCCTTTCGGTGAACGACCCCTCCGGCGTGCTCCAGGTTGCGGTGCCTACGCCGGTCACGCTCAAGGGAGGCGAGATCCTGCGCGTGCCCGTGGAGGTGCGCCAGGTGGCGGCCGCGCCACGCGGGGAGCGGTTCCTGGAGTTCCAGATAGCGGCCCTGCGCGAGGATGGAAGCCGCGCGGGCTTCGCGAACGTGACCGTGACGCCCGTGGCGGTGGGTGGTGGAGGGCGCGGAGGGGGAAAGGCCAAAGGCGGGCCTCCCATGTGGTGGTTCGCGGCCGGAGGGCTCGCTCTTGCCGCAGCGATTGGCGTGGGGGTGTTCGCCCTCCAGGGCGGCGGCGACGAGACCACCCCGGCGACCCCCACGGGGGCCGTGACCGGGACCGCCGGGCCTGCAACGCCCGGGACTACCGCGACGCCCGCGACGCCGCGGCCAACGGGCCAGCCGACGACTGAGCCGACCCGGCCGCCCACCACCGTCCCCACCGCTCCCGCCGGTTCGATCGAGGTGCTCGAACGCTGGGACTATGCCTTCACCATCACGGGCAACAACTGCCCGTTTGGCGCCGCCGTGGGCGACCGCTATGCGGTCTCGTTCCGCTTCGAGCCCGCGACCGGCACAAGCAAGGTGATCAACGACGGCGACCGGGTGCGCGTGACGGCGGTCCAAGACCGCGACATCGACCTCGGCGTGTTCACCTTCCGCTTTGTCGATTGGAAATTCACCTACCCGGTGGTCGCCTCGGGCGGCCAGCGCGGTACGGCAACGCTAATCACCACGTTTGCCGATGCGCGGACCATCGGGAAGGCGTCGCTGGTGGAGGATTACCCGTCGCCAGGGTGCACCATCACGGGTGCGCCATTCGGGAACTGAGGGTTCGATGCCAGCGTGCCGCAACGAATCGCCCCGGGCCCCGGCCGCCATGCCGGAGCGGCGCATGACCGCCATCCCAGACCATTGCGAGGCGAGCAGCCATGCCAACGCTTGTCGTTAACGAAGATGGCGGGGAGCGGACGTTCCCGGTCACCGGGAGCGTCGTCATCGGCCGTGCCGCCGACGTCGACATCCAGCTCCACCACCCGCGGGTCTCCCGCCACCACGCCACCCTGGTGCCCACGCCTGATGGCTGGATGTTCATGGACCTCGGCAGCGCCAACGGTTCGAAAGTGAACGGGCGCGAACTGGAGCCGCGGGTGCCGGTTCGCGTGCGGGCTGGCGACGTGATGTCACTGGCTGAAGTTGAAGTGCGCCTGGCCGCTGAGTCCCCGGCCGCCCCGCAACCGGCCACGGGAGGAGCGACCCGCATCGCCGCGGCCCCTCCTCCGCCCACGGGGCCCCACGCCACGATGATGACCGCCTTCGCTCCCCGCCTGGAGATCGTCACGGCGGCCGGGACCAGGGAGGTGCCACTCCAGGGCGACGCCATCACCCTGGGCAGGGAGGCCGACAACCTGATCCGGGTCGAGGCGGACGTGGTGTCGCGGCATCACCTGGTGCTGCGGCGCTCGGGGACCGCCTACATCGCCGAGGACCTGGGCACCACGAACGGCATCCGCGTTGGCGGGCAGCGCGTGCAGCGGCACGAGCTGCGCGATGGCGATGTGCTGGATATCGCGGGCGAAGTGTCGCTTCGCTACTTCACCTCCCCGGCCGAGGCGGCGCCCGTGGAGGAGCAGGAGGTGGCGCTCGACCCCTCGCGCGTGATCACCATCGGGCGGGCCGAGGGCTGCGAACTGCGGCTCACCCACCCCACCGTGTCGCTCCTCCACGCACGCGTCTCGCCCGGCCCCGGCGGGACGCGCGTGATCGAGGACCTCGGCTCGACGAACGGCACCTACGTGAATGGCATACGGCTGGCGCAGGGCGAAGTCCGCACCCTGGGGCCGGCCGATGCCGTGCAGGTGGGACCGGTCCGCCTGCACTTCACCGCCAGCGGGGTCCGCAGCCAGGACCACTCACAACACATCCGCCTCACCGCGGTCGGCCTGAACCAGCGGGTGAACGACAAGCTCAACCTCCTCCAGGACATCTCCGTGGTCATCGAGCCGCAGGAGTTCGTGGCAGTGGTGGGCGTCAGCGGCTCGGGCAAGTCAACCTTGCTGGGCGCCCTCAGCGGCCTGCGTCCCGCCACCGATGGCGCCGTCCTCCTCAACGAGACCTCCCTCTACGACCACTTCGATGCCTTCCGGACCACCCTCGGGTATGTGCCCCAGGACGACATCCTGCATCGTGAGCTGCCGGTCGGGCGGGCGCTCGAATACGCGGCCGAGTTGCGCCTGCCAGACGACACCACCGGGGCCGAGCGCCATGCGCGCGTCGAATCGGTGCTCAACACCCTGGGGCTCACCGAGCGGCGGGAAACACCCGTCGGCCGGCTCAGCGGCGGACAGCGCAAGCGCGTCTCGATCGGTGCCGAGCTGCTGACGCAGCCGGGCCTGTTCTTCCTCGATGAGGCGACCTCGGGGCTCGACCCCGGGACGGAAAGCCAGCTCATGCGCCTGCTGCGGAAGCTGGCCGATGATGGCCACACCATCGCGCTCATCACCCATGCGACCAAGAACGTCATGCTCTGCGACCAGGTGCTCTTCCTCGCTCGCGGCGGCCACCTGGCCTACTACGGCCCGCCAGAACAGGCCCTCGCCTATTTTGGCGTCGAAGACTTCGATGGCATCTACGAGAAGCTCGAGGGTGAGAAATCCCCCGAGGAGTGGGCGGCGCTGTACCGCGCTTCGCCCCAGCACCAGGAATTCGTGGTGCGGCGCCTGGCCGCCACCCCGGGCGGGCCGCCCGTGCCCGGTTCGGCGGCGATGGCGGCGCGACCGGCCCCGGCTGCCGGGCGGACTTCCTCCGCGTGGCACCAGTTCCGCGTGCTCTCGCGGCGCTACTTCGATCTCATCCGGCGCGACCGGGTGAACTTCGCCCTCCTCTTCCTGCTCGCCCCCGCGCTCTCGCTGATCGACCTGATAGCGTGGCCCGGCGATACGCTCGACCGGACCACCGGCGATGGCAGCCGGGCGATGACGATGTTCTTCCTGGCGGCGCTCATCCCCTTCCTGGTCGGGTCCTTGAGTTCGGTGCGCGAAATCGTGAAGGAGTCGGCCATCTACGCGCGCGAGCGGGCCGTCGCGCTCAAAATCTGGCCGTACCTCTGGTCGAAGATGGCGATCGCGGGCCTCTTCGCCCTCTACCACGGGTTCGTCCTCTGGGGCGCCAAGGTGCTCCTCATCGAGTACCCGGGCATCAGCGCGGGCGACTACGCGGCGATGTACGTCACGCTGGTCCTGGCGGTGGTCTCCGGCGTGATGTGGGCGTTGCTCATCTCCGCGGTCACCCGGCGCGAAGAACAGGCGATGATGCTCATCATCGGCGTCATCGTCGTCCAGCTCGTGTTCTCCGGCGGGCTCGTGCCGATTTCCGACCTGGGTCCGGTTGGCGCCGTGCTCGCCTCGCTCGATAGCACCTCCTGGGCGCTGAAGGCGCTCACGGCCGCAAGCGGCATCTCGACGGACGGGTGCGTCGGCGACCTGGCGGCCTGCAACATGCCGGGCATCCCGGGGCTGGCCACACCACAGGAGCGGGCGCTCGCCTACAAGGGCATCGATGAGCAGTTCGCGGACCTGTTCGGGGCGAACGTGTTCGTCTGCTGGGCCTGGATGGTGGGGCTCATCGCCGTGACGGCGGTGGTCGTCTACTGGCTGCAGAAACGGAAGGACACGCTGTAGGGGCTCGCCAGGCTATTTCGCGAGCGCCCGCCTGAAGGCCTCTTCCACCGTGCGGAGCACTTTCAGCCGCGCGTAGTACTTGTCCTCGGCTTCCACGAGCGTCCACGGTGCGAGCTCCGAGCTGGTGCGCTCGATCATCTCGCTCGCTGCGGCTTCGTAGGCGTCCCATTTCTCGCGGTTACGCCAGTCTTCCTCGGTGATCTTGTAGCGTTTGAACCCCATCGCCTCGCGCTCCTGGAAGCGGCGAAGCTGCTCTTCCTTGCTGGTGGTGAGCCAGAACTTGAGCACGCTGCACCCGGAGAGCACCATCTGCTCCTCGAAGGCGTTGATCTCGCCATAGGCCCGTTGCCAGTCGCGCGGGGCCGCGAACCCTTCGAGCCGTTCGACGAGCACACGGCCGTACCACGAACGGTCGAAGATGGTGACGTGGCCCCAGCGGGGGAGGTTGCGCCAGAAGCGCCAGAGGTAGGGCCGGGCGCGCTCCTCATCGGATGGCGCGGCGATCTGGACGACCTGGTAGTAGCGGGCATCGAGCGCCTGGGTGACGCGCCGGATGGCGCCACCCTTGCCCGCGGCGTCCGAGCCCTCGAACACAAGCACGGCCGAGCGCTGGCGGTCCTGGAGCTCGCGGGCCATGCGCCCGATTGCCAGCTGCCGCTGCACCAGCTCCTTGCGGTACGCCTCCTCGGGGACGGCGCGCGAAAGGTCGAGCGTGGAGATGACGTTGGGCCGCACGGGCACGGGAAGCACTGGCTGGACGGCCGGCGGGGGCACGTCGGCGGCGAGCCGCTGTTCGATGGCCGCCAGGAGCGTCTCGGCGACGGTGAGGTGGCGGTAGCGCTCGTCCCACGCCTCGATGATGTGCCAGGGCGACTGCCCGGTGCTCGTCCGGCGGATGGCGCGGCTCGCCGAGTTGACGAACTGGTCATACGTCTTGTGGTAGCGCCAGTCCAGCTTCGTCACACGCCACGCCGTATCGGGGTTCTTCGCGAGCGCCTTGAACCGCTTCGCCTGCTGGTCTTTCGTGATGTGCAGCCAGAACTTCACGAGCAGGACACCCTCGTCCTCGAGCATGCGCTCGAATTCGACGATGCGGCGGAGGCCATCCTCGAGGCCGGCCTCATCGAGGTTGCCGAGGGAGTGCTGGCTGATCGGCCGCGTGTACCAGGAGCCGAAGAAAATGCCGATGCGGCCCTTTCCCGGGAGGCGCCGCCAGAACCGGTAATACTCCGGTCGCTCGCGCTCCTCTTCCGAGGGTGCGCCAAGGGCGTGCGTCTCGATGCCGCGCGCGTCGAGCCAGTTCAACAGCATGTTCACGGTGTCGCCCTTGCCCGCGCCTTCAGCCCCGGCCACCACGATGACGACCGAGAAGTTGGCGCTGGCCAGGCGCAGCTGTGCATCGAGCAGCGCCTCGCGGATTTCGGGCTCGCGCCGCGCGAACGTCTCGCGGTCGATCTTCCTGCCGAGCTGGGCGCTTTCGAACATGGCGGGCCTCCGGTTCAGACTTGCTTCTGGATGGTCATGGCGGGGTCGAACGGCTCGGGGCGCGAGCGCAGGCACTCCACCGCACGCGAAAGCAGTTGCAGGCTGGGGATGTCGTACTCGGGCCCCTGGCTGAGGATGCCAGCCAGCAGCCCGCACGCTTCCGACCATTCGCGGGCTTCGAAGTGTGCGAGCGCCTTCTCGTAGGTGTCCCGCATGGCGAGCCAGCCCGCGGGGGGCGCGCCCGGGTAGAGTTCGTACACCTCGACCGGGTCGGCGAAGCCCTGGACGCGGAGGCCCCCCAGGCGCCGGGTGGCGTAGCGGGCCGGGAGGCGTTCGCGGGCCGCGCCGGAAATGACCGCTCCCACCCCGATGGTCTTGGTCGCGTTTTCGAGGCGGCTGGCGAGGTTCACCGCCGGCCCCATCGGGCCATACTTGAATTTCACCCGGCTGCCCGTATTGCCGACGAGCGCCGGGCCGGTATGGATACCGACCCCCAGCCGGATCGGCTCGCCGGCGTGCGCCTCCCAGCGGGCGGAAAGCCCGGGCAGGCCGCCCAGGAACGCGATAGCGGCGCGGCACGCCCGCACCGGGTGGTCGGGCTGGTCGGTCGGCGCGTTCCACATCGCGAGGAGGCCATCGCCCACGTAGTCGACCACCACACCGTCGGTCTCGCGGATCGCCTGCGACTGGAGCTCCATGACCTCCTGCATCATCAGGAAGGTGCGCTGGGGGCCGAGGTTTTCGGAGATGCGCGAGAAGTTGCGGACGTCGCTGAAGAGGAGGGTTACCTCGCGTTCACGGCCTTCGAGCAGCGAGGCATCGGCGGCAAGCTCGCGGGCGAGCTCGGGCGAGAAGAATTGCTCGAACTGGACCTGGCTGCGGATGGCCCGTTCCCGCTGCTCCTCGCGTTCGAGCCCGGCCCCAACGGCTGCAGCCAGCACCTGCACCACGAGGGCTTCCAGGGTGGTGATGCGCGGCGGCGGCGCGTTGGGGCGGAGCGATCGCGCGCCGTAGACGATGCCGGTGACTTCTCCCCCGGGGCCCAAAACGGGCGCCGCCACCACCGTATCGACGCCCACCAGGCTGGAGCTCAGGAATTCGGGCCCCAGGTTGCGGAAGACGGTCTGCCCGAGGCGGAGCACCTCGTCGACGATCGTGGAGCTGTAGGGCGAGCGGTCGGCCGCGTCAGCGGGAAAGCGGGCGCCGATGACCCACCTGCCCTCTTTCCGGAGCAACACCAGCCCGCGGTCGAGCCCCACCAGGTCGACCACGGCGCGGGCGGTTGAATCGAGGAATTCGGCCGATGTCGCGGCCGCCTGTTGCACCGAGACAAGGGTTTCGAACCAGTGCGCCAGTACTTCCGGCCCCGGCGTTTCCCCCAGTTCGTGCAGGGCGACAGGATGGGCGGCCGGGGCGGCGGGACGAGCGATGACCTCGATGCCTGGCGGGAGCGGGTGGCCGTCGAGGGTGGCCGGGGCGCTGGCCGCAGGGGGAGCGGCGGCCGGCGGCGGGACCTCGATGGACGGCTCGCCGGGAGCCGCCGGACTGGCCAGCACGGTCACCTCAACCTCGCTGTGCCCGATCGCGAACGTGGCCGGGGCTGGCACCACGCGTGTTTCGCCGGTGGGGATCTCGCTCCCATCGCGGAGGCGGATGGGCGAGCTGCCGCTCAGGTTGTGGACGGTGAGCTGCCCGGAGCCATCCTCTTCGATGCGCAGGTGGTCACGCGAAACGAAGGGGTCGGCGAGGAAGCAGCGGCGTGCCTCGCGCGCCGGCCCGCGCCCGAATTCGAGCGGGCCATCGCTGTGGTCGAACGCCCACTCCTGTCCTTCGCTGCGAACCACGACGTGGAGCATCTCGCCCGGCGGGCGGCAGATTGGGAGCGCGCTCCCGGCCGCCGGCCCAGCGTACGGCGGCTGCCCCTCGCTGAGAAGAACAACGGGGTGCCGGGTGGGGGACCGGCCGGCCGGGAGTTCGGCCGGTCCCTCGGCCCTACGGCGCGTAGTTCGGGTTTGGCGGGCCGAACGGCGCGATGGTGAACGTCACCTGGTAGGGCGTCGTCGCATCAAGCCCGCCGATCCCCGAGACCTTCGTCCCCGCCAGCTGAATGGTGCCGGCCGATGTGGCCGTACCCGAAACCGAATACTCGGCCCGGCCACCGCCCGGGCACAGGTGGAAGTTGATGTAGCCACTCACCTGGGCTCCCTGCTGCGTCAGGCCAACGCTCCAGCGGTAGGGCGCGTCAGGGTTGTCGCAGGTACCCGCGCTGTGCCACGTCCCGGCGAAGTTCGTGATTGGCGCGGTCGTCGGTGTTGCGGTGGGTGTCGCCGTCGGCGCCTTCGTCGGCGTGGCCGTCGGGGCCGGCGTGTTGGTAGGCGCGAGCGTCGGCGTCGCCGTTGGCGCAGTGGTCGGCGCCGTCGTCGCGGGTGGCCGCGTTGCTGTCGCCGTCGCGGGCGGCTGTGTGGCTGTCGCCGCCGCGGTCGGGCTCCCGCCGGCGGCGGTCGCGGTGGCAACGGTCGGCGATGCGGATGGCGACGGGCTCCGTGCTGGCGATGGGCTGGCCGTGGGCGAGCTGGCGGCAGTGGTCGCCGCCGCTGTGCTGGCGGCGGTTGGCGATGCGGCCGCCGTCGGCGTGCGCTCGCCTCCAGCGGGCGTCGTATCGTTGTCGTCGCTCATGAACGCGTAGGTGGCACACCAGCTCGCCAGGGCGAGCACAGCAACCACCCCGGCGCCGATGGCGCCGTAACGCACCCACGGTGAGCGCGTCGATGTTCGGCTTCCCTCTGGCTGTGTCATGGAGACCCCCATTCGCGGATGAGGCTCACTCT
Organism: uncultured Anaerolineaceae bacterium; assembly: GCA_964448165.1. Taxonomy (GTDB): domain Bacteria; phylum Chloroflexota; class Dehalococcoidia; order Tepidiformales; family Tepidiformaceae; genus Amarobacter. The sequence continues at coordinate 3,180 of CAYUVT010000092.1, read as the reverse complement.
ATCGGCGCCATGCAGTGCCGCCATGGCCCCACGGGGTCGATTTCCAGGGGCGATCGGATCGCCTGGAGGCTTCTCTCCCTCAGCGCCGGAAGACGATGAGCGGGTCGACGCCCATGATGCGCACCACCGGGACAGCCGCCCCTGCCAGGCTCATCCCAAGCATCGAGGCGAACGCGCGCAGGGCGGGCGCCGATCTAACCGCGACGCCGATATCGGGGACGGCCATCACCACCAGCGGGCCAACCACCAGGACGCCGGCGAGCCCCAGCGCGAACCCCGTGATCCCGAGGAACAGCGCCTGGTAGACCACGGTCCGAAGCAGGTACCCATTCGAGGCGCCGATCGCCTTGAGCACGCCGAAATCGCGCAGGCGCTCGGAGGTGGTGGTGTACATCGTCAGGCCAACGATGGCGATGCCCACCAGGAAGCCCACGATCGTCATCACGTTGATGGGCTGGACGAAGAGGTCGCCGAGGAGGTCACGGTCGTTTGCCGAGAGTTCCGCGCGCGTCATTGCCTCGACACCTGGCACCGCCGAATCGATGGCCGCGGCAAGGCTCGCGGGGCTGACGCCCGGCGCGGCCCGGACCAGGACGAAACTGAGAATCCCTGGCGCGTTGATGAGCGCCTGGGCCGTATCGCGGTGGACGAAGACCAGCTTGCCGGCGATGCCGCTCGTGCCGGTGGAGAACCCCACGGCCGTGAGTGTCTGGCCGCCCATCTCGACCGTCTCGCCGAGGCCGATGGAGAGTTCGCGGGCGAGGACCTCATCGAGGACGGCATCACCGGGATCGACGACTCCCCGGCCCCGGGCGAGCCGCCATGGGCCGCCGAGCGGGCCGGAAGGGTCGTAGCCGATGAGGATCGCGGGTTTCGATTCGCGCTCTCCCCTTGCGATGACGTTGAAGCGCACGATGCCCGTTGCGGCGGCGACCCCGGGCGTCGCCCCGACTGCGGATGCCGTTTCTTCGGGCAGGGTGGATGCCGCCAGCGACATATTGTTCACACCCTGGCGCGCCACGAAGACATCGGCACCCACGTTGTCGATGTAGGCGGTCGATTTGGCGACAGTGCCATCCATGATCGCCTGGAGCAGCAGCACGAGGATGACGGCGAAGGTGATGCCGCTCAGGCTCATGGCGAAGCGGAGCGGGTCGTTAAGGAGGGAGCGGGTGGAGAGGTGCACGCGGCCCGAGGCAAGCGGCCCAAAGATTGAGGATGCGTGCCAGGCGCGGCGTTCCATGGGCACAGTGTTACCGCTCGCCGCCCCGGCCGGGATGGTCGAACGCTCCGGAGTTGGCGGCCGAGCGGCGGAAGGGCAACTAGGGCCGGAAAGCCCCGCGAATCGGACCGTTCGGGGCGCTGCGGGGGCCGTGCCACGCCATAGGGTGATGGAGCGCTGGTGGCGGGCTTTGGTATCCCCGCGCGCACCTGGCCAGCCCGCGGAGGGGAAGGACATGTGGCGAAAGATCCTGGTGGCAGCTGTGGCCCTGATGATGGCGTTCCCGGCGGCGGTTGGAGGCGCCAGTGCTGGCGGCCACCCCGGGTGGGCGCCGGGCGCTCGCGCCCTCGATGTTCCCGCCGCCGGGCTCCTGGCGCCGGTTGCCCCGCCGGATTCGGCCCTGCGCCAGGAGCTGGCTGACGTGCCCTCGGCCGGGAAGATCCGCGTCCCGGCGGCCGACCCCGTGCACCGGACGCTTGCCTGGCTCGAAATCGTCACCCAGGAAAACGAGACCATTTCGTGCAGCGGCACGCTCGTGGGCCAGGGGGTGGTCCTGACCGCGGCGCATTGCATCGATGGTGCGAAGAGCGTGCGCGTGGTGCCCGGCAAATACGGGGCCGCCGAGCCGTGGGGCAGCCAGTACGGCGCCGCCGTCTCCGTGCCCTCCGGCTGGGGGTTCGGGCTGCCCGCCGACTACGCGAAGTACGACATCGGGCTGGTCATCCTTCCCGACCGGAAACTGACAGACAAAACCGGGGTCTTCCCGGGGAAGCTGACGGTGATGCCGGCTGGCGCCTTCCGGGGGACATCGACGGAGGTCGCGGCGCTCGGGTTCCCCGGCGAGTGCGACGCATCCGCCTGCTCGAAATCGGCGCCGCCGACGGCATTGCATGGGAAGTTCGCCTGGGCCTATCACGCGGGATTCGCGAAGGCCGACCAGGAGTTCATCTACCCGGACCTCCCGGGAGCGCCGGGCATGAGCGGGGCCGCCATCATCCGCGAATCCGACCTGGCCATCGTCGGTGTGGTCGATTCGGCACTGTTCATCACCACGCAGGGCGTGCGCATAAACGAGGAGTCGCGTGAGTTCCTGGCGACTGCCTGCGCTTCGTTCCCGGTCTGCCAGATCGCCTTCGCGAATCCGTGGTTCCGGCGCGCCCTTCCCGCCATCGCCCAGGACTCGCAGGCGACGCCGCCAGTGCTGACCGGCACGGCGCTCTACTGCGCGAGGGAGGTCGCGTTCGTCGATGCCTTTACGGAGAAGGAGATCAAGTTCGCCCACTCGATGCGCGGGCTGCTGGAGATGGACATCGACCCGGCGATTCTCGCCGACCCCAACCTCAAGGCGCTGTTCATGCAGCAGGTCGGGGCCGCTGTCGGCGACGCGCTCGAAGTGAAGGCGCTCGAATCGCCCGATGCCCGGTTCGATGCCTTCCACACTTCGCTGGATGGCGGCATCGACAACATCCTGGCCGGGCTGGTGGCGATCAACGATGCGCTGACCAACGGCAACCTGGCCGCGATGCTCACCGCCATCCAGGCCCTGGGCACCGCGAACGTCCAGATCATGGCCGCGCAGGCGCAGTACCCGAGCATCGACCCGGTGTGCCAGCAGTAGGACGGAGTGAAGCGGCCGGATGGACACGTTCTGCACACGCTGTGGCACCGAGGGCGAACCGGAGGACATCTTCTGCCGGCACTGCGGGCACCGGCTGAACACCCCGGCGGCCCGGGCGTTCGATACCGTCGCCTGCCCGGCCTGTGGTTGCGCCAACCTCCGCGGCGCCCGCTTCTGCGATGAGTGCGGGAGCGCCATCGCTGGCGACGCCGCGCCCGGGGGGCGCAAGCCGGCGGTGGCGGGGGCAGCGTTCGCGAGCGCCGCTGCGGCAGCTGGACTGGCGGCAACGGGCGGCAGCGCGCCGGGCGCGGTAGCTGGCGCTGGCGCGCAGGCCACAGGG
>CAYUVT010000091.1:0-11392 GCA_964448165.1 uncultured Anaerolineaceae bacterium | reverse complement strand
GCACCGCGCCGAAGTTCAGTCCGTAGCCTTCAGCGAACCGGTCCGGGATGTACGTTGTGCAGGTTGCGCCAAGGGGAACGAGGCCCTCGTGCAGGACGGCGACCGAGGTCACGCCGTCCACGTCGAAGTCGCCATACAGCGCGATGGTTTCGCGGCTTTCGATGGCCTGGCGCACGCGGGCGATCGCTTCGTGCATGCCGGGCAGTTGCAAGGGGTCGTAGTCCCGCATCAGGTGCGGCTTGTAGAAGAGGTCGGCGGCCGCCCGTGTCGTGATCCCGCGGGCGGCCAACACCGTAGCGACGATAGGCGGGAAGTTTGGGATGCCCTTCTGGTGGGCGTACGGGTCGCGGAGACGCCAGCGTGGTTTCGGTGTTCCCACCACCTGCGTCATGGCAACGGCCTGTACTTCCGGAAAATCAGGCTGGCATTGTGGCCGCCGAACCCGAGCGAGTTCGTCATCACTGCTTCGAGCTGGGCCGAACGTGCCGCATTCGGCACATAGTCCAGGTCGCATTCCGGGTCTGGCGTCTCGTAGTTCGCGGTCGGCGGGATCACCTGGTGCTGGAGTGCCAGCACGCAAATCCCGGCCTCCACCGCCCCGGCCGCGCCGAGGAGGTGCCCCGTCATCGATTTCGTCGAGCTCACCGGGAGCTCGTAGGCGTACTCGCCGAATACCTTCTTGATCGCGAGGGTCTCCAGCTTGTCGTTCATTGGCGTCGAGGTACCGTGCGCGTTCATGTAGTCGATGTCGTCCGCCTGGAGTCCCGCCTCTGCCAGCGCCTTGAGCATCGCGCGGACCGCGCCCGACCCGTCTTCGGCGGGCTGGGTGATATGGAAGGCATCGCTGGTGGCACCGTAACCTGCCAGCTCGGCAAGTATCGTCGCGCCGCGCCCGATTGCATGCTCCTCGGATTCGAGGACCAGGAGGCCGGCGCCCTCGGCCATCACAAAGCCGTCGCGCGTCTTGTCGAACGGGCGCGAGGCGCGGGCGGGGTCGTCGTTGCGTGTGGTGAGCGCCTTGGCCGCCGAGAAGCCGGCCATGCAGATGGGCGTGATCGCCGCCTCCGTGCCCCCGGCGAGGGCGATCTCGGCATCCCCCCGGCGGATGATGTTCGCGGCCTCGCCGATGCTGTCGGCGCCGCTGGCGCAGGCGCTGATCAGGGCGTAGTTCACGCCCTTCGCCCCGAGCTTGATGCTCAGCTGGCCGCTGGTCATGTCGGAAAGCATCATGGGCATCAAGAAGGGACTCACGCGCCCGGGCCCCTTGGCCAGGAGGGTGTCGTACTCCTCCATCAGGGTCGTGATGCCACCGATAGCGGTGCCCACGATCACAGCCATGTTCGTCCCGTTGTCCGAGGGGTCGTAACGGGCCTGTTTCAGGGCTTCGTCTGCCGCAACGAAGGCGAACTGCGTCACCCGGTCGGCCCGGCGGGCCTCTTTGCGGTCCATGTACTTCGCGGGGTCGAAATCCGGTACCTCGCCAGCCACCTGCGATTCGTAGGCCGAAGGGTCGAACAACGAGATGCGGCGGATGCCAGAGCGCGCCTGGATCAGCTCGGTCCAGTTGTCGCAGGCGTTATGTCCGAGGGCGGTAATCATGCCGACCCCGGTGACAACCACGCGGCGGCCGGTGGGAGGCGTGTTCATCGTCACGGCTGGGCAGCAGTATACGTCACGGGGCCGCTACGTCCCTGGCTACACGGGGCAGCCGGGCGGCGATTTCGCCGGCAAGCAGGCCAGCCTCGCCATACTCCGCCCGGAGCGCCTCGCCCACGGCGCCGTGGAGGTAGACACCGAGGCAGGCGGCGGTGAACGGCTCCACGCCCTGTGCCAGGTAGCCGCCGATCATCCCCGAGAGGATGTCGCCGCTCCCCGCGGTCGCCAGCAGCGGGTTCGCGAACGGACTGAGCGACGCCCTCCCATCCGGGGCCGCGACGACCGAGTGCGCACCCTTGAGCACGACGACGCAGCCGAAACGGGCGGCGCAGTCCTTTGCGATTCCCAGCCGGCGCCCCTGCACGTCCGCTACCGTCGTCCGCATCAGGCGCGCCATCTCGCCGGGATGGGGAGTGAGGACGGCGCTGGCGGGCACCCGCTCGGGACCGTCATCGAGCGCGGCGATGGCGTTGAGCGCGTCAGCGTCTATCACGGCCCCGTGGCTTGCGCCGGCCAGGTCGGGCAGGGCCGCCCAGGTCAGGGCGCGGGTGGATTCCGTGTTGCCCAGCCCCGGGCCGAACACGATGGCGCTGAACTCGCTCCACGTGTTTCGCAGGGCGGGAGCCGCCTGTTCGCTCAGGCCGCCGTCGGGTGCAGCGGGCTGCGGCATCCAGGTCGCCTCGGCAATCGCCGGCGCAATGGCGGGGACGATGGTCTCGGGGCAGGCTACGGTCACCAGCCCGGCCCCGGCCCGATAGGCTGCGGTCGCCGCGAGCTGCACGGCCCCCAGGTAACGCGAACACCCACCCGCCACCAGCACCCTGCCAAAGGTGCCCTTGTTGCCGTCCTCGGGCCGTTTCGGCAGGTGGGTGCGCACCCATCGCGAAGTGAGCAGTTCGAGCGTTACGGCCTCCATCGCCGCTTTCGGAATGCCGATATCGATGACCTGCACGCGGCCCAGGTGTCCGCTCGCTGGCGCCTGGTACATGCCCACTTTCGGCAGGCCGAACGTCACCGTCATATCAGGTGTGACCGCCCGGGGATCGATCGCCCCCGAGTCGGCGTCCATGCCGGTCGGCACATCGACTGCCACAAGCTTCGGAGGCTGGAAGCCCCGGCGGACCTCGCCGAGCTTCTCCAGGGCGATAGCGATCGGCTCCCCCGTGGCCAGCGGCTGCATCTGCCCGATCCCGAGCAGCGCGTCGATGACCAGGTCGGCCGAGGCAAGGATACCGTCGAGCTGCGCCAGTCCAGGGTCGTCCTGCCCGTCGATGACCGGGATCTCCCGCTGCCGGATTTCGTCGAGCCGTCCCTCGACGCGGTGGCCCCTGGGCAAATACACGAGCACCTCGGCGCCCCAATCGTACAGGTGGCGGGCAGCCACCAGGCCATCGCCCCCGTTGTTGCCCGGCCCGGCAAGCACCACGATGCGCTTGCCCTCCAGCGTGCCCAGGAGCATCCATGCCTCCTGGGCCACAGCCAGGCCGGCTTCTTCCATCAGTTGCGCTTCCGAGCTGCCCGCGGCGATGGCGGCCGCCTCCAGCTCCCGCATCTGCGCCGCCGTCACGAGCTTCATCGCAACCCCTCCTCGCGGATGAGCCGGAGCGCATTCTCCCCGCGGCGCGGCGTGTCTTCCATCTCGGTCAGTTCGCGTTCACCCACAACCGAAGCCATCGCGAAGTCGCGCGAATGGGTCATCGAGATCTCCAGCCCACGGAGCTTGATGTCCGCGGCGCGTTTCGCCCCCCTTCCATACAGGAACACCAGCGGCTTGCCCCGGCGGTTCGGCAACACCTCGATGTCCTTCCAGCCGACTCCCCGCACGCCCGTCCCGAGCGCCTTCATCACGGCTTCCTTGGCGGCGAACCTGGCTGCCAGCTCGGGAATCCGGCCGCGGCAGTGGGCGATCTCATCGGGGGTGTACACGCGATTCAGAAAGCGATCGCCGTGGCGCGCGATAACGTCCGCGACGCGATCGATCTCAACGATGTCGATGCCATGGGCAAACTTGGTCGCCATAGACGCTCGATCCTACGCGACCACCCGGCTTCGCGCGTCCCACGACGGTCTCCGTGCCGGGTTTCAGTTGTAGCCTTCCCATTCGAGGCACTGGATGAGCACCTTTCCGGTCCAGCCGCTGTCGAGGATGCGGTCGAGACTCCGGTCCCGGCCCTTCAGCTGATGCTCCTCCCGAAAGGCCCGGAGTTCGTCCGCGGTCATCGCCCCCAGGAAGTCAAGCCAGCCGTCGGAGGTCCGCCGCATCCGCCCGTCTTCGTAGAAGCAGCGGGCGGGCCATTTCGTTTCGAGTTCCCAGTGCTTGTTGGTGAAGGATGTTCCAGTCAGTCGTGCAAACGTTGCCATGCCTGTACTGTGCGACACGATCGCGACAGTTCCCGTCGCTTTCCCCTTTCCGCTTACCACTTATCCTCGTCCCATGGCCGCACAGCTCATCGATGGGACCGCTATCGCTTCCGAAATCCGGGCCGAAGTCGCCCGTGACGCTGCCGCACTGAAGGCGAGGGGCGTGACCCCCGGGCTCGCCGCCATCATCGTTGGCGACAATGCCGCTTCGATCAGCTACGTCTCAATGAAAACCAGGGCGTGTGCGGAGGCGGGCATCTTCTCCGAGACGTTCCGTCTGCCGGAGTCGTGTACCCAGGACGAGATCATCGCCCTGGTCCGCAAGCTCAACGCCGACGAACGCTTCCACGCGATCCTCCCTCAACTTCCTTTGCCGAAACACATCGATGAGCTGGCCATCATCGATGCCATGGACCCCGCCAAGGACGCCGACGGCCTCCATCCCCACAACCTGGGCCGGCTGCTACGCGGCGAACTCACCGGCGCCATCCCTTGCACCCCAAACGGGGTGGTTGAACTGCTCCTCCGCACGGGCAACGACCCTTCGGGAAAGCATGTTGTGGTCGTCGGCCGGAGCACCCTCGTCGGGAGGCCCCTCGCTGTACTCCTTTCGAACAAGGCCAGGGGCGGCAACGCCACGGTCACCATTTGCCATACCGCCACCCCCGATATCGCCGTGCACACCCGCCAGGCCGACATCGTCGTCATGGCTGCCGGCCGCGCCAACACCCTCACGAAGGAGATGATCCGGCCCGGCGCCGTGGTCATCGATGTCGGCGTGAACCGGGTTGATGCTCCCAACCGCCCCAGCGGCTACCGCCTCGTGGGCGACGCCTCGATGGATGTGCGCGAGGTCGCCTCTTGGGTCACGCCCTACACCGGCGGCGTCGGCCCGATGACCGTCGCCATGCTCCTGGTCAACACCATGAGGGCGGCTGAGCGCTCGGCCGGCTAAGAGCGTCCCTCGCGTTCCGCCCCCGGCCATGCGATCATGGAGCTATGCAAGACCTCCTCGCTCGCGCCAACGAGCTCTCCCGCCGAATCTCCGACCTCATGGTGCGACTTTGACCTCGCCAACGATGAAGCCCGCCTCGCACAGTTAGAAGAACAATCGGCTGCGCCCGGATTCTGGGACGATGCCGAGGCCGCCCGCTCCAGGATGCAGGAGCTGGCCACGATCCGTGATCGCGTCGAAACCTGGCGCGGCCTCGAACGCCGTGTCCGCGACGCTGCCGGGCTCATCGAGCTTGCCATGGCCGAAGGCGATGAATCGGTCGCCGAATCTGCCGCGGCCGACCTGGCCGCAGCCGAAAAGCAGCTCGAATCCCTCGAATTTCAGCTCCAGCTATCGGGGCCCTACGACCAGCGCAGCGCCATCCTCGCCGTCCACGCCGGTGCCGGTGGGACCGACTCGCAGGACTGGGCCGACATGCTCCTCCGCATGTACCTCCGCTGGGCCGAACGTCACGGCTATACCACCGACATCCTCGACATTACCGAGGGCGAGGAAGCCGGCATCAAAAGCGCGACCGTCGAGATCACCGGCCCGTACGCCTTCGGCTACCTGAAGAGCGAGCGCGGCGTCCACCGCCTGGTGCGGCAGTCGCCCTTTAATGCCGCGGCAACCCGCCAGACCAGCTTCGCCAAGGTCGAAGTGATGCCCGAGGTGGACGAGGTCGGCGAGGTGGAAATCAACCCGGACGACCTCCGCATCGATGTGTACCGCTCCAGTGGCGCAGGCGGCCAGAACGTCCAGAAGAACTCCACCGCCGTTCGCATCACGCACCTCCCTACCGGCATCGTTGTGACCTGCCAGAACGAGCGCTCCCAGGGCCGCAACCGGGAGAGCGCCATGAAAGTCCTGGAAGCGCGCCTCCTCGAGCTTGAGATCAATCGCCAGGAAGAGGAAAAGGCGCGGTTAAAGGGCCAGCATGTCGACGTATCTTTCGGCAGCCAGATCCGGAACTACGTCCTCCACCCATATAAGATGGTCAAGGACGTGCGCACCGGCTTCGAGACCAGCGACACCGCGGCGGTGCTCGATGGCGAAATCGATGACTTCATCGCGGCGTACCTGAAGTCCCGGGTTGGTGAAGAAGAGGCATGATCCGCAGACTGGCCATCCCCTTCCTCGCCGCGCTCGTCGCATCCTCCGCGCTCCTTGCACCCGCAAGCCCGGCTTCCGCCCAGGCAGTCATCGAATCCTCCACCGTGGTCAACGGCTACCCGAAGACGCTGACCTTCAAGGTGACCGCCCGTGCGGATACGAACATTACCGACGTGACCCTCGAGTATTCGATCAAGGGCCGGGGCACCAGCGCCCTGGGCAAACCGCAAGAGCTCACCCCTGCCCGCAACCTTTCGGCCGAGGTCGAGCTCCAGGTCAACTCCGGCCAGTCCTACATCCCGGTCGGCTCCGAGTTCACCTACCGGTGGAAGATCGCAACTGCCGATGGCCAGGTGTTCACCAGCCCCGACGAGCAGTTCCTGTTCTTGCCGCCTGATAAGGAGTGGAAGCCGGTCTCGAACGGCTTCATGACCGTGTACTACCACGGCGATCGGGAGGCCCTCGCGCAGGCCTACCTGAAAGCCGGCCAGGAAACCTACGACCGCATCGGCAAGCAGCTCTACAACGTCACGCTCACCACGCTTCCGGTGAAGGTCATCCTCTTCGCCAACGAGCAGGAAAGCGACCTCGCCCGGCCTGGCACCGGGGGCCGCTTCGATTCGGCCGTCACCACCTGCGGCACCAAGGTCACCAACGACATCCTCCTGCTCATCCCCGTGGCCTGCGGGAGCACCGACAGAACCGACACGCTCCGGCACGAGCTGGGCCACATCCTGAACGAGACCGCTGGCGAAGGCGCCCTTGGTAAGCTTCCGGCATGGCTCGACGAAGGGGCCGCAGTCTACGCCCAGACTTCTCCGGGCGACTACGAGGCAGCGTTCCAGGCGGCGGTTCGCGCCAACCGGCTCATTCCCTTCAACCAGATGAGCAATCCCGCCACTACCCCGGCCCAGGTGGGCGTGTTCTACGGCCAGGCCTACTTCATGGTGAAGTACCTCATCGATACGGCGGGCGAAAACAAATTCGGCGAGTTCATGGCGACCATCAAGAGCGGCTCCCGCTTCGATGACGCCCTCAACCGTGTCTACGGATTCGCAAGCCTGTCGGCCTTCGAAGACGCGTTCCGCGCGTCGCTCAACCTGGCCCCGGTGGCGAACCCTACCGCGGCGCCCACGGCACGGCCCCAGCAGTCTCCCGCCACCCCGGTACCGACCTCCCCACCCTCAACGCGCGTGAACCGTGCGGATGACGACCGGAGTCTCGGCCGGGGGACGTTCATCATCGTTGGGATCGCTGTCTTGTTCGCCCTGGCCGCCGTGTTTTCCTACCTGGTGGCACTGATGGCCGCGAACTCCCGGCTCCGGGCGGCGGGCCAACCCCCCGCCCAGCCACCGCCCCCGGGCGATGACGATTGGCGGCCGCCGCGAAGCGATAACCCCTTCGGCGGCTAATCGCGGATTCCCTGTCGCAACATCCAGAACCGCTGCACCGCGGTGAGGTTCGCGAGCACCGCCAGCGCGCCGATGACGACGGTTAGACCGTTGAGGAGCAGACCGATCGTCAGCAGCGCCACGCGCTCCTGGCGGCGGAAGAGCCCTTCCCGCATCGAGAGCCCCACCACTTCGGCCCGCGCCCGCATGTAGCTCACGGCGATGCTGCCGAAGATGGCTGCCGAAGTCATCGCCACCTGTACCTGCTCGCCCCGTTCAGCGAAATACCATGCACAGGAAGCGAGCACGATGGCCTCACTTGCCCGGTCGAGCACCGCGTCGAACACGGCGCCGAAAGGGCTCGCGAGCCCGGTGGCGCGTGCCACCGCTCCATCCACGAGGTCGAGCGCCGAGAAGAACACGTAGACGATACCCGCCCAGAGCAGCCTGTCCTGGGCGATGAGCCAGGCGGCCGCCAGGTTCCCCCCGAACCCGAACAGCGAAATCATGTTCGGGGTAATGCCGGCGCCCCCCACCGTGCGCCCGATGCCATCCTGGATTGATTTGGGGAGCCGGGTGGGGAGCAGCGTGATGCCCATCTCTCAGGGCTCCCCGGCCAGCAGCGGCCGTCGTCGCGCGCGGGTCTCCGCTACCTGCTGATGTTCGTAGAGCAAGCGTTCGTAATACGAGAGCACGCGGTGGGCGATGTTGTCCCAGCTGTAATGCTGAGCGAGGGCCGTGCCCCGCAGGCTGAGCTCCTTCCTCAGGCGCGGATTCTTGATGAGCCGGGTCACCGCCGCGGCGATGGCCGCCGGGTCCTTTGGCTTCACCAGGAGTCCCTCTTCTTCGTGGGTCATCACCCCGGCGAAGCCCTCGATATTGCTGGCGACGACCGCCGCGCCAGAAGCGAGCGCTTCGAGCAGCACGTACCCCTGGCTTTCGTTGCCCGTATTCGGACAGCAGAACACGGTGGCCGTGCGGTAGTAGCGCGGCAGGTCCGCGTACGGCACGTTCGGGCGGAACACCACGTCGGGGAAGCGCGCGAACAACCGCTGGTAGCGAGTGAAATCGCCGGCGCCCACCACGATGAGCCGTGTGTTCGGTATCTGCTCGCGGAGGCGCAGGTAGGCCCGCAGGAGGTACTTCAGCCCCTTCCGCTTCTCCGGCCGTCCAACGAACAGGATGTTGTGTTTGCCATCCACGAACTCTTCCATCGGCTCGCATGGCGTGGCGAAGTGCTCGTAATCGATGCCGTTGGGGATGATGTTGAAGTACCCGGCGAAGTAGCGGCTGACGAGTTTCACCGCTGCCGGCGAAACCGCGATCTTCCCATCGAGCTTCCGGAACCAGCGCTTGGTGAGTGGCGTGGTGTACCCGTAGAAACGGTTGCCGCCCTCCTTTGCCGCGTGAAACGTGCCAACGTTCACCGCCCGGGAGTAGCGCAGGAAGTGGTACGGGAGCAGGGGCATCAGCGGCTCGTGCAGGTGCACGACATCGAACCGGTACTCCTGGAAGACCCGTTTCACTTCGGGGGACTTCCAGGCGAAGGTGATACGCGCAACCGAGCCGCTGACGCGCATAGACCATGGCTTTCCCATCACGACAATCTCGTCGCGCGCCTTCAGCGGATCGGATGCCGGCGCGAAGATGGTGACTTCGTGTCCCCACTCGCGGAAATACGCCGCCAGGTGCTTGATGTGCGATTTCACGCCACCTTCGACGCACCAGTCGTAGGGCGACACCATCGCGATCCTCACCCGGACCTCCATTTCCCCCGGAGCATCTTCCGCGGCGTGGCCGAGTAGCCCCAGGCGAGCCCCAGCGCGATGCGGCCGTAGCCGACCTCGGCCGCATGAGGATACCGCGACATTGCCCCATGCACCCGTCCCGCCTCCATCGCCGCCCTCAGCTCGGCCGCGCTGCTTCCCGCGAATTCCGTCCAGCCGGTTGCGACGTGGGGCAGGTGGTGGGCATCGGACCCGCCTGCCCATGGCAGCTTCCACCGCTCAACGTTGAGCCGAAGGGCGCGTTCCCGGGTGCGCCGGCCCGCCGGGCTTGGATTCGAAAGCTCGATCGCGTCGAACATGATGCCCGCCTCGCGCCGCTCACAGATACGGTCCAGGGTTCGCTCGCTGATCGACCGCGTTAGCCAGCTCAGCGGGTGCGGGACAATGGCAAGGCCCCCCCGGGTGTGAATCTGTTCGAGTGTGGATTCGACACTCCGGAAGCTTGGAACATCGCGATCGATGAAGAGCGCGAGCAGGTGCCCCTGGCGCGTGGTGATCTCCGCCCCGGGCACCACTTCGAACCGGTAGGCATGCTTCGCGGCGAGCTCTTGTGCGCGCAGCCCGCCTGTTACGTCTTCATGGTCGGTGATGGCCACCACGTCCAGGTCGGTCCGGTGTTCGACGAACGCCAGCACATCCTCCACGCTGGCGAGACCGTCGGAAACGCGGGTATGGAGGTGAAGATCAGCGCGTCCCACAGCCGTGCGCCTTCCAGAAGTCTTCGAGGACGGTCCATTGCCCTGGGTCGCGGCGAAGGTGCGCCTCCAGCAGGCGCGTGAACCGCTCCGCCGCCTCGCGGATGTCCTCTTCCATGTTCTCGGTTCGATGCACCTTGAAGACCTCGCCGACATCGATGCGGAACTGATCGCCGTGCTTCCGCGACGAGAACACCGGTAGCACCGGCGCTCCACATCGGCGGGCCAGCTCCCAGGGGCCTCGCGGCACCTTCACCTCGCGGCCGCAGAAGGTGACACAAACGCCGGTGTTCTGGATGTCGCGGTCGCCCATCACGCCCGCGATCTGGCCCTGCTTCAGGGCCGAGACCATCGCCTTTACCCCTCCAATCGTCGCTTCGTGGAACGTCCCCCCGGCCGAGGAACGGAGCTTCGACATGTAGTCGGCCAGCTCCCGTGGCTCCAGCGCCTCCACCAGCGCCACAAATGGGCGCCCCCGGAAGGTGAGCGCCTGGATCGCAAGCTCTGCGTTACCCGTATGCGCGCTCACGATGACGAGCGGTCCGGGTTCATTCAGCACCTGCAACCGCTCCGCGTGAAAGATCTCCAGGTGGTTCGCCTCGAAGTTCCTCATATCGCGCCGCGAGAGGCTGCCCAGGTCCACGTAGTACTGGGCCACATGGCGGAGCGCCCGCAGGCTTGCCCGCCGGGCCGCGCGTACGTCGCCGTCGCACAATGGCAGCATATTGCGCACCAGGTTGCGGCGCAGGTCCCTGCGAGTCATCCAGGTGAACCACGCGATAGCGGAGGCGGCACGGTAGAAGACGCCGGGGAAACGGCTCACGAAGGGATGCGCCACACGCATCCACCAGAGGCGATTTGTCATGCCGCGCCCGCCTTCTCCCCCGCCGCGAACATCCGCCGGAACATGTACCACTGGTCGGGGTTCCGCCGGATAAACGTCTCGTGCGAAGCGACGATTGCCTGCGTGAGCTCCCGGACATCCCGTTCCCGGTCGCCGGTGTGCGGGAGTTCGATGGAGAAATCGCACCAGGTTCGCACACCCGGCTCGCCCGGCTTCGCGCGGACGAAGGCAGTCGGAACGACCTTCGCCCCGGACCGGAGGGCCAGCCGTGCGGCGCCGGAAGGCACTTCCACCTCCCCACCGAAGAAGCGGACCCGGACGCCGTCGGCCTCCATCGGATGGTCGATCAGCAGTGCGACGAGGCCACCGGCCTTGAGTGCCCGGAAGAGGGAAGGCCCGGCATGCTCCATCTTCACGATGCGCATCCCGTGCCGCTCCCGCGCGCCGGCTACCATCGCATCGAGGCGCGGGTCAGCGAAGGTCTCGGCGACCACCGTGAGGGGGTAGCCCCTCGCCGCCGCCGCCCCGGCGCCCATGTCCCAGTTCCCGAA
>CAYUVT010000090.1:0-11396 GCA_964448165.1 uncultured Anaerolineaceae bacterium | reverse complement strand
GCTGCACTGCCGGGCGCGCGGCCGGCGTGGCCGTCGGCCTCGCGGCCGGCGTCGCCGTCGCGGCGGTGGCGGGCTGGCTGGTGGCGGGCGGCGTGTTCGAAGCGGCCGTGGCGGTCGCGCCCCCCGCGTTCAGCGGCCCGGCAGCGCGGGTGCCCGCGGTCTGTTCCTCCGGGGTGGGCGTGGCAGCGGCCCTGGCCTCCTCCGACGGCGCCGGGGCGGCCAGGATCGGGCCATCGTCGTTTCCGCTGCCGCCGCCGTTGAGGAACAGCGCCGCCGCGAGCAATCCGATGCCGGCGACAACCAGGCCACCGCCGAGGGTGGTCATGAGGCGCGTGGCCGCGACCCCGCCACGGGGCGCGGCGGCAGGCAGGTAGCCGATCATCCGCGCGAAGCTCACCACCGCGGCCTCGAACTCGCGCGGCTGTTCGAGATTGGCGGCATGCCCCGCCTCGGGCAGGTGGACGATGTGGACGAGCCCTTCGGGGAACCGGGCGGCAAACGCTTCCGCGTTGGGTGCGAAGTCCGCATCGCGGTCGCCAACCACCAGGAGCATGGGCACCTCGAGCTCGGCGTGGCGCTCGTACGCGTTCACGTCGACCACGAGCGATTCGGCCGTGCCCGCGAGCCCGGCGGGCTGGATACGGTCGAAATCGCGCGTCAGGAGATCTTTCGACACCGGGTCGAGCCGGCGGGAGTGCGCGGGGTAGAGGCGCGTCTTCTTCAGGAACCCGGTGCCCTCGGCGCGGACGCGGGCGGCCATCTCGGTCATGCCGGCCCGCGCGGTCTCACGCCACTGTGGTGTGCCGGCCGCCGAGCTGGAGTTGATGACCACGAGGCCGGCCACCCGCCCGGGCACATCGAGCGCCATGCGCAATGCGAGCGCTCCGCCGAGCGAGTGCCCGCAGAGCAGCACCTGCTCGAACCCCAGGTGGTCGAAGAGGTTGATGAGCCGCCGGATCGCCTGCTCTGGCGCGTACGCCGCCGAGGCAATGGGCGCGTCGCTGATCCCGTGGCCCAGGAGCTCGGCAGTCACCACGGTGAAGTGTTCGCGCAGGCCATCGAGGTTGGCTTCGAACGAGGCCGAGCTCGCCGTGAACCCGTGGATGAGGACGACGGGCGGCGCGCCCCCGGGATGCGGATAGACCTGGTAGCCAATGCGCTGGCCGGGTGCCCCGAAGAGCGGCATAGGGCGACTGTAGGTGCGCCACGAGCGAGACGCAAGACAAACGTTCGGGACTGGCCAGGGAGAGGCCGGGCGGCGAAGGGGCGCCCTGCCTCTCCCTGCCAACGTCAGGCGAGGCGGAACTGGCTGACCGCTTCGTCGAGCGCGCGGGCGAAGTCACGCATCTGCGTCGCCGTCGCCGCCAGCTCCTCGGATTGGGCCGAGAGCTCCTGCGTGGAGGCCGAGACCTGTTCGGCCGAGGCGGATGTCTGTTCGGAGGTGACGGAGACCTGGCTGATGGCCATGCTGACGCGCTCGGTGCCGCCGGCCATCTCGGCTGCGCCGCTCGCCGAATCGCCCGCGAGCGAGGCGATCGTCTCTGTCGCCTCGATGATGCGGCGGGCTCCCGTTGCCAGCTCCCGGACCTCGCCGGCGACCTCCTGCATCTGCCCGGCGGATTGCTGCACCGAGGCGAGGATCGATTCAAGCGCATCGCCCGCGGCCGCGGTGATCTGGCGGCCCGCCTCCACATCGCGAACGCCATCGGCCATGGCGGCCACGGCATCGCGGGTGCCCGCCTGCACCCGCCCGATGAGTTCGGCGATCTCCTTCGTGCTTGCGCTTGAGCGTTCGGCGAGGTTGCGGACGCTTTCGGCAACGACCGCGAAGCCCCGCCCGGCCTCGCCCGCGCGAGCCGCTTCGATGGCGGCGTTGAGGGCGAGGAGGTTCGTTTGCGAGGCGATCTCGTCGATCACCTTCACGATGTCGCCAATCTGTCCACCGAGCTCGCCCAGCTGCGTCACCCGCTCCGACGCGCGCGCGACCGCGTCAGCGATCGACTCCATGGAGGTGACAGCCTGGGCGACGGCGCGCCGCCCTTCGAGCGCCGACTCCTTGCTGGATTCGGCCGACCGGGCGACGGCCAGCGAGGCTTCCGAAGCCCGCCCGATGCGTTCGCCCATGGCTGCCGCTTCTTGCTGGCTGGCTCGCGCCGATTGCGCGCTTGATTCGGCGCTCGCGGTCAGTTGCTGCGAACCGGCGGCGAGCCGCTCCACCTCTGCCGTTGAATCGTGCGCGAGGCTGTTCAGCGCGACCGTCGACGTGGTGACTTCGTTGATGGCCGTCGCAATCTGGTTGGTGGCCTGGGCCATCTGGTTCGACGAGTCTTCCAGCTGCTCCGAGGCAGACAGGATGGCGAGCGCGTTCTCCTGTACCGTGCCGATCAGCCTGGCCAGGTTGCCCACCATGCGCTGGAGGGCGTTGCCCAGCGCGTCATCGGCGCCGCGCGGGCGGAACGCGACCGCCAGGTTGCCACCCGCCACCTCTTCGGCGGCGCCCACCATCTCGCGGAGATAGGCGGTCATGTCCTGGAAGGCGCGGCCCAGGTCGCCCATCTCGTCGGAAGAGCTGGTATCGACCTGGACGTCCACATTGCCGCGGGCCAGCGCGGCGGCGGCGTTGGCGGCCCGCCGGGCAGCACCGGAGATCGACCGCGCGAGCCAGGTGCCCCCACCAACGGCGATGATCGCCGCGGCGAGCGTGAGGCCGATGAGCAACCAGCGCGAGTTCCGTGCGGCGCTTTCAGCCGCTTCGCGCGCGCCGAAGGCCAGCTGGGAGTTGTAGCCGGCGGCTTCGTTGAGCGCCCGGTTCATCTCCTCCACGCTTGCCTGCAGTTCGCTGGCTGCGAGCGTCGCGCCGACGTTGTCGCCCTTTTCGATGAGCCCGAGGACGTTTTCGCGCCCGGCGATCACCGCCTCTACCTGCGCTTCGGTGGCAGCCCACGTCCGCGCGGCGGCATCGCTGGAAAGGGTGGTACGGTAGTTCGCCATGGCCGCGCGGGCCTGTTCCATCTCATCGCGCGATGCCTGGGTCAGGGTCGTGCGCTGGCCCGAATCGGCGGCGAGCATCGCGCGCTTTTCGTAGGCCACGCTGGCGAACATGTGAGACTCGACGAGGAGCGAATACTCCACGCCCTTCAGGTTCTGGCGGTACACCCGGTCGGTGCGGGCCGATGCCCGCTCGAGCTGGACGATCCCCACGACGGCGACCACGGCCATCATGGCGACAACGGTGAGGAAGCCACCAAGGATCTTGTGGATGAGCCGCAGCTTGAAATGGCGGATGTTCATCTCCGCAGGTGCCCCCTGTCCGCCCGGGACGGCCCATGCCCCCGCCGGGCGTGTGTACTCTCATCTTCGTTAGCGAACTTTCCAGGCCCGCTCCGGAGCGGCACGCTGGTGAACGGCGGGTTGCACCTGGGGCACAGCGCCCGGGTGTGCCACCTTCGGGTGGGAGCCGCTGGCGCCGACGGTATCCGGGCGTACCATGGCCGGGATGGATATCGACTACGCCATCCTCGCCGACCACGCCGAGGTGGTGGGCAACAAGCTCTACCTGATGGGCGGTGGCTGGGATACGGCCGGGGCGAACGATGTGCCGGCGACGGTCCGCCTGGCGATCGCGGCCGGCATCCGCATCGCGTGGGACGAGACGAACGTGCCCATCCCGGTGGTCATCACGATCGACGACGATGACGCTCAGGAACTGCTGCGCCTGCAGGCCGAGGTGAACATGGGCCGCCCGCCCGGGCTGCCCGCCGGCTCATCGCAGCTTTCCCAGGTGGCCGTCACCGTCCAGGTCTCACTGCCCCGCTTCGGCGGCTACCGTGTCAACGTCGTCGCCGGGAGCGGCGAGCGCGAAGTCCGCCGCGGGTTGCCCTTCCGGCTGGCGCGCCGGGGCCAGCCGCCGGCGATGGCCTGAACCCGGCCGGACGGGGACTGCGCGATTGCTGTTCGACCTTGCCATCGCCGTGGCGGCCGCCTTCCTCACCGCAATCCTGAGCTCGGTGGCCGGGTTTGGCGGGGCGACACTGCTCCTGCCGGTGTTTGTGGCATTGTTCGGGCCACGCGATGCCGTCGCCGTCCTCACCGTTTCGCAGCTGGTGAGCAACGGCTCGCGCGCATGGTTCAACCGCGAGCAGATCGTCCGCCCGGTCGTCGGATGGTTCGCGCTCGGGGCGGTGCCGGCGGCAGTGCTGGGTGGCATGGTCTTCGCTTCGGCGCCGCTGGCGGCACTCAGCCGCGTGATCGGCGTCGTCCTCCTCGCGATCCTTGCCTGGCGGCGGCTCCAGCCCGGGGGTCTCCACCCGAGGCTGCGGGCGTTTGCGGGGATTGGCGCCGTCTCGGGCTTTGGCTCGGCGCTGGTCGGCTCGCTGGGGCCGCTGACCGCGCCGTTCTTCCTGGCCTACGGCCTCACCAAGCGGGCCTACATCGGCACCGAGGCCGCCTCGGCAACGGTCATGCACATCACCAAGCTAATCGTCTACGGCGGCGCCGCCGTGCTGGCCCCATCTTCGGTCGCGATCGGCCTCTCGCTCGCCCCGGCCACGCTTTCGGGTACGTGGCTCGGCACGCGGATCCTGGACCGCATCTCCACACGGCTGTTCACGGTCCTGGTCGAGGCAGGGCTGCTCGTCGCGGGAGTCCTGCTCATCGCCAGGGGCTGAGCGGGCGCTGGCCCGGCTACTTGCCCACCCCGTTCAGCGTATCCACCACCCGGAAGACATCGCCCACTTCGTAGAAGTTCACGGCCACAAGGTTCATGAAGCGGCCCCGTTCGCTTTCGCACTGCCGCGCCCGGGCAAGGAGGAAGTCGTAGGCATTCAACACCTCGGCATCGCTGGGGAGGGGCGTCAGGCGCGCGATCCAGTGGTTCAGCTGAAAGAGCGGGCTCCCGGGGAGGCCGCGGTTCGGACGGCAGCTCAATTCCTCCACCGAGCGAAACTCGTACGGTGTCTCCTGCGTGAGCTTGAACCCGTCGTGGTACCAGGGAGGGGCAGGGGCATCGCCCACGTTCTCGGAAAGCACGAGCAGCCGCCGGTCAACCTCGATCATCTCGCGCAGCGTGGGCAGTGGCTGCCATTCCTCGATGGTGTACACGTAGTCGATCAGCCGGGTGCGCATGAACGCCGCTTCGACGTCGAACGGAGAGACGTAATCCTGGAGGAAGATGATCACCACCTCGTTCGGGTTGGCATCGAGGAACTTGCGCAGGCTCGTAAGCGTCCGGTCGAACGGTGTGGCCCCAAGCTCGCAGTAGGCATGGCAGAGGTAGAGCGACTTTTTCGCCCCGGGCGGGATGGGGCCGATGGTGTTGAACAGGTTTTCGGCGGCCCGGGCAGCCTCGGCGCCCAGGCTCGCCTCGATCCGGCCGGGGATGTCGACCAGCTCCGGGTCGGTGCGGACGCCGCGGTTCGTGGCGTAGCCGTAGTAGAGGTCGATCAGGAGCCCGCGCACGCCATCGTCGAGCTGGTCGGCAATGCCGCGCGTATGCGAGGCGAAGAACCAGCCCGGCTCTTCGGCTGCGGACATCGAGTTGTGGGTGGCGACGAAGGCCACCTGGTCGAGCCGCCGGTCGCACAGTTCGGCATAGCCGTTGCAGCGGTCGATGGCGGGACGGGCGCTGGCCGGCTCGGCGCGGAGCGAATCCCGGTTGAACCAGAAGACGAAGATCGCGGCAGCCAGCCCGGCGGCCAGCCCCGTGCCAGCAAGCACGCGCGGCAGCGCGTTCACTGCTCGCGCGGGCATGGGCGGTGGCTCCTCGATGGGCGCGGCGCCCCGGGCGATGCCGAGCGCCCGGAAGAGTTCGGTGCCGCCCAGCGCCACCAGGGCGAGGCCCAGCGCCTGGGCAGTCACCCGGAGCGAAGGCCCGGGAGCGACGAGATACAGCAGCCCGGCAACCGCCACCGCACCCGCGATCGCCACCCGCGCCGGCCACACCTCCCACGCCGATTCCACCGCCGTGGCAATGCGCTCCACACGTTCCCGTGCCGAGACCCCCTCCCGGGTGCTGGCGGCGATCGTCACCACCGCGATGCCGGCGAGTGCTTGCAGCCACATCCACCACATGAGCCCGCCGGCGTAGATCTCCCACGCCGCGGCCGCGGCATCGGCGACCGCTGGATTGCCGCCAGCGCTGGCACGGATCATTTCCGTGACGATGCCGATGGTGAGCCAGACAGTGATGGCCCCGCCAACCAGCGAAAGCCCGGCCGCGATCACGGCATAGCGGCGCGAAGGCGCCATCCAGATCGCCGCGGCCATCGCCACCACGGCCCCCCCGATGAACACCCAGCGGAGGCCATCGAGCTGCCTGTCGATCTCGATCGCACGGGTGGCGGCCGAGCGGTCTCCCAGGCTGATCGAGCCCACGGAGGGCCCACCCGGTACCCGCCCGGCGAGATCCGGGTCGTAGGCCCGGAGGGCTGCCACGGCGAGGGTCATCACGTCGGACACGTTCAGGATGATGCTGCGCCGGTCGGTCTCGAAGACCGCGCGGTGCAACTCGCGCGCACCTTCGGCGATGATGCCCTCGAACGCCTTGCTCGTCAGCGCGGTATCGACCACGGTCTCGAGCAGGGGGCGGGCAGTCACCAGGTCCGGCTGCTGGTCGATCGCCTGGTCGACGATGACGCGCCGGATCTCGCCGCGAACGTCGTCGCGTTCGAGCACGCGGACTGCTGTCCCGGCGAAGCGGTCCTCATCGAAGATCGCATCGGAGGCCCACCACTGGACGACCGCGAGGGTGGCCAGGAACCCCGCCAGCACTGCCAGCAGCACAGAGGCCAGCCTCGTCGACACCCCCGACACCCGGCGCACGGAACTCCCCCTTTTTCGGACGCGGTTCGCGCGGCGGATTCTACCCGTTGCGGGCTGGCGGCGGGGGAGCGGGGCTATCAGGCACGGGCCGTGGCAGCCTCGCCCACGGCTGCCCGTCCCCGTGTCAGGTACTCGTCATCGAGCGAGAGGTAGAGCTCCTCTTCCTGGGCGAAGTTCAGCCGGAGCACCGCATGGAGCGCGTACAGCACGCGGCGAATATCGGCCAGGTCCTCGCGGTCGGGCCCGGCGGTGGGCATCTCCTCGTGGAGCGACTGGAACTGGCGGACGAGGTGGAAGATCTCCTGGTGCGTGCGGCTCATCGCGGCCAGCGGCTCTTCGCCCTTCAGCAGCGCGGCGAGCCTGGGGTAGAGCTCGCGCTCATCCTCCCGCTCGTGGGGCAGGATCTCCCGGGCGAGGAATTCCGCGATGGCATCCATGCCCGCTGCCGCCTCGGCCTGACTCATCTCCTCGATGCGGTCGGCGAGCGAGCGGAGCTGCTCGATGGCGGGCACCAGGCGAAGGTGGTCGCGCTTGAGCTCCTCGGCCAGCTCGGCCGGCATGCGAGCCATGGGTACGCCCGCGCGGCCGCCGCCCAGCGCCCGGAGCGCGCTCAGGATGGCCAGCACATCGATCCCTTCCTGCAGCACCGCGCCGGCGACGGGCGGCAGGTAGCCGAAGGCCGCGAAGCCCATCGCCACGAACGACAGGCTCATCCCCAGCACCATGCTCTCGACCGCGATCGCCCGCGTCCGCCGGGCAATCGTGAAGCCCTCGGAGAGCCGGTCGAGCCGGTCGACCATCAACACGACATCGGCCGCCTCGGATGAGGAGGTGGCGCCGCGCGCGCCCATGGCCACGCCGACATCGGCGGCGGCCAGCGCCGGCGCATCGTTGATGCCATCGCCCACCATGAGCGTCACCCGCCGCTCCTTCGATCGCCGGACGGCGTCTACCTTTTCGCCCGGCGTGAGGCCGGCCAGCACGTGGTCGACGCCGAGAGCGGCGCCAACAGCATCGGCGATGGTCGGGTGGTCGCCAGTGACCATCACCACCTCGCCAACCCCGGCACGCTTCAGGGCGCGAATCGCCCGCGGGGCCTCGGGGCGGATCGGGTCCTGGAGCACGAACGCCCCGGCGAGCTCGCCATCGACTTCGACGAAGACGCTGGAGCCGCCCTCGCGCTGGATGCCGCGATAGAAGCGCCGGGCCGCATCGGGGACATCGCCCTCGCCCTTGAGCCAGGCGAACTTGCCCAGGCGCACGTGGCGGCCATCGACCGTGCCTTCGATGCCGGCCCCGGGGCGTTCGTTCACGTTCGCCGGGATCGAGAGCGCGAGCCCCTGATCGCGCGCGGCGCGCACGAGCGAGGCGGCCATCACGTGGGACGAGAGCTGATCCAGCGAGCCGGCCAGGCGCAGCATCTCGGCCTCGGGAAGCGACCCGAACACCCCGATGCGGTCGACAACGGGGGAGCCCGCGGTCAGCGTGCCGGTCTTATCCATGTACACGGCCCGGGCGCGGGCCATCACCTCGATGGCGCCACCGCCCTTGACGACAATGCCGCGCTTCGCCGCCCGCGAAACGCCGGAGACGATGGCAATCGGCGCGGCCAGGAGCAGCGGGCAGGGCGTGGCCACCACCACCACGGCCAGGGCACGCTCCGGTGTGCCCGCCAACAGCCAGGCCAGGCCGGCAACCACCAGCGTCAGCGGCAGGAAGAACATGGCGTAGCGGTCGGCGAGCCGGACGAGCGGCGCCTTCGATTCCTGCGCCGCGCGCACCAGGCGGATGATGCCGGCGTAGGTGCTCGCCTCGGCCGTGGCGGCCGCCCGGATGCGGAAGGGCGAACCCGCGTTCACCACGCCGCTTGCCACGCGCTCGCCCATCCCGCGCTCCACCAGGCGGCTCTCGCCCGTGAGCGCCGATTCATCGAGCACGGCCACGCCGCCGGCCACGATGCCATCAACCGGCACCACATCCGAATCGCGCACCACCAGGATGTCGCCCGGCTGGACGTCCTCGATGGCGACAGTCACCAGCTGGTCGCCTTCGACACGGACCGCCGTGCGGGGGGCGCGCTGGAGCAGCGAGGAAAGTTCGCGGCTGGCGCGCGCCTCGGCATACTCCTCGAGGGCGATGCCCGTGGCGACCATGATGGCGATGACGGCGCCGGTGAGGTATTCGCCGAGCGCGAGCGAGCCCGCCATCGCGAGCACGGCGATGACATCGACGCCGGCGCGCCGCACCAGGAGCTGGCGGACGATATCGATGACCAGCGGGATGAGCGCGACCACGGCGGTGGCGGCCCAGGCCGCATCAGCGGCCGAACCACGTCCCGCGGCCCAGGCGGCGGCGCCGCCAGCCAGCCCCACCAGCGTGGCGATGAACAACCAGTACCGTCTCGCGAGCTCGATCACCAGTCCATCTTCGCCTGCTTCGCGCCGTGCGGCCACGGCCAGCCGGCCTGGAATTCGATCCGATCGGGGGCGAAACCGCGTTCGCCGGCGCTCAGGGCACGACTTCGAACGCCCAGCCCACCACCTGCTTCGAATCGGCGAGCGGGTTGTTCGGGTCCTGCACGGCAAGCGCGGCGGTGTGCTTGCCGACGGCCAGGCCCTGTTCCGGCGTGAAACAGACCTTTCCGGTAGTGGGCGCTTCGCGGGTGGGGATGATCCAGAGGAGCTGGTCGGTCACCTCGGTGCCATCGACCGCCATGCGGAACCACTGCGCGTATTGCGGCAGCCCCTCGAAGGTGACTTCGGCGCAAATGCCCTTCGGGTCGCCCAGGTTCTTCGTCACGGTCGAGGCCTGGGGCACCTTCGCGGCGTGTTCGGGCGTGATCTTCGTGATGTTGCCGCCGAGCACGGGTGCGGGCCCGAAATCCGCGGGGATGGCGGGCGTGCCGGTGGCTCCCGGCGTCGCGCCAGTCGCGGGCGAATCGGGCCCATCGCCACAGGCAGCGAACGACAGGGCGGCCCCGGCGAGGGCGAGAGGAACGAGGTAACGCAGCTTCATGAGTGAAGCCGAGGCTAGCATCGCCCCGCCGCTCGAACCAGCGTGCCATCTGCACCTTGGCTTTACGCTCGCCGGCAGGCCAGCCTGCGACCCAGCTCACATGGGAGGAAACGCATGGACGGCAACACCGGCGAAGAGGTCACCATCGAAACACTCCAGGCCCGGCTGGCCGAACGGGAGGCCGAGCTGGCCGCCAGCCGCGAGGCGGGCCACGCCGCCATCGAACGGCTGAAGGCCGCGCTCATCGCAACCAACCCGGCCATCGACCCGGCGATGCTCACCGGAGAGACGGTCGGCGACGTGGAGGCGAGCTTCGCCGCCGCCACGGCACTCATCGAGCGGGTGCGAGAGCACGTGCGGCGGGAGAGCGCGGCGGCGGTCCCCGCCGGGGCTCCGCCACGCGGTGGGGCCACACCCCGGACGGCTATCGAGAAGATCCGTGAGGGCCTGGCGCGCCAGGCGCCGCGTGCTTAGCGCCTGGTCAGGTCGGCGATGAGCGTGTGCGGCTTCGGGAAGTCGGCATCGACCCACACCGCCACGAGCCCGGCATCCTCCGGCACCTCGAAGGTGATGAACCCGCGCTGGCGCTGGCCCGGGGCGAGCTCGCGGCTGGTGAACTCGGGCTGCTTTTCGCCAAAGTCGAAGTCGTAGATGAACCCGTCGCTGTCCTGCACCGTGAAGTCGAACGGGCTGCCAGAGACCTGCTTATCGAGCGCTTCCTGGGTCACCTCGATGACGACCCAGCGCTTGCCGGGGTCTGGCCCGAAGAACTCGCCGGCCTTCGCCGGGTCCTCGATGCTGTGGACGGTGTAGCGGCTGCCGCCCGCCTCCACCGGCGTGCCAATGGCCGGCCCCGACCCGGGGCTGGGCACGGGCTGCTGTTCGGTGGTGGTGTCATCGCCACCATCGCCCAGGCCGCCGTCCATGGCGAGGCTGCTGCAGTCGGTTTGCACCCACTTGCCGTCCTCCCAGGCCCACTCGGTCCAATCCTCTTCCTGGTTTTCGTCGAAGCCTTCGATATCCGATTCGACCACCACCAGGGCCTCGCCGCGCTCGCCTTCGAAGTTGCGGACCTGGACGTCCTTGACCTTGATGTCATCGAGCCCGGCCCCGGCGAACGCCTTCAGGAACGCCTCGGCGACATCCATGGTGCTCTTGAACTCCCGGTACGACGTCTGTTCGCGGCACTCTTTCGAGTACGAGTCGTAGAAATCGCGAAGGTCGCCGCCGAACATGCCTTCGGCGGCGCGCCGGACGGCCTTTTCGAGGCCAGCCTCGGACTTGCTATCGCCGCCGCCCCCGCAGGCGGCAACGAAGACCAGGGCCAGGGCGGCAAGAGTGCCGGACAGGACACGCATCAGGCTTCACCTCGCAGGGGGCAGAGTCTGGGCGATGGGCCGTGCAGTGGCAAGGGCAGGGATTGGCGGGGCTGGCGCGGTGAGATGGCCGGGGCGCTGGCAGCTCTCGCCCATGGGCCGGTTCCTGCGAACACCAGCAGCGGGGAAACTGGTCGGGGTGACAGGATTTGAACCTGTGGCCTCTACGTCCCGAACGTAGCGCTC
>CAYUVT010000089.1:0-11408 GCA_964448165.1 uncultured Anaerolineaceae bacterium | reverse complement strand
ACGAACGTCGTCGAGATACGCCTCAATGGGGTGAGCGAGCGACTGGAGTGGGGTTCGTCCGGGAGTCCCGGTCTCGTCCACTCCGCCGTGGCTCTCAGGGATGTCCCGGCCGGCGGCGAGTTGGTCAGCAGTCTGGTTCAGCAGGGACAGGCGGCCGCGACGATCGACAGCGTGGTCATTTCGACGGTACCGCCCCCATAGTCCTTGTGTCGTTTGGCATTTTCGTCCACCGCCGGTCGTGCCGTTCAGCGCAACCTCGATTGCGGACGGGGATGCAACACTCTAACGTTGACGTTAATGTTGAAGCCTGAACGCGACCCGGACCGTCCCCGGCGGGCGGAGCGCACCCGGCTCGAGCGGATGCGGCCGCAGCGGCCAGCCTGGCCGACCTTCCGGCGCGTCATCGGGCTGCACCGTCCGCACGCCGGCGTGGTGGCGCTGCTGATCCTGGTGATCGTGGCGTCGGCGGTGGTGGGGCTGGGGCCCGCCTACCTGCTCCAGCGGATCGTCGACGATGCGCTGCCGACGGCGGCGGGCGGGGGAAGCGGCTCGAAGCTGAACGCGCTCATCCTGGTGATGGTGGTGCTCGTCGCGCTGGGAGCCTTCCTTGGCGTGGTCCAGAGCTATCTCTCGAACGTCATCGGCCAGACGATCATGTTCGACCTGCGGCGCGACCTGTACCGCCACCTGACCGGGATGTCGCTGCGCTGGTTCACGGCGAACCGGACGGGCGAGGTGCTTTCGCGCGTTTCGAACGATGTGGGTTCGGTGCAGAACGCGGTGAGCGAGGCGCTGACGGGCATCATCGGGAACCTGGTTATCGTGGGCACGACGTTCGGGCTGATGCTGTTCCTGGATTGGCGGCTGGCGCTGTTCTCGGTGGCGTTCATCCCGGTGTTCCTGTTCCCGGCGCGGCGGGTGGGGAACATCCAGCGCGAGTTGCTGAGCGAATCGCAGGAGCAGCTGGCCAACCTGAACACGCGCATGCACGAGACGCTCTCGGTGAGCGGGGCGCTCCTGATGAAGACGTTCGGGCGGCAGCAGATGGAGTACGAGCGGTTCGAAGACACCGCCCGCGAGATCCGCCGGCTGAACATCCGGCGGGCGATGGTGGGGCGGGGGTTCATGGTGGCGATGGGCCTCTTCACCTCGCTGGCACCGGCGATTGTGTACTGGTACGGCGGCCATCGCGTGCTGGGTGGCGAGGCATCGCTCGGCACGGTGGTGGCGACGGCGAGCCTGCTCGGCCGGATGTTCCAGCCGGTGAACCAGCTGATGAACATCAACCTCACGCTCGTCAGCTCGCTCGCGCTGTTCGAGCGCATCTTCGATTACCTGGACCTGGAGCAGGAGATCGCCGACCGGCCCGGGGCGGTTGCGCTGACGGACGTGCGGGGCGAGGTGCGCTTCGAAGATGTGACGTTCGGGTACCGCAAGGACACGCCAGCGCTGACCGGTATTTCGTTCACCATCCCGCCGGGCAAGTTCGGCGCGCTCGTCGGGCATTCGGGGGCCGGGAAGACGACGACCGCCTACCTGTTGCCGCGGCTGTACGACGTGGACGGCGGGCGGATCACGATCGACGGGCACGACATCCGCGACGTGACGCTCGAGTCACTGACGGCGTGCATCGCGATGGTGAACCAGGAGCCGTACCTGTTCCACGACACGATCCGGGCGAACCTGCGCTACGGGGCGCCCCACGCGACCGATGAGGAGATCGTGGACGCGTGCCGGGCGGCGAACATCCACGACTTCATCGCGGGGCTGCCGTACGGCTACGACACGATTGTTGGGGAGCGGGGCTACCGGCTCTCGGGCGGGGAGAAGCAGCGGGTGTCGATCGCGCGGGCGTTGTTGAAGGACCCGGCGATCCTGGTGCTCGACGAGGCGACTTCGAGCGTGGACACGCACACGGAGCGGATCATCCAGGATGCGCTGGCGCACCTGACGCGGGGGCGGACGGTGCTGGCCATCGCCCACCGGCTTTCGACGATCCTGGCGGCCGACGTCATCCTGGTGCTGGACCATGGCCGGCTGGTAGAGCAGGGGACGCACGAGGAGTTGCTGGCGCGGGGCGGGGTGTACGCGGCGTTGTACCAGGAGCAGGTGCGCGACCGCTCCGGGGCGGCGGCGGGGGGATAGCCCCGGGGAGCCGGGCGAGCGCCCGGGAGCGGGAATGGAAAGGGGCCGCACGTGAGGTACGGCCCCGTCTGTTGTTCGCGAAGGGAGCGGGCTACTGCTGCGCGGCCTTCCTGGCGGCGTAGTGCTGTTCGCGGGTCTCGCGGAACGACCACGGGATGACCGCGCCGGTCATATCGGTGATCTTGCCCCAGTTCGCCTCGAACCAGTCGGCATCCTTGAACTCGTGCGGGTCGTAGGTGACGCCGTTGTTGCGGAGGATGGCGATGCGGCTGTAGGAGCCGCCCGAGGCGGCGATGCAGACGCCGCTTTCCTCGCACTGGGGCGAGGCGAGGTAGGTGACGGCCGGGGCGACGTGGTCGGGCGACATGATGACATCGCGCGAGGTGTCGTTCGGGTCGCGGCCGGGGAGGTTGGAGGTCATGCGGGTCTGGGCGCCGGGCGAGATGAGGTTGACGTTGATGTTGTACTTCTCGCCTTCGAGCTTGAGGACGTTCATGAGGCCGTACATGGCGGCCTTGGCGGCGCCGTAGTTGCCCTGGCCGAAGTTGCCGATGAGGCCGGAGGTGGAGGTGGCCATCACGAAGCGGCCATACGCCTGCTGGCGGAAGACGGGCCAGGCGTGGTGGGCCAGGTTGTAGCACTGCTTGAGGTGGACCCGGATGACGAGGTCCCAGTCCTGCTCGCTCATGTTGTGGATGGCGAGGTCGCGGAGGATGCCGGCGTTGGCGACGATGGCATCGAGGCGGCCCCAGGTATCCATGGCCTGCTTGACCATGTTGTAGCAATCCTCGTAGCTGCCGACATCGCCGGCGTTGGCGATGGCCTCGCCACCGAGGGCCTTGATTTCGTTGACGACCTGCTGGGCGGGGGTTTCATCGGCGCCTTCGCCCGAGACGCTGCCGCCAAAGTCGTTGACGATGACCTTCGCGCCGTGCTTGGCGAGGTCGATTGCGTAGGAGCGGCCGAGGCCGCGGCCGGCGCCTGTGACCAGGGCGACCTGGCCATCGAGTCGGACTGCCATGGGTAACGATTCCTCCAGGAACGAGATGTGCGTGCGCATCCTACCAGCAAAGCGCCGCTAACCGTTGCCAATGGGGGCCGGATCAGGGGAGTTGCCCGGACTGCCCGGGATTGAGGCTGCCGCCGAGGAGGGTGGTCGGGTCGAGGATGACGCCCTGGCCCGAAGGGATGAGCGCGATCTGGACGTTATCGCCGAGGCGCTGGAGCGCTTCGAACTGGATGACCGCCGGCGTGAGCGATTCCGCGAGCAGGCGGTTAGCGGCGGCCTGGCCCTCGGCGCGCACGCGGATGGCCTCGGCCTCGCCCTTGGCGACTTCGACGGCCTGCTGGGCTTCGTACTGGCGCTGGAGGACGCGTTCCTGTTCGCGGAGCGCATCCTGGGTGGCGATCTGCTTCTGCTCGATCGCGGCCTTGAACTCGGCGTTGAACTCGATGTTATCAATCAACAGGTCGTTGATATCGATGGAGAAGGGGAGGAGCTCGGCGCGGAGCCGCTCGCGGACGGCGCTGCGGATCGCTTCGCGGTTCGGGCCGACATCGACGGTGGAGTATTTCACCGTCTCTTCCTTGAAGAAGTTGTTGACGCGCGGCTCGATGAGGCGGTCGAACCACTTGGGGCCAACGCGGCGGTAGAGGTCCTGGACGGCCGCGGCCGAGACGGAGTAGTTGACGGTGGCGATGACGAAGACGTCCTGGGTTTCCTTGGAGAAGGCGGTGACGTTTTCGAAGCGGTGGCGCTGGACCTGGATGCTCTCCGTCCGGAGCTCCTGCCAGGGGGCGATGAACTGGAGCCCTTCGGGCTTCTGGCCGACGATTTCGCCGAACTGGTAGACGACGCCGACGTGGCCGGCCTCGATCGGCTTGATCGAGGCGAGGGCGGTGTGGATGCCGGCCCAGAGCACGAAGATGCCGATGCCCGCGCCCATCACCAGCGAACCGCGGAAACGCTCGACCGAGCCCGGAGTGGCAGCGGCGCGGGCTGTCCGCCCGGCGAGGAATACCCCGCCGGCCACAACCATGGCGACGATCATGCTGACGACCCAAATCATGCTGGACCTCCTCTGGTTGCGCTCACTGTAACGGGTTGCGCGCCGCTCGACCGCCAGCAGCCCCACGGCGGCAACGGGGACATTCAGATCCCGTGAAGAAGCCCGGGCGGCGGTCCGCGTATGCTCGCGCAACTCTACCGGGAGGCGGCCATGGGCGCGCAAGCCCGGACGGGAGCCGGGCGGAGTTCCTGGAGGAGGGCCAGTAGCGCGGGCGTGACGGACGCACATCACCCGAAGAGACGAGGCGTTACGGTGGCGCGCCGTGCTACGTTGCCATGCGTGACAAGCGGTGTTCACCTGGAGCGCAATCTCCGGCTGCTCTACGCGTACTGGTTCCTGCGGGAGTTCCAGCTCTGGGTCCCCGTGTGGATCGTGTTCCTGACGATCGAGCAGGGATTCAGCCTGACGGCGGTGACGGTTGCCGAGGGGCTCTTCCTGGTGGGGGTTGTGGCGCTGGAGGTGCCGACGGGAGCAGTCGCCGACCGCTGGGGCCGTTCGGTATCGATGGCGCTCGGTGCGTTCTTGCTCGGCGTTTCGGTGTTGATCTTCGCGTTCACCACGTCGTTCGCGATCCTCCTGGCCTCGTTCATGCTGTGGTCTGTCGCATCAACCCTGATGTCGGGCGCGGATATGGCGCTGCTGTTCGACACGCTGAAGCTGGGCGGGCGGGAATCGGCGTACGAGCGGATGGCCGGGCGGGGCGCGGCGCTCAACTGGTCGGGTATTGGCGTGGCGACGTTGCTGGGCGGGCCGGTGGCGGCGTTGTTCGATATCCGGTTCACCATCTTCCTGGGTGCGGCGACCTGCCTGGTGACCGGCCTGATCGCGTTATCGCTCTGGGAACCGCCGCATCAGCGCGGGGAGAAGGCGGCCGACCCCTACTGGCATTCGATCCGGGTGGCATTCCGGGAGGTCTCGGCGACGGCGGGCCTGCGGGCGGTGATCCTGCTGGCGGGGATCACGATGGCGGCGCTCCACGGTGTGCAGTACCTGATCCAGCCGTTCCTCATCGACCGGGATGTCGAGGTGGGGGTGGTGTTTTCGCTGCTGCAGGTGCCGCTGTTTGCCGCGGGGATGCTTGGCGCGCTCTTCGCGGCGCGCGTGGCGGGCGAAAGCGGCACGCGGCGGGCGCTCTTCGTGGTGCCACTGGTGGGGGCGACCGGGTGCCTGGCGCTGGCGTTCACCCCGGGGATGGGCGCGTACGGGGCCTTCCCGGTGGTGGTGCTGGTGGGGTCGATGCTGCACCCGCTCTCGACCGGGTATGTGAACCGGCGGGTGGGGTCGGAACGGCGGGCGACCATCCTCTCGATGCAGGGGATGGTGATGAGCCTGGTGATGGCGGTGATGGTGCCGGCGCTGGGATTCGCGACGGACACGTGGGGGCTGGGCGTGGCGTTCGCGGGCTGCGCGGCGCTGGCGGCCGGGGCGGTGGTGGTGTTCGGGGGGCCGCTGGCGCGGGCGCGGGAGGCGCTCGATGGGCCGGTGGCGGCGCCGGCTGCGGGCGAGGCATAGGGGCGGGCGGCGGCCGGCGGGCGCGGGCGAAATGTGTTCGTAACGCTGCCGCAATTCGGCGGAAATGGCCGGCGGCTAGGGTAAGGGGAGCAGGTTGAACCGCGGGCTTCTGGAACACCCGAAACATGATCTTCATGCCGGGGCAGCCGCATGCGGCTGGAATCAACCGTGAAACCCGTCACAATCGGAATACCCGCGAGAACCCCTACGAGGAGCTCCCATGACGCCAGACGAGATCAAGAACTTCAGCGAACGCAATGGGATTCGCTTCGTCGACGTGAAGTTCGTCGACCTGTTCGGGCAGTGGCAACACCTGACCCGGCCGATCCATGAGCTGAACGATTGGACGGACTACGAGCGTTCGCCGTGGCGGACGGGCTACGGGTTCGATGGGTCGTCGATCCGCGGTTTCCAGAAGATCGAAGAGTCGGACATGCTGCTCATCCCGGACCCGGAGACGGCGATTGTGGACCCGTTCATCCAATCGCCGACGCTTTCGGTGATTGCGAACGTTGAGGACCCCGTTTCGCGGCAGCCGTATTCGCGCGATGCGCGGTATGTGGCGCAGAAGGCGGAGAAGTACCTGAAGGAGACGGGCGTCGGCGATACGGTCTACATCGGGCCGGAGCTGGAGTTCTTCATCTTCGATGAGGTGCGGTTCGCCAGCGACCAGCACTCGGCCTTCTACTCGGTCGATTCGGACGAGGGCATCTGGAACAGCGGGGCCGAGACGACGCTGCGGGGCGACCTGAACCAGGGCTACCGGCCGCAGTACAAGGGCGGCTACTTCCCGGTGGCGCCGCACGACACCCAGACCGACATCCGCAACGAGATGGTCGAGATCATGGAGTCGGTGGGCATCAAGATTGAGCTGCACCACCACGAGGTGGCGACGGCCGGCCAGGGCGAAATCGACATGCGGTTCGACACGCTGACGAAGATGGGCGACAAGGCGCTCCTCTACAAGTACATCGTGAAGAACGTGGCCCGGCGGCACGGCAAGGTGGCGACCTTCATGCCGAAGCCGCTGTACGCCGACAACGGCTCGGGGATGCACACGCACCTTTCGATCTGGAAGAACGGCGAGAACCAGTTCGCCGGGTCGGAATACGCGGGCATTTCGAAGATGTGCAAGTCGTACATCGCGGGGCTCATCCGGCATGGCAAGGCGCTGATGGCGATCGCGGCGCCGACGACGAACAGCTACAAGCGGCTGGTGCCGGGGTACGAGGCGCCGGTCAACCTGGTGTATTCGGCGCGGAACCGCTCGGCGGCGTGCCGCATCCCGCTGGTGAGCCCCAGCCCGGCATCGAAGCGGGTGGAGTTCCGGCCGCCAGACCCGGCCGGCAACCCCTACCTCACCTTCGCGGCGATCATGATGGCGGGCATGGACGGGATCCTGAACGGCTGGGACCCGGGCGAACCGCTGGACAAGACCAACCTCTTCGACCTGAGCGTGGAAGAGCTCGAGAACATCCCGACGGTGGCGCAGTCGCTCGATGGTTCGCTGCGCGCGCTGGAAGAGGACCACGACTTCCTGCTGAAGGGCGGGGTATTCACTCCCGACCTGCTGGAGACGTGGATCGCCTACAAGTACGAAAACGAAGTGGACCCGATCCGGATGCGTCCGCACCCGTACGAGTTCGACATGTACTTCGACGCGTAGGCCGGCGGCCAGGACAAACAACAGCGAACGGGGCAGCCAGGCGGCTGCCCCGTTCTTCCTTCCCGGCGCGGTGGCACGCGGGGGAACAGGGGATGCTCCCGTCCGGACCATAGACCTGGCACGGGTGGCGTTCGTCTCGGAGAGCACACTTCATCCAGCCGGCCACCTGAGCCTTCGACATGCTGGCGCTGGCACAACGCTCACCCGGGCGGTATGCTCCGCCAGTCATGACGACCCGTCGCCTGTGCCCTCGCCGGCTCGTCGTCCGCCTTCCCGTGCTCTTCTGCCTGGCGCTTGCGGCCGCCGCGTGTGGCGGGAGCGAGAAGCCCGGTGGCTCGCTCATCCTCGCCACCACGACGAGCACCCAGGATAGCGGCCTGCTCGACGTGCTGGTCCCGATGTTCGAGGAACAGACCGGCACCGGGGTGAAGGTGATCGCGGTGGGTACGGGTGCGGCGCTGGAGATGTCGGCCAGGGGCGATGCCGACGTGGTGCTGACGCACGCCATGGCGAACGAGAAGACGTACGTCGATTCGGGCGACCTGGCGGAGGGCCAGCTGGTGATGCACAACGACTTCATCCTCGTGGGGCCGAAGGACGACCCGGCCAGGGTGAAGGAGGCGAAGGACGTGGACGCGGCGATGCGGGCGATCGCCCCGGTGGGGCCGTTCATCTCCCGGGGCGACAACTCGGGGACGCACACGAAGGAGCTGGCGCTCTGGAAGGCGGCGAACATCGACGTGGCGGCGGTGAAGAACCGCGAAGAGACGGGCCAGGGGATGGGCGCCACGCTCAACGTGGCCGACCAGAAGCACGGCTACACGCTGACCGACCGGGCGACCTACCTGGCGCTGAAAAAGAACCTCTCGCTGGAGGTGGTGTTCGAGGGGGCGGCGCCGCTCCTCAACATCTATCACGTGTACGTGGTGAACCCGCAGAAGCACGCGAAGGTGAAGGCGGAACCGGCGCGGGCGTTCGTCGCGTTCATGGTCGCGCCCGCGACGCAGCAGGTGATTGCGGAGTTCGGGAAGGGGGAGTTCGGTGAGCCGCTCTTCGTTGCCGACGCGGGGAAGAAGGTGGAGGACCTGGGCCACTAGGCCGGCCGATGGAAGCGCTGTGGGAGGGGCTGAAGGAAGCCGTGCGGCTCATCGCGGAGGGGGATGGCGAATTGCGCGATATCGCCCTTCGCACCATCGCCGTCTCTGGCGCCGCCACCTTCCTCGCGATGCTGGCCGGGGTACCGCTGGGCTACGCCCTCGCCCGGGGACGCTTCCGCGGCCGCACCATCTTGCTCGGCGTGGTGAACACGGGCATGGGCATGCCGCCCGTGGTGATGGGCCTGATCGTCTGGCTCATGCTGGTCCGGAGCGGGCCGTTCGGCGGGCTCGAACTGATCTACACCAAGCGGGCGATGGTCATCGCGCAGTTCCTGATCGCGACGCCGCTGGTGGTGGGGTTTACGGCGGCGGCGGTCCAGTCGCTGCCGCGCGACCTCCCGGACCTGCTCGCGGTGCTGGGCGCCGGGCGGGTGCGGTCGCTGTTGCTGCTGGCGCGGGAAGCCCAGCTCGGGTTGCTGGCGGCGATCATGGCTGGCTTTGGGGCGGTGGTTTCGGAGGTGGGGGCTTCGATGACGGTCGGCGGCAACCTGCAGGGCAGCACGCGCGTGCTGACCACGGCCATCGTGACCGAGACCAGCCGGGGGAATAACGACCGGGCGATAGCGCTGGGTATCATCCTGCTCGCGATGGCCTTCCTGGTGAACCTGTTGCTCACGATGGTGCAACAGCGGCGCGCGGTAACGCGCTGATGGAGGTCGCCTTCCGGGGCATGGAGTTCCTGCGGAGCGGGCACCTGGTGCTCGCGCTCCCGGAGCTGAGGCTGGCCAGCGGGCGGGTGACGGCCGTGCTGGGCCCCAACGGATCGGGGAAGACGACGATGCTGCGCCTGATCGCCGCGCTGGAACGGCCAGGCCGGGGCGAGGTGCTGCTTGGCGGGCGCCCGGCCCGGCCCGACCGGCGGACACGCGAGGCGATCGCCTATGCCTTTCAGCATGCGGCGTTCCTGAGCGGGACGGTGCGGGCGAACCTGGACCTTGCGCTGCGGCTGCGGTCGCTCGGCGCGGAAGAACGTGCGCGGCGCATCGAACAGGCGGCGGCGGTCTGCGGCATTGGGCACCTGCTCGGCCGGAACGCGCACCGTGTCTCGGGTGGCGAGGCGCAGCGGGCGAACCTGGCGCGGGCACTCTGCCTGCGGGCCCCGGTGACGCTGCTCGATGAACCGCTGCACGGGCTCGACCGGGGGACGCGGGAGGCGCTGCTGGCCGAGCTGCCCGGGATGCTGCACACGTTCGCCTCGACCACGATCCTGGTGACGCACGAGCGGGAAGAGGCGATGCGGCTCGGCGATGACCTGGTGGTGCTGATGGGCGGACGGCTGCGGGCGCACGGGGAGAAGGGCGAGGTGTTCCGCTCGCCGCCAGACCGCGAGGTGGCGGCGTTCCTGGGATACACGGTGGTGGGCGATGCGGCGGTCCGGCCGGGGGCCTTCACGGTTGGCGGGGGAGACTTCGAGCTGGCAATGGTGGTGGAGGGCGTGGCCGATATGGGGACCCACCGCGAGGCGTGGGGCCATGCCGGCAGCGTGCTGGTGCGGGCCGTGGTGACCGATGGGCGGCAGCCGGGGGCGGGCGAGCAGGTGACGGTTTCGGCGCCGGAGCAGGCGGTGGTCCGGTGGGCGGCGGGAGGGGGCGAAGGGGGAAGCGCCTGACCTGCGACGCAAACGTGAACATGTGTTGACAGGCCGATCCGGGCGAGCGTAGTGTGCCTGTATGGATGTGGTAACCGGCATCCTCTGACCGTCACGGCGGCACCGGCTGGTGCCGCCGTTTGTGCTTCTTAAGGAGGGTCACAAGGTCATGCAGTCGAGTCTGATCGGTAAGGTAGAGAAGGCGAGGGTGTATGCCCAGGAACGGCACCGGATGAAGGTGGATGACCTTCACGTGGCGTTCCACGGCGAAAACAGCGACCACGATGTATCGCTGCACGATGGCAAGTGGTCGTGTACCTGCGACTTCTTCAGTACCTGGAGCGTCTGCAGCCACACGATGGCCCTGGAGCGGGTGCTCGAAGGGATGGTCCCCCACCAGGAGCTGGCGGGCGTGGTGTAACGAAGACCCGTAACCGTGGCGGGGAGCGCGGCTTCCCGCCGCGGTGCGATCAGGCCGCGGGCGGGGCCGTGCCGTCGCGCGCGGCCAGGAAGCGGGCCCAGGCCTCATCGCGCTTGCGTGCGCCCTTGCGGTAGCCGACCTGGGCGAAGAGCAGGGGCCCGAAGAGCTGTGCGAGGAAGTACCCGCCGAGGAGCAGTTCGGCGAAGGCGAGGGCGGGGTGGCCGAGGAACCCGGGCGCCCAGGTGACCATCCAGATGAAGATGAGCGAGGCGATGATCATGCCGGTGAAGGCGCCGGTGTGGACCCAGCGCGCCTCGATGGACTGCTTGAGCTTGTAGGCGCGGAGCACCTCCTGCGGGATCTCGGAGACGGTTTCGCGTTCGCTGGTGAGGGTCTGGCAGAAGGGGCAGCGGGTGTCTTCGCTGCGGAGACGGGCGTAGCAAAAGCCGCAGAAGCGGCCGGCGGCGGGGACGCGGCGGTCGAGCCGCTCCTCCATCTTTTCCTGGAGGCGGTCGAGGTAGGGGTAGGGGGTGACGTAACCGGCGATGCCTTCGACGGTGGGTGTGCCTTGGGCGGGCCCGGTGCTCACGCTGTTAGCGAACCATCGCCCGGGGTGAGTGGCAAGTGCGGCGAAGGCCCGGGAACCGGCATGGGGCGGGGCGAACCCGGTGCGCCGGCATACCGTGCCACTCGCGGTCCGGTTACTCCAGGAGGAATTCGCGGATGGCGTTGCTGAAGGCTTCTGGCTGGTGGAGGGGCACCTGGTGGCCGGCGCCGGCGATTTCGACCAGGCGGGCGTTGGGGAGGCGTTCCACCATCTGCCCGGCGATTTCGCGCGAGAGCACCTTGC
>CAYUVT010000088.1:0-11425 GCA_964448165.1 uncultured Anaerolineaceae bacterium | reverse complement strand
CACCGGCAAGGAAGCCGAGCACCGGATGCCGCTCATCACCGTCGCCTGCCACGAAGACCTGACCGCCAGCGACCTGGTGGGCCGCTACCTGCTCGATACCGACGGAACGCGCTGGGTCGATGGGCCGCTGACTCGCGCGGTGAAGGTGGGCGCGATTTGCTATCTCGACGAAGTGGTGGAAGCACGTAAGGACACCACCGTCCTGATTCACCCGCTAACCGACTATCGCCGCCTGCTGCCGATCGAGAAGCTTGGGCAGGTGATTGAGGCCGCCGATGGCTTCCTGCTGGTGATCTCCTACAACCCGGGCTATCAGAGCGCATTGAAGGACTTGAAGCACTCCACCCGCCAGCGGTTCATCGCCATCGAGTTTGATTATCCGCCCCGGGAGCAGGAAGCGGAGATCATCGCGCACGAGGCGAACTGCAGCCGCGAAGCCGCGCTCGACCTCGCACGTCTCGGCGAGAAGGTCCGGAATCTCAAGGAGCATGGCCTGGGCGAAGGTGTCAGCACTCGCCTCCTTGTGTACGCGGGAAAACTCATCGCCAACGGTGTGCCCGCCCGCCGCGCCTGCCAGGTCGCCATCACCTGGGCGCTCACCGACGACGCCGAGGTGCAGCGCAGCATCGAAGAGGTTGTCACCTCGATCTTCGAATAGCAGTGCGCCTTGGCATCGTCTCCGACATCCACTGCAACATCCAGGGCCTCGAGGAGGCCCTGGCGCGGATGGGCGAGATCGACCAGCTCTGGTGTGCCGGCGACAGCGTCTTCCAGTTCCGCTGGTCGAATGATGTTGTCGGCCGGCTCCGCGAACTCGGGGCGCGCGTCATCCTGGGTAACCACGAAG
Source organism: uncultured Anaerolineaceae bacterium (assembly GCA_964448165.1). Lineage (GTDB taxonomy): Bacteria > Chloroflexota > Dehalococcoidia > Tepidiformales > Tepidiformaceae > Amarobacter. The sequence goes on along the minus strand of CAYUVT010000088.1, from coordinate 10,578 downwards.
AGACCATCCTTGGGCCCGATGGCATCCGCGCCCTCTCCTCGCCCAAAGTCGACCAGGACCTGGTTGGCTGGCTGCGTCAGCAGCCGTACCGCCTCGAAGAGACGGTGGACGGAAAGAAGGTGGTGATGACCCACGGCTCGCCCTGGGAGCCATGGAAGGATTACCACTATCCCCACGAGGCCGTCTGGGCGCGCGCGGCTGAACTCGACTGCGACACGCTCATCGTCGGCCACACCCACTACAAAATGGCACAACGCTTCGGCCGCGTGCTCGTCATCAACCCCGGCTCCGCGGGTGACCCGCGCGACCACCGGAACGACTTCCAGCTCTCGTGCGCTGTCTGGGACACGACAACGGACGAGGTCATCTTCTACGATTACAAGGATCCGACCCGCAACTTCGTGAGGCATTCCGGAGAGCAATGAGCGGCCGGGCCTTACCCGGCCCCCGGCCGCACTTCCGGCTGCGGGCGGCGAGGCTGCGAGGGAGGACGAAGCGAGCGAAACGCTATGTCGATTGTCGGTGAACTCCTGGCCCGCCACCATGAACGCCTCTCGGGCTTCCCTGCCCCGCTCGAACAACATTACGAGGCGGCCCTCCGGGCCCTTGCTCCGCGCCTTACACCGTCCCAGCTGCAAACGTGGGCCGAAACCGGCGTTGAGCTCACGGCGCTGAGCCTTCGCTCGTGGGAGGCAGCGGTCGAGTACTTCAAGGCTGGCGAAAAGCTCCCTCCCAACGCGAACTGGGATGCCATCGAGACGCTCGGGCGCGAGGCGCTGCAGATGGCTGGCGAGTCCGCGCCGCTGGCCGTCTCCTTCCTCCGATCGGCACCCGCGACGATCGAGGTAATTGGGCCCTCCCACGTCCGGCACTGGGCCGACCTGGGCCGGCGCCTCTACAAGGGCAACTGGAAAAGCTCCTCGCTGGCGGCGCAGTTCTTCGATCTCGGCCCCGCGGTGTTCGAGGTGCTGCGCATTGGCCAGGCGAGCCGGCTGGTGCTTTTCGTCGATGAACTTTCGCGTCACAGCTATGAGCTGGCGGCGGCGTGCCTGGCGACGGCGCCGGCTGTCTTGCAGAAGCTTGACGAAGACGACCGGCTCCCCTTCATCGCATTCGCGGTTGAACTCGCCCAGTCCAGCTGGGCCGATTCGCGCCTCTACTTCGAACGTGGCGCGCCTTTGCTCCATAAAGTCCATGCACCGCTCCGCGAGCGCTTCCTGCTGCTCGCGGCGCAGGTCGCCCGCGGTCATAACCGGAGCGCATTCCAGTACTTCGAGGATGCCACGGCGGCTCTCGCCGAGCTTGAGCCGGACGACCACCACCGCGTGATCGAGCTTGCCGAACAGCTCGCTCCGTATTCGCCGTATGCCGCCATGGACTTCATCGCTGCCGTACCTGCTGTACTCCAGCGTATCCGCATCGATGAGCTTGAGCCCTGGCAGAACGCCGGGCTGCGCATCCTGCAATCGAGCCATGAGGGCGGCGAGGCGTACTTCCGCCTCCAGTCGACCCGCGGTGAAGATATCCTCGAAAACCTCTCCGCCCGCGTTGAGCTCTCGCGGGTTGGCGAAATCCTGCGCCTGTATTGCAAGGCGCTCACCGGCACCAACGTGAGCATTCAGACCGCCGAGTCCCTCGCGGAAAAAGGTATCGGCTGGGTCGATGAGCACCGGGCGAGCACCGACGGCAGCACCATCTTCCTGCCGGAAGTGATGGAGCGGTTCCACGAGAAGGACCGCAACTTCTCGGCGATGAAGGTGTTTGCCACCCACCAGGCCGCGCACATCGAGTTCGGGAGCTTTGATTTCGAGTTTGCCCGTCCGGGCAACGTCTTCCCGCTGCGGCGCACGGGCCTTGCCGACCCGGAACGCCATCCGGCGACCGACATGGAGGCCTTCTTTGACCTCTTCCCCGAACGGCAACTCGCGAGCGACCTCTTCACGATCGCCGAAGACTCGCGCATCGATTCGCGGGTGAAGCGCGAGTATGGCGGCATCCGCCGGCCGCTGCTCGGCATGCAGCAGGAGGAGCTAGCGAAACGCCCCGACGTTCGCCAGATGCCGCTGCGGAACGCCTTCGTTGAGAACCTCGTGCGCGCAAGCCTGGACGGCATCGAAGCCATCCGCTGGCCACGCGACCGGGCAGAACCCATGAGACGCGCCCTTGGCCTGCTTTCAGCCGTGCAGGATGAGCGCGCGCAGGTTGAGGATGCCGCCGAGGCCACCCTGGCGCTCTACGAAATCGCGGTCAGTATCCCCAACATCTTCGAGCAACTCGATGAGGCGCAGTGGGACTCCGTCGAGCCCATGGAGGCCGGGCGCGCGATGCCCATGGAAGGCGGCGGCGAACAGGGTGGCGCGGCGAACCAGATGAGCCTGGGCGGAGTGGAGGCTGGCGAGGGCGAACAGGATTACGAGAGCCCGCAGGATATCGACTTCCGCGGCGACTTCAAGCCCGAGCTCGTCGACCTCCTGATGAAGCTGAAGGAGAACGCCCAGGGCGGTGACGCCGGCCAGCAGTCGCCCGTGCCTCTCACACCCGAACAGCTTGCCGAATTGCTGGCCAAGAGCGTGGAGATCGACCTAGATGCCATGTACGAGGGAGACCTCGATGCTTCGACCGGCCAGTTCATGTCGAACCTTATGAAAGAGGCTGGCACGCCCTCCTCCGAAAAGGGGGACGCGGGGCAGCCTACCAGCGACAACTCCACCGGCGCCGGCGAAGGCGAGGAGCCGCTCGCCCCCATTGTCACGGTGTACTACTACGACGAGTGGGACTTCCGCGCCCAGGATTACAAGCCGCGCTGGTGCGCGGTAAAGGAATCCAAGCTCGAAGAGGGCGAGGAGAACTTCTACGAGAACGCGCTTCGCGAGCATGCGGGCCTGGTGACGCAGACACGCAAGCAGTTCGAACTGATGAAGCCGGAGATGTTCCGCAAACTCAAGCGTCTACCGGACGGCGAGGACTTCGACCTCGACGCCGCGATCGAGTGGATGATCGAGAAGCGCATCGGCGCGAACCCGAACGAGAAAATCTACTGGCGCCGTAACAAGATTGAGCGCGACGTCGCCGTCGCCTTCCTCATCGATATGTCCGCGAGCACCGACGAGGAGATCAACAAGCGCGAGAAGCGCTACGACGACGACTACGACGACGACCCGCGCAAGTACCTGAGCTGGTGGGTTTCGAAGCGCCGCCAGGAGCTGACCGCACCGCCCAAGCGGATCATCGACCTGGAGAAGGAGTCGACGGTGCTCCTGATGACCGCGCTGGAGACCATCGGCGACCAGTACGGCATCTACGGCTTCAGCGGGTACGGCCGCGACAACGTCGAGTTCTTCGTCATCAAGGATTTCGACGAGTCCCTCGACCAGCGCATCAAGAACCGGCTCGACAAGATCACGCCGATTCGCTCGACGCGCATGGGCCCGGCTATCCGACACGCCACCTACAAGCTCAACATGACCGATGCCAAGGTGAAGATCCTCTTCCTCCTGAGCGATGGGCGGCCCCAGGACCACGGTTATGGACGCGACCGGACCGAGAAGGAATACGCGATCCACGACACCAAGCAGGCACTCAACGAGGCGAAGCGAGATGGCATCACGCCGTTCGCACTCACAGTGGACCGGGCCGGGCACGACTACCTGAAGACGATGTGCGAGGACATGGGTTATGAGGTCGTGGCGGACATCGAAGCGCTGCCCAGCCGCCTGCCCACGCTCTATCGCCGGCTGACGGAGTAACTCCTTCCGTGCGCCTTATCCTCATCCGCCACGGCGAATCCGAGGGCAATGCCAGCGGAGTCATCCAGGGGCGGTTGGATTTCGGGCTCAGCGAGACGGGCGTGCGCCAGGCGTGCGCGACCGCCGCGTTCCTCGCAGAGGTCGGGCCCGATCGGCTGGTAACAAGCCCACTTCGCCGGGCCACGCAAACCGCGGAAATCCTCGCCGGCCAGCTCGGGCGGGCTCCCTTGCCTATGCCCGAGCTGATGGAGTACGACATCGGCCAAGCGAGCGGGTTAACCGCCGGGGAGTTGCGTCAGCGATTTCCGGAGGTGTTTGCGGCTGCGGCGGCCGGTCACCGGCCCACGTTCCCGGGCGAGGAAGGCCGCGACAACTTCGCCGCCCGGCTGCGCAAGGCACTGGACCAACTTGCCGAGGCCGGCGGAACAACCATTGCCGTTGCTCACGGAGGAGTTATCAGTTCACTCTGCCACCTGGCGGTCGGGATCGACGTGAACCGGCCCGGCGCGTTTCACGTGGCGAACTGTAGCATCACCGAAATCGTCCGCGACCGTGCCGGGCGCCTGGTGGTCGCCCGCCACAACGATACGTGCCACCTTTCCGGGATGGTCACCTTCACCGACCGCGGCTGACTACGGCTTCTTCCCTTCGCGCGCCTGCACTTCGAGGATGGTGTTGGCGATGAGGCGTGCGTGGGGGAACGGCTTCCAGCCCTCGGGCGTGTTGTAGTAGCGGGTTCCGCTCTGGTACTCGTCTGGCTCGCGCTCGCCGTACTCCACGTCAATGCCATTGACGCGGATCGAGGGCGAGCCGAGGAACTTCTTGTCGCGCGCATCTTCCATACCATCGACTTCGGTGTAGATCACTTCGATCGTGGGGTCGGTGGCCTCGAGGGCGAGCCGCAGGGCTTCTTCCGCCTGGGCGCTGCGGCCGGTGGCTTTGGAGTAGAGGAACTCAATCTTCATGGCTTAGTCCGAAACAGAGGGTGAGTCGGCGTTCCCGGTTCGAAGTTCCAGCAAGTGTTTCGCCGCCTCAACCTCGAAACCGAGCTCGCCCGGTACGTAATACTGTGGCTGGCCGAGTTCTTCCGGCAAATAGTGCATCCCGCGCGCGACATGGCCCGGCTCATCGTGTGCATAGCGGTATCCCACGCCATATCCGAATGTGCGCATCAGTCCGGTGGCTGCGTTGCGGAGTTGCATGGGCACCGGCAGGTGTGCGGTTCGCCTGGCATCTTCAAGCGCGCGGGCGTAGGCGCTTCCAACACTGTTGCTTTTCGGTGCCAGCGCGAGGTAAAGGCAGGCCTCCGCCATGGGATAGAATCCTTCTGGCATTCCGAGAAAATGCACTGCCTGCTGGCAGGCGACGGCCACTTGCAGCGCCTGCGGGTCCGCCAGGCCCACATCCTCGGCTGCGAGGATGACCATCCGCCTGACGATGAACAGCGGGTCCTCTCCAGACTCAATCATCCGCGCGAGCCAGTACAGGGCCGCGTCGGGCTCGCTGCCGCGGAGCGACTTGATAAACGCAGAAATCGTGTCGTAGTGGTAGTCGGACTGCCGGTCATAGTACGGGCGGCGATCCTGGAGCGCCTGGCTGATGTCGCCGCTGGTGATCTCGCGCCGGCCCGCAGCGTGTGCGATGTCGGCGGCGATCTCCAGCGCCGTGAGGGCGGCCCGGGCGTCGCCATTCGCTCCTTCCAGCAGCGCGCGGATCGCGGGCTCCTCGATGTGGAGGTCCAGCGAACCGAGGCCGCGGACTGTGTCGTTCAAGGCGCGTTCAATGACCGCCCGGAGGGCCTCGGGCCCAAGCTGTTTGAGCCGCACGACACGTGACCGGCTCAGCAGCGGCGCGATGACCTCGAACGAGGGGTTCTCCGTCGTGGCGCCGACAAGGGTGACCGTCCCGTCCTCGACGTAGGGAAGGATGACGTCTTGCTGGGCCTTGTTGAAGCGATGGATCTCGTCGATAAACAACACGGTTCGGCGGCCCGCGCTGCGCCGCGCCCCGGCATCGGCAATGACCTTGCGCAAATCTGCCACGCCGGACGAGACGGCCGAGAGAGCCACGAACTCGGCGCCGACACCCCGGGCGAGGATGCGGGCGAGCGTGGTCTTGCCGCACCCGGGCGGGCCCCAGAGGATGATTGAGGGCAATCGACCGCGACCCACGGCGCCCCTCAGCATCGTCCCCGGCCCCACGGCCTCTTCCTGCCCTGCGAATTCGTCCAGGGTCCGTGGGCGCATACGGGCGGCGAGCGGCGCATCTGGAGGGATCTCTGGCTCTCCAAGGTCAAAGGCGCCCTGGGCGGACGGAGTTCGTGTCATTTCAGCCGGCCAGGAGCGCGATGGTCACGCCTTCGCCACCCTCGTTGGCTGCAGCGGACTCGTACTTCCGCACGAGCGGATGGTGCGCCAGGGCTTCGCGAATCGCCGCGCGGAGGGCGCCAGTACCCTTGCCGTGGATTATCCGCACGAACGGGAGCCCGGCACGGAATGCGCTGTCGAGGTACGTTTCGAACTGTTCCAGGGCGGCTTCGGCCCGCTGACCGCGCAGGTCCAGCTCCATCGATACGGGAGGCCCCATCGGCACCTTGATGCGTTCGCCCGAGGGTGTGGGTGTCTCGATGCGGTCGATCCGGTCGACGTACACCTTCATCCGGAGCGAGCCGAACTGCACGTCCACCCGGCCGTCCTCACCGACGGTGCTCAGGGCTTCTCCGAGCTGGGGGATGTCGCGGACGTGAACGAGGTCGCCGGGCTCGACCTCGCGGCGTATCGTCGCCGGTGCGCTGGGTTCGGGGCGGCGCGGCCGGGCGCGTACTGCCAGCCGCTCCACGTCCTTGTCCAGTGCTCGCAGGGTCTCGGCCGCCGCGACGGCATCGAAGTCCCGGGTTGCAGCCTTTCGCCTGGCGGATTCCACTTCCCGGCGGAGCCTGGCGAGCGTGTCTTCGGCCTCGCGCCGGGCGTCGTCGAGAATCGCGGCGCGCTCCTGTTCGATGCGGTCACGGCGCTCCGCCAGCGTCGCGCGCAGCTCCTCGGCTTCGCGGCGGGCGAGTTCCTCGCGGCGCCGTGCGTCGGACGCGGCCGAGCGCTCCGCACGTATCTCCGCGAGGAGCGTTTCGAGTTCGAAGTGCTCGGGAGCGAGCTGCTCGCTGGCGCGGGCGAGCACCTCTTCGGAGAGGCCAAGGCGCCGCGCGATCGCGATGGCGTTCGATTGCCCGGGGAGGCCGACGGTCAGGTGGTACGTGGGGCTGAGTGTCTCGACATCGAACTCCACCGAAGCGTTCCGGAGCCTGGGGTCGTTGTGGGCGAACACCTTGAGTTCGCCGTGGTGCGTGGTGGCGATGAGCGTGCAGCCGCGGTCCAGCAGCGTTTCGAGCACTGCCCGCGCAATCGCCGCACCCTCGGCCGGGTCGGTGCCGGCTCCCAGCTCGTCGAGGAGCACGAGCGTATCGCTTCCCGCGCGGCCGAGGATGCCGATGATGTTGCGCATGTGCGATGAGAACGTCGAAAGCGACTGTTCAATGGACTGTTCATCGCCGATGTCGGCGAAGATGTTTGGGTAGTGCCGGATGCGGCTTCCGGAATCACAGGGGACACCCATTCCCGACTGGGCCATGAGGGTCAGCAACCCCATCGTCTTCAGCGCGACGGTCTTGCCGCCCGTGTTGGGACCGGTGATAACGATCCCGGCGTAGTCGCCACCCACCTCGATGTCCGTGGGTACAACCTCGCCCTTGAGCAGCGGGTGCCGCCCCCGTACCAGGATGGTGGCGCCCGAGGGCTGGAACCAGGACGAGACTTCGCCGGGCGGGGGAAGCTCTGCGCGCATCTTGCGGGCAAGCCGAACCTTCGCGCTCAGCAGGTCCAGCCGGGCGAGGGCCATCAGCGATTCCGAGGCAAGCTCCGCCGCGTCGCCGAGCAGCGCTGTGAGGCGCTGCAACACTCTGCGCACCTCGCGCTCTTCGGCGAGCTGGAGTTCACGCACCTGGTTCCCCGCATCCACCACGCCCATCGGCTCGATGAACAGGGTGGCCCCGCTGGAGGAGACGTCGTGGACGATCCCGGGCACCTGGCCGCGATAGTCGGCCTTGATGGGGATGACCTTCCTTCCGTTCCGTTCGGTGAGGAGCCCTTCCTGGGCGATCCCTCGGCGAACGGCATCGGCGAGTGCCGCCTGGGCGCGCTGTTCGAGCCGTGACTCGGCGATGCGCAGTTCGCGACGGGTCGTGGCGAGCTGCTCACTCGCCGCGTCGGAGACTTCGCCTCGCGCAGAGATGGACCGTTCGACTTCGTCATGAAGGAATCGAAAGTCGCCGATCGTATCGGCGATCGCGGCCAGCCGGGGCACCCGGTCGCGTACCTTCTCGAGCACGAGGCGGGCGCGCCGGGCGGTCTTCAATGTCTGCGCGGCCTCGAGCAGGTCTCCCGGTTCGAGCACCTGGCCAATGGAAGCCGCATGAATCACCGGGCGGATATCGCGGGCTCCCGCGAAGGGCACGTCGATGCCGAGCTGATCGAGGAGCCGCATCTCCGCCGTTTCGGATTGCATTTCAAAGGCCGTCTCGTAGTCCTCGGCAGGCCTGACGGCCAGCGCCAGCTCGCGCCCAACGCTGAAGGCGGTCTCTCCGGCCAGCAGTTGGAGCACTTTTTCGAACTCGAGGACACGGATTGTGTGCTCGTCCATTCATTCCAGCGTAATGCGGCGGCGGACGCCAAACCAGTCGCGGATGGCGAGTTCGCCTGTCGGCGGGCCGCCCCGTATGCTGTGCAAACGCTATCGACTCTCTCTAGAGAAGTAGAGCCTGTAGATATGTTTTCCAAAGTGCTGGTTGCCAATCGCGGAGAAATCGCGCTTCGCATTGTTCGCGGACTCCGCGACCTGGGAATCCGGTCCGTCGCCGTGTATTCCGAAGTCGACCGGACGTCGCAGCACGTGCGGTACGCCGATGAGGCGCACTTCATCGGCCCGGCGGACGCAAGGCAGAGCTACCTGAACGTGGACCGCATCATCAGCGTCGCGCGGGAGTGTGGCGCCGAAGCGGTGCACCCCGGATACGGATTCCTGGCCGAGAACGCGGACTTCGCGGAGGCCTGCGCCGCGGCCGGGATGACGTTCATCGGGCCGGACGCCGCTTCCATTCGTCTCCTCGGCGACAAGATCGCGGCCCGCAAGATCGCGGCGGATGCGGGCGTCCCCGTGCTCCCGGGCAGCGGCGAACTCTCCTCCATCGAGGAGGCGCTCGCGTTTGCCGACCGCATCGGCTACCCGGTGATGATTAAGGCTGCGGCCGGTGGTGGCGGCAGGGGGATCCGGCTCGTCCAGCGCCGGGACGACCTGCACGACGCTGCTGCCCGTGCGATGCAGGAGGCCCAGGCGGCGTTCGGCAACCCTGCCATCTACGTCGAGAAGAACCTGCAGCGGGTGCGCCACATCGAGGTCCAGGTCATCGGCGACCAGTTCGGCAATATCGTGCCGGTTGGCGAGCGGGAGTGCTCTATCCAGCGTCGGCACCAGAAGCTCATCGAGGAGTGTCCGAGCATCGCCGTCTCGCCGCAGTTACGCAGGAGCCTCACGCGTGCCGCCGTCCGCATCGCCCGTGCGGCTAATTACCATAACGTTGGAACGGTCGAGTTTCTGCTCAACGAGGATGGGAGCTGGTACTTCCTCGAGATGAATACCCGCCTCCAGGTTGAGCATCCCGTGACCGAGATCGTCACCGGGACCGACCTGGTGAAAGACCAGATCCTGGTGGCAGCGGGCGAGGAATTGCCCTACGACGAGGCCGATCTCCTCACCCGCGGCTGGGCCATCGAGTGCCGGATCGTGGCGGAAGACCCGTTCAACAATTTCCTGCCATCAGTCGGCCGTGTCGTCCTTGCCCGCGAGCCGGCAGGGCCGGGCATCCGCGTGGAAAGCGCGCTGTACGACGGCGTGGAAGTTACCCCGTACTACGATTCGCTCCTGGCGAAGGTCACGGCCTGGGGACGGAACCGTGAGGGCGCGCGCACACGCATGAAGCGGGCGCTTGCCGAATTCAAGGTCGTGGGGGTCGCCACAAACATCCCATACCTTGAGCAAATCCTCGACCAGCCCGATTTCATTAACGGCAACTTCGACACGGAATTCCTCGACCGGCACGAAGTTGTCGTTGAGGAGCATCTCGCGCAGCAGCGCGCTTTCGCGGAAATTGCATCGCTGCTCATGGTGACCGGCGAGGCAGACTACTCCGAAACCTTGTCGACGAACGGAGCGGTGGGGCAGGCCGGCAATGGGCGACGCCCGGGGGCATCCACCTGGCGGACTCAGATGGCCGGCGTTGGCGGGAACAGGGGCATGGGCCGATGGCCGAGAAGTATCTGATTCGCGACGGCGACAGCGAAGTCGCCTACGAGCTCAATCGCAACGAGCGCGGCCTTTTCGTTCGCCGGGACGGTGACCAGGCATGGCAACGGGCCGAACTCCAGCGGATTGGCGATTCCCAGCTTTACCTGCTGATGATCGACAACCATCCTGTTGAGCTGTACCTGGAGCGCCGGCGGGGCGGCGCGGTTGCCACCATCGGACGCCACGCCTTCGATTTTGACGTGGAACGCTGGAGGCCCCAGACCGCAGCGCGGGCTGCCCGCCAGGAAGAGTCCGGGCTGAAGCGCATCGTCGCACCTATGACCGGGAGCATCGTGGAGGTGCGCTGTGAGCCTGGCGCCACTGTTGAGGCGGGGGATGTTCTGCTGGTTATCGAATCAATGAAGATGAACAACGAGTTGCGTTCGCCGGCGAGCGGCGTGGTCGAGCAGGTGTCGGTGAAGCCCGGGGAGCGGGTGAACGC
>CAYUVT010000087.1:0-11472 GCA_964448165.1 uncultured Anaerolineaceae bacterium | reverse complement strand
CCTCCACCAGGCAACGCACGCGTGTGAGGATGCGCGCTGCCTCCCCCGGACCGAGACGGGAGCTGTCGTACACCATCGTAACGTTCACCTGGCCCGATTCGTCGATCGCGCCCATCGAGGCGGCCAGGGTTTGCCCGGCGTCCAGCGGCGGCTGGCACGCCTGGACGCCCGTCTCGCGCAGCGAGAGCAGCCACCACGCCGCCCGCTCGGCGGCGATATCGCCCCCAGCGGCGCGAGTACCGGTGGCCTCGCGGAAGCCCCGTTCGCTTGCGTCCCTGATGGCGATGGCGTGTTCCGATTGCAGCGTGACGCGGGTCAGGCCGGCGGGGCTCGACTCCACGCCGGTCTCCAGGAGCGCGCGCGCGAAGGCCCGCACTACCAGGTCCTCGACGATCGGCCGTTGCGCATCGCGCCACTCTCTTGCCAGGACGTCGATGGCCCGCAGGGCCTCCCTGGCGTCGAGGCGTACTTCCATGGTCAACACTTGCGCCCGCGCGTTCGCCTCCGCGGCGGCGGCAGTGAAGCGGATCACCTGCTCGACTGGCAGCGGCGGGGGGAAGACCTCGGCGAACGGCGGGTCCTCCTCCGGCTCCCAGAGGGGGAGGCCAGGGATCGCCGTCCCTGCGTCCTCCAGCGGTGCGACCGTTTCGCTGGCACGCCGGTCAGCGCTGGCAGCCTCGCGCGGACTTCTCCGGAACGGCACCACCACCTGGTCGCCGGGCCAGGTTCCGGTGGCCGTGCCTTCGTGGCGTTCGCCGGCTGTGGGTGTGGCCGGCGTCGGGATGGCGATCGGCGGGGATTCCGGGCCGGGTGTGGCCTCGCCGGGGCGCGTGATGATGCCGATGACCGCATCCACCCGTTCGATGCTTCCTGCTGCCGCACGCCAGTGCAGCACCCCTGGTGCTTCGGCCTCGATCTCGACCGCCACGAACTCGCATTCGACCCGGCAAACAAGGTCGCCGGTGTCGACGGCCGCGCCATCGGGCACGTACCACTCGGCGACGACCCCGCCGGCCATGTCGGGCCCGAGGTTGGGCACGGAAACAGGGACTGCCAAGAGCTGCCTCCCCGGCGATGGCGCTTGATTGCTACTCGGAGGATCGGCAGTTCCGCACCGCTCCCGAAGGGTCCCTACCCGGGCGGAGGCACCGCAATGGAGGCGACGATCAAATTGCGCCCGGTTGGCCGAGGGTTTACGCGGGGCGGGTAGCCTGCGAGGCATGGCAACCTTCACGCGGCCGCGCGCCGCTCACGTACGGCTGCCCGACGACTTCGGCCTGGGCGTTGCCGTGACGGCGGCGGTGGTGTCCCTCGTGGGGCTGGTGTTGCTGGTCTCGCTAAGCCTGCCATCGCGGGGTCCACTGGCCGAACCGCCCGCCCCGGGAGGGGGAGTAGTCGAGACGGCCGCGCCGCCATCGCCGCCAATGGTCCCCTGACGTGCCCGGGCGCTATTCCTCGTGGCGCCCGGCTCTGTGGGTGACCAGTGACCCCAGCGGGAACGCGACGAGGACGGCGACCACGCCCACCACACCGGCGAGCACGGTCTCCCGGTCCGCGGTGGCGGCTCCCCAGAGGATGAGCGCGGCGCCAACGCCTGCAAGTACCCACGGCAGCCAGCGGCCGAGCGGCAGCACCGGGCACGCCATCAATCCCCGCCCGCCGGTGCCGGTTCCCGTTCCTCGATAGCGTCCCAGTCCTCTTCGCGGAGGGGCTGCAGCTCGCCCTTGCGGTACGATTCGTAGATGCGGAACAGCACATCCTTGTGGGGGCGCACGCGGCCGATGGGGCAGGCCGCCCAGTCCTTTTCGCTTTCGTCGCAGTAGCCCAGGCGGTACTCGCCGCACTTCGGCTGGAGGTAGCGCCCCAGCTCGGGCACGACCTTGTTGACCTCGGAGCGCATGAGCGCGGCGACCTTTCTGAACTCCCACTGCGCGCGCGTGCAGAGGCGCAGGTCGCAGATGTGGAGGAGGCTCTGGAAGTTGACCGTGATTTTGAAGTTCGTGTTCGTGGCGTTCGGCAGCAGGAAGCGCGCATCCTCGGCGGGTACGCCAGCGGCCACCATCTCTTCGTAAAGCTCACCGACGCGGTCGAAGAGCTCATCCATCTTGTCCTGCATCCCCGCCTTGCGGACCGTCTCCGGGACCGTGTAGGGGAACTCGCCCCCTTTGTAGGTGACGTAACGCTGGCTTTGCTGTTCGAACGAGATGCCGACCCGGTGGCGTACGAACTGGTGGCTGAAGGCGCGGCTGACACCAGAAATCCCGAATTCGAACCACACCTGTTCGAGCGGGCTGGCGTGGCCCGTCTTGAGCCGCTCCTCGATGAACTGGCGCATCTGGGCCTCGGTGATGCGATCGTCCTCGATGCGCGCTGCCACCTGCTGCGGCGTGAGCTGGCTGTAGCACGTGCGGTACGCCATGTAGAGCGACCGCATCGGGTCTTCGGAATGGGAGAGGAGGGTGACCTGGATGGCCATGGCGATTCCCCCGGGTGTGGTCACTCCAGTATCACATGAAGAAATGCTCAGGTGGGTGATTGAAAGCCAACCTGTACGATACCCAATCCCCTATGTCGATGTCATCCCTCGCGGCTGGCCTCCTCCGATGCCTGGCACAGGCGGTCGAGCACCGGCAGGAGCTCGAGCCCTTTCGCCGTAAGCGAATACCGCGCCACCGGCGGGTATCCGTGGCTCACCTCCCGGTCAACCATCCCTGCCGCCTGCAGGTCCTTGAGCGCGAGCGCAAGCGCACGGGCGGTAATCCCCGGTAGCATCGCTTTCATCTCGTTGTAGCGCCCCGCGCCGCGGCCGATGGCCACGGCCACCAGCATCGGCCACTTCTTCAGCGCGATGGGCAGCAGATCGGTCCCCCTGATGGCGGCAACCGTCGCCAGCGCGGCATCGCCCACCTGTTCGCCCACTGCCGTGAGCCGGTAATGGGGACGCGACACGCCGCTGTCGTGCGTCACCACTCCCGAGGCCTCCAGCCTGGCGATGGTGTCCGCCAGCGTGTCGCGGCTCGCAGCGAGCCGGCGCGCCAGCTCCGCGAAGCGCAGTGGTCCGTCGCGGTGCAACGTTGCAACGATCGGTACCGACCAGCGGTGATGGAAGAAGCGGATGGCCGGGGCGAGCGATGCCGTACGACACCTCTTGACGAGCGAGTAGAGCTAGTATACTTTCCGTGCGTTTTTCGCGCCGGAAGCACACCCGGCCAAGACTCTAGCGGGCCACGGGCTGTGCGTCGCGAACCTGGAGGTGACGAGAATGGCCGGCCTGGGATTCAAACCAGAACTCACGCTTTCGGTGCTGGTTACCGACTTCGATGCAGCCCGCCGCTGGTACGCCGAAAAACTCGGATTCCAGGAGATGTACGCGATCGAGGAGGTGGGCTGGGCCGAGTTCCAGACCCCGCTGAGCGGCGCGACGATTGGGCTCAACCGCCTTGATGGAGCGCACCCGGGGGCCGGTTCGGTCACCATCACCTTCGGCGTCAGCGACATCGACGTGAGTCGCGCCGAGCTGGAGCGGCGGGGCATAACATTCGATGGTCCAACCAACGAGATCCCCGGGATGGTCAGGCTGGCCTCGTTCCGCGACCCGGACGGGAACGCGCTGATGCTCGCGCAGACCCTCGGATAGTACGGCGCCCGCTGGTCCACGGAACCTAACCGGGCAGTCGGCTACCATTGGCCGATGCTGAAAGACACGAACTGCGGGGAACTTCGAATCGCCGATGCGGGCCGCTCGGTACGGCTCGCAGGGTGGGTCCATCGCCGTCGCGACCATGGCGGACTCATCTTCATCGATTTTCGCGATTCGAGCGGGCTGGTACAGCTCGTCTTCAACCCCGATAACGCCGCCTCGCATGCTGTCGCCCACCGCGCCCGGAGCGAATGGGTGCTCCAGGTCGAAGGCCAGGTCGCCGCACGCGATACCGCCACGGTGAACCCGAACATGGCCACCGGCGAGGTAGAAGTCATCCCCACGCGCTGCACCGTGCTCAACGAGGCCCTGACGCCGCCGTTCTATATCAACGAGCCGGCCGATGTCGACGAGCAACTCCGGCTGAAATTCCGCTACCTCGACCTGCGCCGTCCCGAAGTTGCGGAAGTCATCAAGCTTCGCCACGAGGTGGTCTGGTACATCCGCAACTTCCTCGTGAGCCGGGGCTTCTACGAAATCGAAACGCCCACCCTCATCAAATCGACCCCCGAAGGCGCACGCGATTTCCTCGTCCCCTCCCGGCTCAAGCCGGGACACTTCTTCGCGCTGCCCCAGTCGCCACAGATCCTCAAGCAGCTGCTGATGGTGGCCGGGTTCGAGAAATACTTCCAGATCGCCCGCTGTTACCGCGATGAGGACTTCCGCGCGAATCGTGTTGCCGAGCACACCCAGCTCGACCTGGAGATGGCCTTCGTCGACGAATCCGACGTGATGGGCCTCATCGAGGAGCTCTACACGGGCGTTGCCCGCACTTTTGGCCGGGGGCCCATCGCGGCCACGCCGTTCCCCCGGCTCGATTACCACGACTGCATGGCGCGCTACGGCATCGACCGCCCGGACCTCCGGTTTGGCCTCGAGTTTGTCGATATCAGCGACCCGCTCCGCGGGTCGAGCTTCCAGGTGTTTGCCGGCGCACTGCAAAGCGGCGGCGAAATCAAGGCGATCCGCGTCCCCGGCAAGGCCGACATGACCCGCCGCGAGATCGACGAGCTCACCGAAATCGCGAAGTCCGGCGGCGCGCGCGGGCTGGCCTACATCGGCTTCGCCGGCGATGAACTGCGATCGCCGGTTGCGAAGTTCCTCTCCGAGGCCGAACTCGCCGCCATCCAGCGGCTCGCGGGCGCCGCGTCTGGCGATATGGTGTTCATCGTCGCCGACCAGCCCGCAACCGTGGCACGTTCCCTTCACGAAGTCCGCACCGCGCTTGGAGACCGGCTCAAGCTCAAGGACGAGTCAGTCCTTTCGTTCGCGTGGGTCACGGGCTTCCCGCTCCTGGAATGGCGGCCCGAAGAAGGGCGCTGGGATGCGACCCACAACCCGTTTAGCGGCTACCTGCCCGAACACGAAGCTTTGCTGGATACCGACCCGGGCAAGGTGATCGCCCGCCAGTACGACCTGACGCTTAACGGTACCGAGGTTGGGGGCGGCTCCATCCGCATCAACACACGGTCCGCCCAGGAGAAGGTCTTGCGGCTCATGGGCTACACCGAAGAGCAGATGCAAGACCGCTTCGGTGTCGTCCTCGATGCGCTTGAATACGGCGCTCCCCCGGAAGGCGGCGTCGGCATGGGCATCGACCGGCTGGTCATGTCGCTCATCGGAAGCGAGAACATCCGCGATGTCATCGCGTTCCCGAAGGCATCATCTGGCAGCGACCCGCTCATGGGCGCTCCATCGCCCGTGGAAAAGGCCCAGCTCGAAGAATTGGGACTGCGGCTCATCGAGGACCCGGCGCGCGGCCGCTAATCCGCGGCCCGCACGGGCGCATGTAAAGCCGCGTTTTCGCGAGGTGGCTGGCATCCCGTGCCCGCCGCGCCACATACCGTGTACCCTTGCATCCGCCCGGTCCGGCCGGGGACGCATCGCCCACGGCCTGGCCAGCGTATTGCAGTAAGACCCTCCGGGATTGAAAGCCGATGTCAAACCGCATGTTGACCCTCATGATGGGGGTCGTCGCCTTCCTGATTCTTGCCGTGGGCGTCGTGTTCGTCATTGCGCTGGCGGGCGGCGGCGGCGACGACAACGGCGGCTCTCCCGCCAGCCCCTCCAACAACGATGGCGGCAGTCCCCGCAGCACCGGCAAGGGGATCTGCAGCGGCAACTCGCTCATCGTCCCCGGTAACGAACCTGCGACCGTGCTCGACCCTATCCAGGTGGGCGATGTCTCGACCAGTGAGTACGTTGTTGAGATCTTTGGTGGCCTCGTCACGCTCGACACCAACCTCGAAGTCAAGCCCGACATCGCCCAGAGCTGGAAGGTCTCCAACGATGGCAAGACCTACACCTTCACGCTGCGCGACGACGTGGTCTTCCACACTGGCAACACCCGCAGGGTGACAGCCGAGGACGTGAAATACAGCATCGAGCGCGCGGCCGACCCGGTGAATGCCTCCCCGACGGTCCGCGCCTACCTTGGCAACATCGTCGGTCTGCGCGACCGGTTCGATAACAAGGCATCCAGCGTAAGCGGTGTCAAAGTCATTGATGAGCGCACCATCCAGATCGACCTGATCGAACCCTCGGATTACTTCCTCTCCGAGCTCACCTATCCCGTGGCCTTCGTCGTCGACCGCCAGCAGATCGAGTCGAACCCGCGAAACTGGACGCAGAAGCCGAACGGCACCGGCCCCTTCCGCCTGGCCGAGTTCAAGCCCGCGGAGCGCATCCGCCTTGTGAAGAACGACCGCTACCACCTTGGCGCACCGAAGATCGACGAGGTCGTGTTCGAACTGGGTGGCGGTTCCCTGCTCACACGCTACGAAAACGACGAGCTCCACCTGAGCTTCTTCCCGGCAAGCCTGCTCGATTCCGTCAAGGATGGTTCGAACAAGCTCGCGAAGGAATACCGCTCCGTGCCCAACATGGCGGTCTTCTACTTCACCCTGAACCCCAACCAGCCACCATTCGATGACCCGAAGGTCCGCCAGGCCTTCGCCATGACCATCGACCGCAAGACCATCAACTCGGTGCTGCTCTACGACGCCTACCGGGTGGCCGATGGGTTCCTGCCACCGGAAATGCCAGGCTACTCCGAATCGGTGAAGAGCTACGACTACAACGTCCAGCGGGCAAGGCAGCTGCTCTCGGAATCCAAATACGCGGGCAACATGCCTCGCATCGTCCTGAGCTTCAGCGGCAGCGGCGCGGCGCCCGGCGACCTGCTCGTCGCCATCCAGCAGGGCTGGCAGGATGCGCTGGGGGTGAACATCGAGCTCCAGGCAATCGACACGTCGGCCTTCTTGCGCGAGCAGCGCCGCGGCACCTTCCAGATGCACTCCGATGGCTGGTCCGCCGACTACCCCGACCCGGAGGACTTCCTCGGCAAGCTCTTCGCCAGCGATAGCACGCTCAACTACACGAAGTACAAGAACGACGAGGTCGACCGGCTGCTCAGGGAAGCCCGCACCGAGCAAGACCGGACGAAGCGCTACCAGCTCTACGCCCAGGCCGAACAGAAGATCCTCGACGATGCCATCGTGATTCCCACCTTCTGGCCCGTCGACCACATCGTCGTGAAGCCCTGCGTCGTTGGCTACCCGGATGTCTCGATGACCGTGCCGAAGTTCCGTTACGTGGAAATCAAGGCAGAATAGACGCCGATGGCCCCCGGGCTGCTTGGCTACACCATCCGCCGGCTGTTCTGGGGCATTGTCGTCCTCTTCGTCATCTCCGTCGTCGTCTTCTACATGCTCCGGCTCGCCCCCGGCGACCCGGTCGACGCCATCCTGGGCCAGCGCTACCAGGAGGAGCAGGCCCAGCTCCTGCGCAAGAAGTATGGCTACGACGAGCCCATCCACATCCAGTACATCAAGTACATGGAGAACCTCGCGAAAGGCGACCTTGGCGTCTCAACCCGCCATCAGCAGTTCACCGTTAGCGAGGTCATCATCCCCAAGATCTGGGTTTCCACGCGGCTTGGGCTCATCGCGCTCGTCATCTCGTTCACCTTTGGCATCATGGCCGGGATCTATGCGGCGGTTGCCAGGGGCACCTTCCTCGACCCGCTTACCATCTCGTTCTGGCTCGCCATCGATGCCATCCCCGTCTTCGTGGCGGCGCCCGCGCTCATGTGGCTCTTCGCGTTAAAGCTCGACCTTGTGGGCCTTGGCTGGCGCGGGTTCACAAGTCTCAACATCATCCTGCCCATCCTCGTCCTCTCGTTGCCGGGCACGGCGGGCGTCGCCCGGTTCGTGCGGGCCTCGGTGCTTGGCGTGCTCCAGGAAGACTACGTCCGCACTGCCCGCGCCAAGGGCCTCAAGGAGCGTACCGTCATCCTCACCCATGTGGCCCGGAACGCGCTTCTGCCGCTCATCACGGTCATCGGGCTCTCGCTCCCGGGCGTCGCCGGCGGGTCGCTCATCGTCGAGCAGCTGTTTGGTATCCCCGGCATCGGCCGCGAAGGATTCGACGCGGTCCTCGCCCCCGATTTCGATGTCATTTTGGCGTTGGTGCTGTTCGGCTCGTTCCTGTTCGTGATCGCCAATATCCTCATCGACCTCCTCTACGCGGTCATCGACCCCCGGGTCCGCCTGGGAGCGGCAAGAGGATGACAGCATGAGCGTGGCGGTCGCCGAGGAGCCGATCCTGGTCGAGAGCATCTCTCTCTCGCCGCGGCGGCGCATGCTCAAGGCGCTCCTGCGCAAGAAGATTGCGATGCTTGCGATCGTCTACCTCTCGCTCTTCTACTTGTGTGGCATCTTCGCCCCGCTGGTCGCTCCCCGGGACCCGTACGCCCAGAACCTGACGGCCGAGGCCAGGCTCCAGGGGCCCTCCTCCGAGCACTGGCTGGGAACCGATCGGCTTGGCCGGGACATTGCCAGCCGGGTCGTCTACGCCACCCGGACCACCGTCGCCTTCACGGTCGTCGTGCTGGTCAGCGGGAGCCTGTTTCTTGGCCTCGGCCTGGGATTACTGGCTGGCTATCGCGGCGGCTGGGTGGATGCCCTGATCATGCGTGTTGGCGAAGTGATGGGGGGGTTGCCCACATTGCTCCTCATGCTCGCCATTACCGCCGCCTTCAGGACGCGAATCAACGATGTCGCCTTCTGGCTCGAAGACCACACCTGGCTCGGCGACGACGCACGGACCGTGACGAAGTTCGGCATCATCGTGTTTGCGACGGTGCCATTCGCATGGATCGGCAGCACCCGCATCGTGCGGAGCCAGGCGCTTGCCATCCGCGAAGAAACGTATGTGGCCGCCGCCGAAGCCATGGGCGCGTCGACGTGGCGGGTCATCACCCGCCATGTACTCCCGGGGGTAATGCCGCTCTTCATCGTCGGCGTCTCGGCCGGGATGGCGGGGACCGCCGGGGCAGAAGTCACCTTGAGCTTCCTGGGTCTCGGGATAGACCCGCCAACGGCCAGCTTTGGCAGCCTGATTGCCGATGGAGCCGGCCCTCAGACCCTCGAACGCTACCCCCACCTTCTCCTCGCCCCCGCCATCCCGGTCGCGCTCTTCTTTTTCGCGTGGAACCTGCTCGGCGACGCCCTCGTCGACCTGCTATCGCCGCGCACGCACGGGCTTCGCTAACGCCGGGCGTCATGAAGCTCACACGCGCGCCACGGCACCCCGGATTGCGTCTGATATACTCGGAAAGGAGGCAGTGATCGCCCTGTGAAGGTAACCCTTGAACGGCTTCCCGAGAGCCGCGTTCAGCTTCAAATTGAAATCGACGAAGAGCGCCTGGAAAAGTCGCTCGATTCGGCGTATAAGCGCATCGCCCAGCGGAACCGTTTCCCCGGCTTCCGGCCTGGCAAGGCCCCCCGCCCGATCGTGGAACGCGCCGTTGGCCGTGAAGGCCTGATTCGCGAGGCCCTCGATAAGCTGGTGCCCGCCGCCTACAACGAGGCCATCGAGTCCGAGAACGTCGACGCCATCGGCCAGCCCGACCTTCAGATCGACCAGCTCGAGCCGGTGAAGTTCACCGCCACCGTGCCCATCCGCCCCACCGTGCAGCTCAACGACTACCGATCCATTCGCGTCGACCCCGAAACGGTGGAAGTGACGGATGAGATGGTCGAAGAGCAGGTCCTCCTCCTGCGGCGCCGCCACGCCACCCAGGTCCCGGTCGACCGGCCCATCCAGTGGGAAGACGTGATCATCGCCGATGTAAAGGCATCCGAGGAGGACGGCAACCAGTTCCTCGATGATGAGAACGCCGAGTTCCCGCTCCGCGAAGGCCGCGTCCTCTTCGTCCCCGGGCTCGCCGAGGCGTTCCTCGGCATGAAGAAGGGCGAGGATAAGACGCTCGACCTCGAAATCCCCGCCGATTTCCACATCGAGCAGCTCCAGGGCAAAAAGGTCACCTTCACCCTGCATGTCCGCGAGGTGAAGGAAGAGCAGCTCCCCGAGGCGGACGACGAATTCGCCAGCATGGTGAATGCCGACGAGTTCCCCGATTTCGCCACCCTCCGCGCACGAATCGCGTCCGATATCAAGGCGACCCTTGAAAACCAGGCCGAACAGAAGTTCCGCAGCGCCGCGGTCGACAAGCTCGTCGAAGGGGCCACGCTGGAGTACCCGCGCATACTGGTGGAACACGAAATCGACCACCTCATCCGCGAGGCGATGGGCAACAGCAACCAGCAGCAGTACCAGCTCTACCTGCAATCCATCGGAAAATCCGAGGCCGAGTTCCGCGAGACCTGGCGCGAGGCCGCCGACATGCGCCTGCGCCGTTCACTCGTCCTGAGCGAGCTCGCCGAGGCTGAAGGTTTGGACGTTTCGGCCGAAGAGATAGAAGAGGAACTGGATACGCTCGTGGCTCCCATGGGAGATGACGCTGCGCGGTTCCGCCAGATGTTCGCCACCGAAGAAGGGGTTTCGACGATCCGCCGGAACCTCCTTTCGCGAAAAACGCTCGACCGTCTCGCGGCGATCGCCAGGGGCGAACTGCAGGAGGAACAGGCATGACCGGCGAGGCACCACGAATCCACCCCCTCGTTTACGACGTGATCCCCACGGTTATCGAGACTGGCCCCCGCTCCGAGCGCGCCTTCGATATCTTCTCCCTCCTCCTCAAGGAGCGAATCGTGTTACTGGGCACGCCGATCGACGACCAGATCGCCAATCTCATCGTCGCCCAGCTGCTTTACCTCCAGCGCGAGGACCCGGAACGCGACATCAGCATGTACATCCACTCTCCCGGTGGTGTCATCACCGCCGGCCTCGCCATCTACGACACCATGCAGCTCATCGAGCCCGACGTCTCGACGATCGCCGTGGGCCAGACCGCCTCAATGGCAACGGTGCTGTTGTGCGCCGGGGCCAAGGGCAAGCGCTTCGCCCTCCCCAACGCCACCGTGCACATGCACCAGGCGCTCGGTGGCGCGCGCGGCCAGGCGACCGATATTGAAATTGCGGCGAAGGAGATCCTTCGCAACAACGAAATCATCCGCAACATCATCGCCCGCCACACGGGCCAGCCCGTCGAGCGGGTGACGCGGGATTTCGACCGCGACTTCTACCTCGACGCGCACGGCGCGAAGGAGTACGGGTTCGTGGATGAGCTGCTCTCGCGGCCATCCGAGGCCCGCTAGGCAGGCAGAGGGGGACCATCGCCTTGGCAACCAACCGCACCAACCGCGTCCAGTACCACTGCTCTTTCTGCGGCAAAAACCAGGACCAGGTCCGCAGGCTCATCGCCGGGCCTGGCGCAGTCTACATCTGCGACGAGTGCGTCGATCTCTGCCGCGAGATCATCGACGAGGAAAGCGGTACCGCCACGGCGACCCCGGCGGTCAAGGCCG